>NZ_MUOA01000065.1:0-84079 GCF_002001065.1 Pseudomonas sp. A25(2017) | reverse complement strand
AACTCTTGTTTCAGGCTCATGGCGTCTCTCGTAGTCCAAGGCATGATGGCTTTCCGGCGAAATTGGCTCGCTGGAAAGTGTCCACCATGTCCCCGCACACCCGTCAACCATGTGTCCGGTCCGTACAGCGCTCTTCCAAAAGTGACCCGCCGTAGGGGCGGAACCATAAGCCGCCGTTACCGCAGCAATGGATATGTACCCAGTCAACAAACCCCAGGCCAACTGTCAGGCCGCCATCGCGAGCAAGCTCGCTCCCACAGGTTTTTACCCTTGGGATACAAAAAAGCCCTGTCACAGTGGACAGGGCTTTGCTTTTGCAGCGAACAGCCAAGGGCCGTCCTTAGAACACCACACCCTGGCTGCGCAGGTAGTCGTCATAGGTGCCGCTGAAGTCGACCACGCCATCGGCGCTCAGCTCGATGATGCGGGTAGCCAGGGACGAGACGAACTCACGGTCATGGCTGACGAAGATCAGCGTGCCCGGGTAGTTTTCCAGTGCCAGGTTCAGCGCTTCGATCGATTCCATGTCCAAGTGGTTGGTCGGTTCGTCCATCACCAGCACGTTCGGCTTTTGCAGGATCAGCTTGCCGAACAGCATGCGGCCTTGCTCACCACCGGAAATGACCTTGACCGACTTGAGGATCTCGTCGTTGGAAAACAGCATGCGGCCCAAGGTGCCACGAACCAGTTGTTCGCCGCCCTGGGTCCATTGGCCCATCCAGTCGAACAGGTTGACGTCGTCTTCGAAGTCATGGGCATGGTCCTGGGCGTAGTAGCCCAGTTCCGCGGCGTCGGTCCATTTCACGGTACCGGCATCGGGTTCCAGTTCATTGACCAGGGTGCGCAGCAAGGTGGTCTTGCCGATACCGTTCGGGCCAATGATCGCCACGCGCTCACCGGCTTCGACGGTGAAGCTGAAGTCCTTGAACAATGGCTTGCCGTCAAAACCCTTGGCCATGCGCTCGACAATGACCGCCTGGCGATGCAGTTTCTTGGTCTGCTCGAAGCGGATGAACGGGCTGACGCGGCTCGATGGCTTGACCTCGGCCAGTTGGATCTTGTCGATCTGCTTGGCGCGGGAGGTGGCCTGCTTGGCTTTCGAGGCGTTGGCCGAGAAGCGGCTGACGAACGATTGCAGCTCGGAAATCTGCGCTTTCTTCTTGGCGTTGTCCGACAGCAATTGCTCCCGGGACTGGGTCGCCACGGTCATGTACTCGTCGTAGTTGCCCGGGAACAGGCGCAGCTCGCCGTAGTCCAGGTCCGCCATGTGGGTGCAGACACTGTTCAGGAAGTGACGGTCGTGGGAGATGATGATCATCAGGCTCGAACGCTGGGTCAGCACGTTTTCCAGCCAGCGGATGGTGTTGATATCCAGGTGGTTGGTCGGTTCGTCGAGCAGCAGCACTTCCGGGTCGGAGAACAGCGCCTGGGCCAGCAGCACACGCAGTTTCCAGCCTGGCGACACTTCGCTCATCGGGCCGAAATGCTGCTCGATGCCAATCCCCAGGCCCAGCAGCAGTTCACCGGCACGGGATTCGGCCGTGTAACCGTCCATCTCGGCAAATTCGGTTTCCAGCTCGGCCACGGCCATGCCGTCTTCTTCGGTCATTTCCGGCAGCGAATAGATGCGATCGCGCTCAGCCTTGACCTTCCACAGCTCTTCGTGACCCATGATCACGGTGTCGATCACGGTGAATTCTTCGTAGGCGAACTGGTCCTGGCGCAGTTTACCCAAGCGCACGTTCGGCTCGAGCATGACCTGGCCGCCAGACGGCTCGAGGTCGCCGCCGAGGATTTTCATGAAGGTCGACTTGCCGCAACCGTTGGCGCCGATCAGACCGTAGCGGTTGCCCGCGCCGAATTTGACAGAGACGTTTTCGAACAGTGGCTTGGCGCCGAACTGCATCGTGATGTTAGCTGTAGAGATCAAAGGTTTATCCTGCGGAACATTCAGAGTAGCTAAGGGTGCGGCAGTACCTGTTCAGTACCTGTTTGCGCACGTCCCGACCGCCCAAAGGCGTCGCGGTCGCAAGCGCAAGGGTCCATCCGGCATAAGAGGACAGCAGCATACGGAGCGCCTGGCCCGGTAGACGTGCGCCGAAGCCGTGGTTTGCGGTATCGGCCAAAGGGGGCGCGTAGTAATAGTTGGCGGCGATTGTACTGATCTGGCCGCATAAACGATAGGGGATTGCCTGGGCAAGACAGTTTTTCACAATTGAAGGATAACTTTCGGTTACAAACTGTGGCTAGAATGCCATCTCACTCGATGCTACCTCCCTTGCCGCTTGGCTGGCCCGGGAAAGCAACCTGTTCACTCCTGCATTGTGACGGTTTCCGTGAAGCTCATCATTGTTGCGATTTACATTTTCTCCATTGGCTACGTTCATCTGCGCGGGCGGGTGCGGCATAAGATCGGCCGCCAGTTGAGCGATCATTCGTCTTTTCTCGCACCGATCAATTGCCTGCTTTACCTGTGCTCGAAACTGCCCAACAGGCCGTTCCTGAGCCCGGCGCAGTTCCCGGACCTGAGCCCGTTGCAGGCCCACTGGGAAGAGATCCGGGCCGAAGGCCAGAACCTGCTGCACGCAGGGGAGATCAAGCGTTCCAATCAATACGACGACGTGGGCTTCAACTCGTTCTTCAAGACCGGTTGGAAGCGTTTCTACCTGAAGTGGTACGGCGACAGCCATCCTTCGGCCATGAAACTGTGCCCACGCACCACCGAACTGGTGCAGAGCATCGGCTCGATCAAGGCGGCGATGTTTGCCGAGTTGCCGCCGGGCTCGAAGTTGGTCCGGCACCGCGACCCATATGCCGGGTCCTATCGGTATCACCTGGGCCTGGAAACGCCCAACGATGCCGGTTGCTACATCAATGTCGATGGCGAGCCTTATCATTGGCGCGATGGCGAGGCGGTGATCTTCGACGAAACGTTTATTCATTACGCCCAGAACACCACCGACCATAACCGCATCATCCTGTTCTGCGACGTGGAGCGGCCCATGAAATTTCGCTGGGCCAGCGCGTTCAACCGCTGGTTCAGCCGCACCGTGATGGCGGCGGCCGGTGCGCCCAACGACGCCGGTGACAGGACGGGCGGCCTGAACCGGGCGTTCTCCAGGCTCTACAATATACGCTTGCAAGGCAAGGCCCTGAAGAAACGCAACCGCACGCTGTATTACCTGCAGAAGTGGGCTTTTTTTGGTGGTTTGCTGGCGATCTTTGTCTGGATCTGAACCGAGGCCTCATCCCCCGTAGGAGCTGGCGAAGCCTGCGATCTTTTGATCTTGATCTTTCGCTCTGGACTCAATTGTTTGTGGAAAGATCGCAGCCTCGTTGCACTCGACAGCTCCTACGTCCTACGCGTGTTCAGTCGTTGGGTTTTTGCGCGTCCAATTTGCTCCCACATACTGGCGGTGATCCGCTGGCGGTGGTTGTAGCCTTCCCAAGGGTTGGCGCCCGAGCCCTTGGCCCGTTCCAGCGCGGCATACGCCAGGTTTTTAGCCCCGGGAGGCCTTGGTGGCTTTTTTGGCAGGCGCGGATTTGCCGGTTTTCGCAGGTTTTGCCGGGGCCTTCCCGGCGGATTTGTCGGTGACCTTGCCCTTGCTGCCCAGGCTGCGCTTAAGCAACTCGGTAAGGTCGATGACATCGGCGGTCTTGCGTTGTTCTTCGCCCGGGTCGGTCTCCACCGCTTCGAGACGGCCTTCATTGGCCTTTTTCTCCACCAGTTCCATGATTTTGTCTTCGAAACTGTCCCGGTATTCTTGCGGCTCCCAGTCGGCGCTCATGTCTGCCACGAGACGCTTGGCCATTTCCAGCTCGCCCTTGGCCAGGGTCGGGTTCGTCACCTCGTCGCCCAGCTCCAGGACATCAAGGTCGCGCACCTCCGCGGGCCAGCGCAGCATCACCAGTACCAGCGCCGATTCAAGGGGCATGAGCGCCGCCAGGTGCTGGCGGGTATGCAGCACGACGTGGGCCAGGGCGACCTTGTGGGTCTCGACCAGGGTTTCGCGCAGCAGGGCATAGACTTTGCCCCCGCGTTTGTCGGGGGCGAGAAAGTAGGGCGTGTCGATGTTTTGCAACGGGATCTTCTCGCTGTCGACAAAGGCAAAGATATCGATGGTCTGGGTGGACTTGGGGTGGGCGGAGCGAATTTCCTCTTCGCTGAGCAGCACGTACTGGCCTTTCTGGTACTGGACACCCTTGACGATGTCGTCCTTGGTCACTTCCTTGCCCGTGGCCTTGTTGACCCGCTTGTAGCCCACCGGGTCCATGCTGCGCTTGTCCAGCCAGTCAAAATCCACGCCCTGGGAAGAGGTGGCCGACACCAGCGCGACAGGAATGTGGACCAGTCCGAAACTGATTGCGCCTTTCCAGATTGCCCGTGCCATGGTGGTGTTGTCCTTGCCGGTGAATGTCTTTCTGGTGACCTTCGCGCCTTGGGAAAAGTTTCCATTGTGCGAGCTTGCTCGCGATGGCAACGGTACAGGCGCTATTGATGCAAGCTGACCCACCGCCATCGCGAGCAAGCTCGCTCCCACAGGGGGCGGAGACTCTTGGTTACATCTTCACCGGGACATTTCGCTTAACAATGGCGAACCTGCGGCGTAGCGTGCTTTCGATATGCCTGAACTCAAGAGGTGTCCGAATGAACAGGCTGATACTCGCCATCATGACGCTATTACTGACCGCCGCTGCCCAGGCCACCCCTCCGTGCGAAGGCCCTATGGTCCTGGCCCAGAATCTGCCGGGCAACAACAATCCCTATAACAGCCCGACACGGCGGGCTAATCCCAACAGCATGCAGGGCACGCGGCCCAACGTGCCGACGATTCATGACAATCCGAGCGTGCCTGTACCACGCCCACCGACCCTGGAAAATGGCGGCATCGGTAATGGCTACCCTCGGTCCGGCCAACCGTCGGGTTCGCCGCGTCCCACCATCGAGTCTCCCACGCCCCCCAGGAACAGCCAGAATGGCAACCGCTAGGCGCCGGAGTCCGTTGTTCTCTTTCAACACCGCAGAAGGAAATGTGCATGTTGCGTAAAACACTCCTGGCCGCCTGTTGCGCCAGCGCTGTCCTGACCTTTGCCACGCCGGCTGCTGCCGCGCCAATCCAGTCATTCAAGAGCGAGGAGGGCACCCTGGAAGTGACCACCGTGGTCAAGGGGCTGGAACACCCTTGGTCCGTCGCGTTCTTGCCTGGCCAGCAGGGCATGCTGGTGACGGAGCGACCGGGCAACCTGCGCGTGGTCAGCCCCGATGGTCAATTGTCCACACCCTTGAGTGGTGTGCCACAAGTGTGGGCCAAGGGCCAGGGCGGTCTGCTGGACGTGGTGCTGTCGCCTGACTTCAAGCAGGACCGCACCGTCTACCTGTCTTATGCCGAGGCGGGCGCAGACGGCAAGGCCGGCACCGCCGTGGGGCGCGGACAACTGTCCGAAGACCTCAAGAGCCTGAAGAATTTCGATGTGATCTTCCGCCAGCAACCCAAGCTGTCCACGGGCAACCACTTTGGCTCGCGATTGGTCTTCGATCGCGACGGCTATCTGTTCATTACCTTGGGGGAAAACAACGAGCGGGCCACCGCCCAGGACCTCGACAAGCTGCAAGGCAAGGTCGTGCGTATCTACCCCGACGGCAAGGTGCCCGACGACAACCCCTTCGTCGGCCAGAAAGACGTCCGTCCCGAGATCTGGTCCTACGGCATGCGCAACCCCCAGGGCGCCGCCCTCAACCCTTGGAATGGCACGCTGTGGGAAAACGAGCACGGGCCCAGGGGCGGTGATGAATTGAACATCATCGAGCGCGGCAAGAACTACGGCTGGCCATTGGCGACCCATGGCATCAACTACTCTGGCGCCCCGATTCCCGAAGCCCAGGGCAAGACCGTCGAGGGCGGCCTTGACCCTCACCACGTCTGGCAGGTGTCACCGGGGCTCAGCGGCATGGCGTTCTACGACCATGATCGTTTCAAGGCCTGGCAGCGCAACGTGTTCATCGGGGCGCTGGTGCCCGGGGAACTGATTCGCCTGCAATTGCAGGGCGACAAGGTCGTCCATGAAGAGCGTTTGCTGGGCGAGCTCAAGGCACGCGTCCGGGATGTTCGCCAGGGCCCGGATGGTTACCTGTATGTGCTGACGGATGAGGACGACGGGGCGCTGTATAAAATCGGACTCAAATGACACAACCTGTAGGAGCCATGTAGGAGCTGTGGAGTGCAACGAGGCTGCGATCTTTCCCCGGACACTTGAATCTCAAGCGAAAGATCAAGATCAAGATCAAGATCAAGATCAAGATCAAGATCAAGATCAAGATCAAGATCAAAAGATCGCAGGCTTCGCCAGCTCCTACAATTTGCCATTGACTTGCCGCCAACACACCGCTAATTTCCAGGCATGAACTCAACCGTACTGCGCAGCCAGCCAAGCATTATTACCGCCATTCCTTATTTGGCGGGTTAGCTGTCGGCTGCACCCAACCCGCCCTGGAGGCGGGTTTTTTCTTTCTGTCTCCTGGGCTCCGCCCGAACCAGGAGATCGCCATGACCGTTACCCGCACCGAGCAAGCCCTGCTTGAGCACTATGTTAAGAAGATTCTCGCCGCGCCGGTCTATGAGCTGGCCGTGCGTACGCCGCTGCAAGCGGCTCCTGCACTGTCCGAGGCCTTGGGTAACCGGATCCTGCTCAAGCGTGAAGACCTGCAACCGACCTTTTCCTTCAAGATCCGCGGTGCCTACAACAAACTCGTGCAACTGACCCCGGAGCAGCGCGCCCGTGGCGTCATCACCGCGTCTGCCGGCAATCATGCCCAGGGTGTCGCGCTGGCGGCACGGGAGTTGGGGATTTCGGCCAGCATCGTCATGCCTGTGACCACTGTGCAATTGAAGGTGCTGGGCGTGCGCAACCGAGGCGCCGAAGCGATTCTGCACGGGGAAAGCTTTCCGTTTGCCCTGGCGCACGCGCTGGACCTGGCCGAGCAGACCGGACGGGAGTTCGTCTCGCCTTTCGATGACCCGGACGTGATCGCCGGGCAGGGCACTGTCGCCATGGAAATCCTGCGCCAG
Source organism: Pseudomonas sp. A25(2017) (assembly GCF_002001065.1). Lineage (NCBI taxonomy): Bacteria > Pseudomonadati > Pseudomonadota > Gammaproteobacteria > Pseudomonadales > Pseudomonadaceae > Pseudomonas > Pseudomonas sp. A25(2017). The sequence goes on along the minus strand of NZ_MUOA01000065.1, from coordinate 77,012 downwards.
CACCCCGGCCAGTTGGATGCGATTTTCGTCCCGGTCGGCGGCGGTGGGCTGATCGCCGGGATCGCGGCCTACGTCAAGTACCTGCGCCCGGAGGTACGCATCATCGGCGTCGAGTCGCAGCATTCTGCTTGCCTCCAGGCGGCACTGGCAGCCGGTGAGCGGGTGACCTTGCCAGAAGTGGGAACCTTCGCCGATGGCGTGGCCGTCGCGCAGATCGGCGCCCATGGCCTCGATATCTGTCGTTTCTGTGTCGATGAAGTGATGACCGTGAGCAACGATCAACTGTGCGCCGCGATCAAGGACATCTATGACGATACCCGCTCCATCACCGAACCGTCGGGCGCACTGGCGGTGGCAGGCATCAAGCAGTACGTGGCGCACACGGGGGCGCGAGGCCAGACGCTGGTGGCGATCGACTCCGGTGCCAATATCAATTTCGACAGTTTGCGCCACGTGGCCGAGCGTGCGGCGGTGGGCGCGATTTGAGTTTTTTACGCTACGTCACACTTTTTTTGAAGCAGGCGACGGATGCCCGCTTGCGTCTTCACATTAGGGGCTACTCTAGTTTGCGAACAGGATAAAAGTGATTGCAGTTTGCATGGAAAAAATAGCGTTTCCTTGCATTTTGCACGAGCTCTCTGGCGCGGGAAGAAGCTAAGCGTTTGATTCAGATCAATCCGCAAGGTCTTCAATACAGGCACACTTATTGCGGGATGATTCAAGAGTTCGCCTGGCGAACTCGTTGACTGAAAACGCTAAAAAAAAGAACGAACGAACGGCACGGTATTCGTAGTCCCAGTCCGCAGGGAAGAAAACGGACGAAAATACCGCCGGCGTGAACATAAGTTGGCCGCCTCAACAGGAGAGAGTCGCCATGTTTCTATCTGCCCTCGAAATGCGAAACATCATTGAAAGCAGCTTGTTGCCCAAGCGCTCGCAATGCACCTTGTCACCTGAGCTCAAGATGACGGTCAAGATTTACGACGATCACGAAACCGATCGCGTGGCTTTGGTCAAAACCGACATCGATGCCAATAAACTCACCGGTTGCCGGGCCATCAACGACTTGATCGCCGAGCTGCGTACCGAGCTCGACCACAACCCTGCCGCTGGCAATCACTTTCATCAGCAACACCATCGGATGACTGGGCGCTAATAGCGGCGTTGTCCTTGTAAGCCTGACGCTCGGGTCCGGTCGTGTCCGAACCCGGCGTCCAGTTTTTAGCTGCGATTTTTTAGCAGCGATGCGCCATTCAGTTCAATTGTTGCCTGTATGGCAGGTCTGGCCCGGTTTTGCCACACGTCAGGGCGGCGGCGCGAATGGCGAACTCAAGCATGGCGCTGATCTGTTCCCGGGTCAGGGTATGCAACCCCTCGACCGAATCCAATTGTTGTTCAGTCAACCACGCAATCAGCGCGGCCTGGAAGGTGTCGCCTGCCCCCACGGTGTCGGCGATCTTCACCGGACAGGACGGCAGCGACCATGAGCCGTGTTGGCGACTGAAGACCGTAGCGCCCTGGCCGCCACGGGTCAGGAAGACCAATTGGCAGCGGTTCCCCAGCCAACCTTCGACGATCGCCTTGGGCTCAACCCCTGGGTAGAGCAGCTCCAGGTCTTCGTCACTGACCTTGATCAGGTCGGCATATTGCACCAGCGTCGCAATCCGTGAGCGCCACAGCTCGATATCCGGTTGCGGGTTGAGTCGCACATTCGGGTCGAGGCTGATCAGGCGGCGGCCGCTTTCGCGTTGCATCAGGGCCAGGAGCGTGTCGGCGATGGGCTGGACCACCAGCGAGAACGAGCCGAAATGCAAGCCGCGTACCTCGGGGCCCAGGTCCGGTAGATGCGCCAGGCTCAGTTGTCGGTCCGCACAGCCTTCGCCGCGAAAACTGTAGTGGGGCGAACCATTGGCGCCCACGGCAACCATTGCCAGGGTGGTCGGTGCGTCGAACTCCACCAGGTATTGGGCGCTGACACCTTCATTGAGCAGCACCTGTTGCAAGCGTCGGCCCAGGTAGTCGGTGGACAGCCCGGTCAACAGCGCCGATTCAACACCCAGGCGGCGCAGCCCCACGGCCACGTTGAACGGTGAACCGCCGGCAATGGCCTTGTAGTTCACTTGCGAGGCCGGGCCATTCGCCTCGGTCTCACTGAAAAAATCAAACAGCGCTTCACCACACACCAAATACATAGTTTCCCGCTCTCAAAGGGTTGCGACGTGTTGTCGATAACGTTCATAAACTTGTTGCGACGCCGCGACATGCGCGGCGATTGGCCGGGTTTCGCTGGTCGGGTCGAGCTTGACGCAGCGCTCGCACAGCTCGGCCAAATCCGTAGGTGAACCCGAGTGACACCATGCTGCCTGAATCGCCGCTCCCAAGGCAGCGGCTTCGCTCTGTTCGGTGCAAATGACCGTGGTGTCCATGGTGTCGGCGACGATCTGCCGCCACTCCGCACTCTTCGAGCCGCCGCCGATCAGGCGAATGCTCTGCGCCTGGAGCCCGTTGGCTCGCAGCAGGTCCAAGCCATAGCGCAAACCGAAGGTCGTGCCTTCGACCACGGCGCGACACAGGTTGGCCCGGGTCAGGTTGGTGGTGGTCAGACCCAGCAGGCTGCCGGTGGCATGGGGCAGGGCGGGAACACGCTCGCCGTTGAGGAACGGCAGCATGCACACGCCCTCGGCGCCAATCGGAGCCTGGACCACCAGGGCGTTGAATGTGTCGATGTCCAGCGCCAGCAATTCGCGAATCGCCCCGGTGGCGTTGGTCAGGTTCATGGTGCAGATCAGCGGCAGCCAGCCACCGCTGGAGGAGCAGAACGTCGCCACCGACGGTTGTGGGCTGACCGCAGGTTCGGCGGCATAGGCGTAGACCGTACCGGAGGACCCGAGGCTCATGGTGATCACACCGGGCTGAATGTTCCCGGTGCCGATGGCGCCCATCATGTTGTCGCCGCCACCACTTGCCACCACGGCGTCAGGGTTGATGCCCAGGTGCGCTGCAATGGCCGGCAGGATGCGTCCGACTGGCTGATGGGCCTCGATCAGTTCCGGCAGCGCCGCTTGCAAGCGTGCGCTGGGGTCGATGTGTTGTAACAGTTGCACGTCCCATTGGCGGGTGCGTACGTTGAAATAGCCGGTTCCCGAGGCGTCGCCGTATTCGCTGCAATGGCGACCGGTGAGCCAGTAGTTGAGAAAGTCGTGGGGCAGCAGGACGCTGGCAATGCGTTCGAACACCTGGGGATGCTGCTCCCGTGTCCAGAGCAGCTTGGAAACCGTGTAGCCCGGCGCGATCACCACGCCGAGGCGTTCGAGGCTGCCGTCTTCACCGCCCAGGTGCGCCAGGAGCCGATCGTTTTCCGGCGTTGTCTCGGTGTCGCACCACAGCTTGGCCGGGCGCAAGACCTGGCCCTGGTCATCAAGCAGGACCAGGCCGTGTTGCTGGCCGGAGACGCCGATGCCGAGGATCGCCTGGCCATCGACGCCGGCGTCTGCCAAGGCTTGGTGAGTCGCTTGGGTGAATGCATCGAGCCATTGCTGGGTGTCTTGTTCGCGGCGACCGTTGGGGCCGCTGATCATGCTGTGGGCAGCGGCGCCCTGGCCGAGAACCTGGCCGCTGATCGCATCCAGGACCAGTGCCTTGGTACCTTGGGTGCCGCAGTCGATGCCCAGGAACAGTTGTTGGTTTGCCATGGAAATCCTCGGATCAAAGAACAAAACACAGAACCTGTGGCGAGGGGATTTAGCGAAACGTCGCACCGCCCCGCTGGGTCGCGAAGCGGCCCCCAGATGTACTGCCTGATACACCGAAGCAGCAGAAACATTTGGGGCTGCTTCGCAGCCCAGCGGGGATAAATCCCCTCGCCACAAGAGCGGATCGCGTCGAGCTTAGTTCACGTCAGCCAGTATCCGCTCAAGTGTTCGTGTTACCCCATGCTCACGCAAGCTGTTGCAGCACCATTCGAATGCTGCCACGAACTCCGGCGAGCGGGGAATGGCGGTGCCAAAGATTTCTTCCACCTCCAGCACCCGCTGAGTCACCAGCGCATCGTCAGCCACCAGTGCCTGGCAAAACGCCGCCCGTGGGTCCGGGATTGAATACGTCACGCCGTTTTCGTCCACGCCCTTCAGGTACACGGCCCAGGCCGCCACCACCAGCGCCGCGCGACGGGTTTCGCCACCGTCGGCGATCAAGCGGTTAATGGTCGGCACCGTGAATTTTGGAAACTTCGACGAGCCGTCCGAACAGACCCGTTCCAACTGATCGGCAATCGCCTGGTTGGAAAAACGCTCCACCAGGGTGTTCTTGTAGTCGGTCAGGTCGATGCCCGGCACTGGCGCCAGTTGCGGCGTCACGTCCAGGTCCATGTAGGCGCGCATGTAACGCACGAACAACGGGTCGTTCATGGTTTCGTGGACGAAGCGATAACCCTTGAGAAAACCCAGGTAGGTCAACGCCAGATGGCTGCCGTTGAGCAGCTTGATTTTCATCTCTTCATAAGGTGTGACGTCATCGGTGAACTGCACGCCGACCTTTTCCCAGGCCGGGCGACCGTTGACGAACTTGTCTTCCAGGACCCATTGCACGAACGGTTCGCAGACCACCGGCCAAGCGTCGTCGATGCCATGTTCGTCATGTAGCTGCAAGCGATGCGCGCTGCTGGTCATCGGGGTGATGCGATCGACCATGGCATTTGGAAAACTCACGTTCGCGTCGATCCAATGGCCCAGTTCCGGGTCGCGCAGTGCGGCAAACGCCAGCAGCGCCTTGCGAGTGACTGCGCCGTTGTGGGGCAGGTTATCGCAGGACATCAGCGTGAACGCCGGGGTGCCGGCCGCGCGGCGCTTGGCCAGGGCGGCGCAGAGGAAACCGAAGACGGTTTTCGGAGTGTCAGGATGGACCAGGTCGTGCTGGATCTGCGGCAGGTGGGCCATGAACTCGCCGTTGCTGTCGTCGATGCAATAGCCGCCCTCGGTGATGGTCAGCGAGACGATGCGGATCTGCGGATCGGCCAGTTTGTCGATCAGCGCCTGGGCGCCATCCTCAGCCAGCAACATGTCATTGATCGCGCCGATCACCCGGACTTCGGTGTCATCGGTGTCACCCAGTTCGTACAGGGTGAACAGGTAATCCTGGCCGGCCAGGTCGTCCCGGGCACGGCGATCCTCGGCCCGCAGGCCCACGCCGCAGATGGCCCAGTCCAGGTCGGCGCCGGTATTCATCAGCGCATCGGTGTAGTAGGCCTGGTGAGCCCGGTGGAAACCGCCAACGCCGATGTGGGCGATGCCCTGGCGGATGTCGCCCAAAGGGTAGGCGGGCAGGGCGACGTCAGGCTTGAGGTTGTGCAGGTTTTGTCGGTTGAGTTTCATCGCAGGTCTCGGCAATCAGGCGGCGGCGCGCAGCGCGCGGGTCACCGCAACGCCCTCGGCATCGAATAAGTGGCAGTGTTCAGCGTCCAGGTGCAGGCTCAGTTGCTCGCCGAAACGGCTCGCCAGGTCGCCGCGAACGCGCATGGTCAAGGCTTCGCCGGAGGCCGTGACGACGTGACAGAAGGTGTCGCTGCCCAGTCGCTCGCTGACGTCGGCGGTGACTTGCAGGGTGCAATCCCCCGGTTGCGCCAGGTTCAGGTGTTCCGGGCGAATCCCCAGGGTCACCGCGCCGCCGACGCTCAGGTTGGCACCGCTCAAGGGCAGGCTGATACGCGTGCCGGCGTCCAGCAGCACTTCACAGCCCAGACTGTCCAGGCCGGTAACCTTGCCTTTGAGAAAGCCCATTTTCGGCGTGCCGAGGAACCCGGCGACAAACAGGTTGGCTGGCTGGTGATACAGGTCCAGCGGTGAGCCGACCTGCTCGATGCGCCCGCCATTGAGCACCACCACCTTGTCGGCCAGGGTCATGGCTTCGACCTGGTCGTGAGTCACGTAGATCATGGTCGCCTGCAGCTCCTTGTGCAGGCGCGCCAGCTCCAGGCGCATCTGCACCCGCAGGGCGGCGTCGAGGTTGGACAGTGGTTCGTCGAACAGGAAGATTTTCGGGTTGCGCACGATGGCCCGGCCGATCGCTACACGCTGGCGCTGGCCACCGGACAGTTGCTTGGGCTTGCGCTCGAGCATCGGCCCCAGCTCGAGGATGCGCGCCGCCTCGTTGACCTTCTTCTCGACCTCGGCCTTGGGTACGCCGGCCAGGTCCAGGGCGAAGGACATGTTCTTGCGCACACTCATGTGCGGGTACAAGGCGTAGGTCTGGAACACCATCGCCAGGTCACGCTTGGCCGGGCTGACTTCGGTAATGTCCCGGCCATCCAGTTCGATGGTGCCGTCGCTGACCTCTTCCAGGCCGGCGATCAGCCGCAGCAGCGTGGACTTGCCACAGCCTGACGGGCCGACGAAGACCACGAACTCGCGGTCGTTCACCTCAAGGTCGATGCCCTTGATGATGGAGAAACCTTCGAAACCCTTTTGCAAATTCTTGATTTTCAGGTTGGCCATGATGATGGGCCTCCACTTGTCATTTATTCAGTTGGCTGGGAAAGATCGCAGCCTCGTTGCACTCGGCAGCTCCTACAGGGATCGCGGAGGCTGTGAGCTGTGTGTAGGAGCTGGCGAAGCCTGCGATCTTTTGACGGTTCATTTCACCGCGCCGAAGGACAAACCGCGCACCAGCTGTTTCTGGCTGATCCAGCCAAAGATCAGGATCGGCGCGCAGGCCAGGGTCGAGACGGCCGACAATTTGGCCCAGAACAAACCTTCCGGGCTGGAATAAGAGGCGATCAACGCCGTCAGTGGCGCGGCTTTGGAGGAGGTGAGGTTCAGCGACCAGAAGGCCTCGTTCCAGCACAGGATCAGTGACAGCAGCACGGTGGACGCCAGGCCGCCCTTGGCAATCGGCAGCAGCACGCGGACCATCTCCTGCCACAGCGTGGCACCATCCAGGCGTGCGGCCTCGAGGATGTCGCGAGGGATGTCCTTGAAGTAGGTGTAAATCATCCAGACCACGATGGGCAGGTTGATCAACGTGTAGATGATGATCAACGCGACACGCGTGTCCAGCAGGCCAAATTGCTTGGCCAGCAGGTAGATCGGCATCAGCACGCCCACTGGCGGCAGCATTTTGGTGGAGAGCATCCACAGCAACGTGCCTTTGGTGCGCTGGGTTTCATAGAACGCCATGGAGTAGGCCGCCGGCACCGCAATCAGCAGGCACAGGGCGGTGGCGCTGAAGGAAATCACCACCGAGTTCCAGGCGAAGCTGAAGTAGTTGCTGCGCTCGTTGATGTGCAGGTAGTTCTCCAGCGTGGGCGCGAAGATGAACTGCGGCGGCGTGGCGAACGCATCGATTTCGGTCTTGAAGCTGGTCAACACCATCCAGAAGATCGGGAAGAAGATCAGGATCGCGATGGCCCAGGCCAGCGTGCCCAGCAGCAGGCTTTGCAGGCGACGGGATTGTTGAAGAGTCATGGCGACGGCCTCAGTGCTTGTCGGTGAGGTTTTTGCCGATCATCCGGACCAGGATGATGGCGGCGATGTTGGCAATGACCACGGCAATCAGGCCACCGGCCGAAGCCATGCCGACGTCGAACTGCACCAGTGCCTGGTTGTAGATCAGGTAGGCAAGGTTGGTCGAGGCGTAGCCAGGGCCACCGTTGGTGGTGGTAAAGATCTCGGCGAACACCGACAGCAGGAAGATCGTTTCGATCATCAGCACCACGGCAATCGGGCGGGCCAGGTGCGGCAGGGTCAGGTGCCAGAAAATCGCGATCGGGCCGGCACCGTCCAGGCGCGCGGCCTCTTTCTGTTCCTGGTCCAGCGACTGCATGGCGGTCATCAGGATCAGGATCGCGAAGGGCAGCCATTGCCAACTCACGATGATGATGATCGACAGCAGCGGGTAATGGGCCAGCCAGTCCACCGGTTGGGCGCCGAACAGTTTCCACACCGAGGCGAGGATGCCCGACACCGGGTGGAAGATCAGGTTCTTCCAGATCAGCGCGCCGACGGTGGGCATGATGAAGAACGGCGAGATCAGCAGGACTCGGACGATGCCGCGACCAAAAAACTCACTGGCCTCCAGCAGCGCGCTGATCAACACCCCCAGCACGATACTGATCAGCAGCACGCTGCCCACCAGCAACAAGGTGTTGGTGGCACCGGGCATGAAACCCGAGTCGGTCAGGAAGTAGGTGAAGTTCTCCAGCCCGACGAATTCGTTTTCACCGGGGTAGAGCAGGTTGTAGCGGATCAGCGAGAAGTAGACGGTCATGCCCAGCGGCACGATCATCCACAGCAGCAACAAGGCCACCGAAGGGCTGACCAGGAACCAACCGGGGTTCGCCAGGCGGATCTTGCGTGCCGGCGGGGCAATCTCGATGGGGGCTTTGGCAGTTGTTGTTGAGCTATTCATGGCATTGAACCGATTTTTGCGGGCCTATGAAGATCCCCCTGTGGGAGCGGGCTTGCTCGCGAAAGCGATTTGTCAGTCACATTAATGTTGAATGTGCCGACCTATTCGCGAGCAAGCCCGCTCCCACAGAAAGCGAGAGCAGGCGGCGCGGATTATTTGGGATACCCAGCACGTTTCATCTCGCGTTCGGTGGTGGACTGCGCGGCGGTCAACGCCTGGTCCACGGTCTGCTGGCCGGTCAGCGCGCCGGAAAAGAACTTGCCCACCTGGGTGCCGATGGCCTGGAACTCGGGAATGGTCACCAACTGGATGCCGATGTAGGGCACAGGCTTGAGGGTTGGCGCTTTCGGGTCGGCGACTTTCAACGACTCCAGGGTCACTTTGGCAAACGGCGCGGCCTTCATGTACTCGTCGCTGTAGGTCGAGGTGCGGGTGCCTGGCGGTACGTTGGCAATACCGTCGGTCTTGGCGACCAATTGGCTGTATTCCTTGGACGTTGCCCAGGTGGTAAAGACCGTGGCCGCTTCCTTGGCTTTGGAACTGGCCGGGATGGCCAGCGACCAGGAGTACATCCACGAGGTGCCCTTGTCGGTTTTTTCGTGGGGGGCGAAGGTGAATCCGACGTGGTCGGCCACCTTGCTCTGGGTCTTGTCGGTGACGAACGAGCCGGCGACGCTGGCATCCACCCAGATCGCGCATTTGCCGCTGTTGAACAGCGCCAGGTTTTCGTTGAAGCCGTTGCTGGAAGCGCCCGGCGGGCCGGATTTCTTCATATTGTCGACGTAGAAGTTCAGCGCATCCTTCCACTCGGGCCCATTGAATTGCGGCTGCCACTTCTCATCGAACCAGCGCGCGCCAAAGCCGTTGGCCAGGGTGGTGATGAGCGCCATGTTCTCGCCCCAACCGGCCTTGCCCCGCAGGCACAGGCCATATTGCTCCTTGGATTTGTCGGTGAGTTTTTCGGCGAACTCACCGATCTGGGTCCAGGTCGGGTGTTCGGGCATGGTCAGCCCGGCGTTCTTGAACAGGTCCGTGCGGTAATAGGTGATCGAGCTTTCGGCATAGAACGGCAGGGCGTACAGCGAGCCTTTGACCGACAAGCCATCACGTACGGAAGGGAATACGTCGTCCAGGTCGTAGGAGGCCGGCAGGTCTTTCATCGGTTCCAGCCAGCCCTTGGCGCCCCAGAGTGCAGCTTCGTACATGCCAATGGTCAGTACGTCGAACTGTCCGCCTTGGGTGGCGATGTCGGTGGTCAGGCGCTGGCGCAGGACGTTTTCTTCGAGCACCACCCAGTTGAGCTTGATGTCCGGGTGCTCGGCCTCGAAGGTTTTCGAGAGCTTTTGCATGCGGATCATGTCGCTGTTATTGACCGTGGCAATGGTGAGGGTCTCTGCGCCGAAGCTGACGCTGCTGAGGGCCATGCAGGTGGAGACAAGCAGAGCTTTTACCGAAGGTTTCATCGCGCACTCCTTTTCCGCGCCCGAAGGCTGCAGAAGGACAGTTATTGTTTTTGTGTCTTCCGGATGAAGGGAAGAATGTGCGCTGATTACAGCCCTCATTGGACGGCGTGACAAATCATCCGTCGCACTTGTGCTGATACTTTTTTGCACTGGGTGGGGTGTGGCGATGGAAATTATCTGTGGGAGCAAGGCTTGCCCGCGATGAAGTTGACGCGGTCTTCCGGGGAACCGAGGCGCCTGCATCGCGGGCAAGCCTTGCTCCCACATGAATCCCGCCACAGAAATGATCCGAGATTCTCAGCCTTGATTCTGCTCGGTCAACCGCTGCACCGCCAGCCGCCGATAATGGGACGGGGTCATGCCCTTGAGTTGCTGGAAACGCCGGTTGAAATTGGAGATGTTGTTGAAGCCGGATTCAAAGCACACGTCTGTCACCGGTTTGTCGCCGTCGGCCAGCAATTCGCAGGATTTGCTGATGCGCAGGCGATTGACGAATTCAATGAAGCAGCGGCCAGTGGCCTGTTTGAACACCCGGCTGAAATAGGTGGGTTTCATGCCCAGGTGCTCGGCCACTTCTTCCAGGGACATTTCCCGGGCGTAGTGGGCAAAGATGTAGTCCACCGCGCGGTTGGTGCGGTCGATGCTGTGTTCGTCCGCCGCTTGCGGGGAGGTCGCGCCGGAAAGCAGTTGGTAGTCATCCGTGCCGGCCAGCAGCTCCATCAGGATGAAGAAATGCCCGAGGCGGCTCATGCCCTGAGAATCGGCGATGCGCTGCATCAGGGTCATGGCCTGGCGGATGGTGCGCTTGCAGCGAAACTCGATGCCGTATTGGGCACGTTCGAGCAGCGGTGCGACCGTCTTGAGTTCGGCGAACACCTGGTGGCCGCTTTCGAACAACTCGTCGGTGAAGTTCACCAGCATGTCGCGCTTGTGCACCACTTCGTCCTCGGCCACCTGGCTGATCCAGTTATGGGGCAGGTTGGGCCCGGTGAGGAACAGCGATTGGGGATAGAAGTTGCCGATGTAGTCGCCAATGAACACTTTGCCGGAACTGGCGACGATCAAGTGCAGCTCGTATTCCTTGTGGAAATGCCAGCGCACCAGCGGGCAGGGGAAACCGTGCTGACGGTAGATGATGGACAACCCGTTATGGTCGTCCATCAACTCGTAGGAGGGGTCGGTGATTCTGGCTGTTCGGGTCATGGGTCTGGCGCTTTTATTGTTATCGCCGCTGGATAATGCCCCCTTCGCCAGGCGGCTGCCACTCTGACGTCTAGCCGTTGCGGTTTTTTTCTTCGATCCACTGGGACATGTATTGGGTGCTTTTGTGCTGGTGGTGACGCAGCATGCTGCCGGTGAAGTTGTCCCGGCGTCGTTGTGCAAGGTCCGCCCGGCAAGCGTTGATGCTGTCGATCAGCGCCGGGCCGTGCACCTGTTGCCGGTAGCGGTTCTCCAGCAGGGCGAGGCCTGCATCCTGGGCCTGGGTCCAGCGTGCCGGGTCGCGATACAACTGCACCGCCGCATTGGCGATGCCTTCGGCGCTCTGGGCAATCACGCCGGGCCAGGGCATGCCGCCGTGCATGGCTTCGGCGCCCACGGGCGTGGTGACGTTGGGGGTGCCGCAGCGCATGGCGTCGATCAACTTGCCCTTGATGCCGGCGCCGAAACGCAGCGGCGCCAGGCAGATGCGTGCCGCCGACATCACCTGCAAGGCGTCCTCGGCCCAGTTCATGATGTGAAAGCCCTGGGCCGGGTTGTGCAATGCGGCGGCCTTGGGTGGGGTGTAGGCGCCGTACAGGTGCAGTTGCGCGCCGGGTAATTGTTGGCGGATCAGTGGCCAGATGGCGTTTTTCATCCAGAGCACGGCGTCCCAGTTCGGCGCGTGGCGGAAGTTGCCGATGCTGAGAAAATGCGCTCGCTCCTCGAACGGCACGGGCTGTTCGCTGGGCAGGTCCAGCATCAACGGGCACCAGAGCAGCAGGTTGCGGGGCAGCTTGAAGTGTTCCACCAACAGTTCGATTTCAACCTCGGACACCATCAGGTTGAGGTCGCAGCGGTACAGGGCGGCGATTTCCCGCTTGGCCAGGTCGGTGTCGGCCATCCGCTGGAACTCCTCGTCCAGGGCCGGGGCGAAGAGGTCGCTGAAATCCTCGCCAGCCTCATCGTGCTTCAGGCGGTCCTTCAAACGCTGGTGCCGGGCGTGGCGCAGGCTCTGCAAGTCTGACGTCTCCAGCACCCGCAGGGCGCCCGGGCAGTGCTTTTCGACCCGCCAGCCAAACTGTTCTTCCATCATGAACTGGTCGAACAACACGATGTCCGGCGCCAATTCACGGATGAATACGTCAAAACTGCTGTTATTGAGTTCGATGGGCACTTCGCGGATGCCCAGCGCGACCAGGTCGGCACGTTGCTCGCCCGGGCCGGCCGGGCTGCTGAAGGTGATGTCCCAGCCTTGCCCGAGGAAGGCCTCGAGGATCTGCATGACATGCCCACTGGCCGCCGATGAACGCGGCTCGGGCCAGACATAGCCGATGACCAGGACTTTGGTGGCGGTGGGGTGACGCATGGGCAGGGGGTTCCTTGGCGCGAATCAGGCGCCATCGGCGCGCGGGGCGCCGATAGTGACCAAGAATGCGATCCGGCTCAAGCAAGAATGCGTCTGACCTTGTCGCGCAATTGATCGATGGAGAAGGGCTTGCCGATTACCGACATGCCTTCAGGCACGTCGATGCTTTCTGCGTAACCGCTGGCAAACAGGATCGGCAGTTGTGGCCGTTCGAGCCGAGCCTTCTTGGCCAATTCCCGCCCGTCCATTTCCGGCAGACCGACGTCGGTCATCATCAGGTCGATGTCATATTTTTCGAGGTCGCACAAAAACTCCAGTGCCTGCTCACAACCATCCGCCTCCAGCACCTGGTATTCCAGTTCTTCCAGCACGTCGACGATCAACATCCGCACAATGTCATCGTCTTCGACTACCAGAATGGTGGGCTGGGTGGCGGCGGATGCTTTGGGCATAGTAGACATTCTCGAAAGATGGGGGTGGGAAGGTACGAAAAAAAGCCTCATTCATGAGTAAGCGCCAAGGCGGCACAAGTTCCCAGGGTTGTACAAGAAAGGATCTATAGTACAAGAGCTGACAAGGATAGTCGCTTCCTTGCTACAAGGTAGATCGTCGCGGGACTTGCGCCTTTGACTCGTCAGATAATGTGGATCCAAACGCCGTTTTTCGGGCAAACTCCACGGTTTTCAACTGTCCACCAAGGCCCTTTCCATGACTCCTTCGTCTTCGGTTGACGAGCAAAGTTTTCGCAAGCTCCTGAGCCGCAATATCAGCCTGCCGCTGGGCATGGGCGCCCTCAGCGCGGTGTTTTTCATCATCCTTGTCACGTACCTGCTGTCGGTGATCCAGTGGGTCGGGCATACCGACCGGGTGATCAATAATGCCAATGAGGCGCTCAAGCTGAGCGTGGACCTGGAAACCGGCATGCGTGGCTACCTGTTGAACGGTGACGAGCACTTTCTCGAACCCTATGAAGTGGCCAAGCCGCGGATTGCCGTCGCGCTGGATACACTGCTGGAATTGACAGCCGACAACCCCGTCCAGACCGACCGGTTGCACAAGATACAAGCGCTCCAGACGGAATGGTCCAAGTACGCCCAGGGCATGATCGACCTGCAACGCAGCAGTGGAGATTACCGGAGCGCGGTGAGGTCCGGGCGCGGCAAGCGCTTGACGGACGAGATCCGCCACACCTTCGAGGAAATCGTCGATACCGAGCAGCAACTGCGCGCGGCACGTAACCAGGACGTGCGCACCACCACGGTCTGGAGCATTGCCCTGTACCTGCTGTTCGTCGCCGCTGTCAGTGGGTTGCTGGCCTACGTCGGCCGCCGGGATCTGTTGAACTTGTCCGAAAGCTACAGCGCCAGCCTGAAAGTCCAGCAACGCAGCGCTTTGCACCTGGAGAAGCAGGCCTGGTTGCGCAATGGCCAGACGCTGCTGGCCGAACAGGTCCTGGGGCAGTTGTCCCTGAACCTGTTGGGCCGCAATATCCTGCAGTTCTGTGCGAAGTACCTGGATGTGGCGGTCGCTGCACTCTATACGCGGGAAGAAAATGGCGTCCTCAAGCGCGTCGCCACCTATGGCCTGTCCCGGGAGGATGACCAGCAGCAACAGATGATCGTTGACGGTGAAGGCATCGCCGGCCAGGCCGTGCAACAGGGCCGTCTTATTCGCCTGGACGACGTACCGGACGATTACCTCAAAGTCAGCTCCGGATTGGGGCAAGGCTTGCCCAACAGCGTGCTGGTGGTGCCCACCAGTGACGATGACCGGATCAACGGGGTCATCGAGCTGGGCTTCCTGCGGCCATTGACCGAGCGCGATATCGAGCTGTTGGAGTTGATCGCCGGCAATATCGGCACCTCCATCGAGGCCGCCCGTTATCGCCAGCGCTTGCAGGAAGTACTGGCCGAAACCCAGCAGTTGAACGAAGAACTGCAAGTGCAGCAGGAAGAGCTCAAGACCGCCAACGAGGAACTGGAAGAGCAGTCGCGCATCCTCAAGGAATCCCAGGCCCACCTGGAAGCCCAGCAACAGGAGCTGGAGCAGACCAACGAGCAATTGGCCGAGCAGCGCGACGCCATGGACCAGAAGAACAGCGAGCTGAACCTGGCCCAGATCCAATTGCAGGAGCGCGCCGAAGAGTTGCAGCGTTCGAGCAAGTACAAATCCGAGTTCCTGGCCAATATGTCCCACGAGCTGCGCACGCCGCTCAACAGCTCGCTGATCCTGTCCAAGCTGCTGGCGGAAAACCCGCAGCAGAACCTCAGCGAGGAACAGGTCAAGTTCGCCGAGTCGATCTACTCCGCCGGCAACGACCTGTTGAACCTGATCAACGATATTCTCGACATCTCCAAGGTCGAGGCCGGAAAGCTGGAAGTGCGCCCGGAAAACACCAGCGTGCAGCGTCTGGTGGAAGGCCTGCGGGACATGTTCGAGCCGTTGGCAGCCGACAAGGGCCTGGGATTCGAGGTCCAGGTATTGCCCGATGCGCCGGCGATGCTCTACACCGACCGCCAGCGCCTGGAGCAGGTGATCAAGAACCTGCTGTCCAATGCCGTGAAGTTCACCGAGCAAGGCTCCGTCTGCCTGGCTGTGGCCGGGCAGCCGGGTTCGGGCATCGCGTTCATGGTGCGCGACTCCGGGATCGGCATCGCCGCCGATCAGCAGCAGAGCATCTTCGAAGCGTTCCGCCAGGCTGATGGCACGACCAACCGTCGTTACGGCGGCACGGGCCTGGGGTTGTCGATTTCCCGGGACCTGGCCATGTTGCTGGGCGGCTCTATCTCGGTTTCCAGCGAGCCGGGGCAGGGCAGCGTGTTTACGCTGGTAATGCCTGAGCGTTATGTCGAGCCCGGGGACACGCCGACAGAGCCGATGACCTTCACCCCGACGGCCACCGCGCCAGCGCCGGTTGCGCCAAAAGCCGCCCCGGCACCGCTGATCGCTGAAGTGGATACGCCGATTGCCCGCTTCGCCGACGACCGCGACAAGGCGCCGTTCGACACCCGGTGCATCCTGGTGATCGAGGACGAACCCAAGTTCGCCCACATCCTGTTCGACCTGGCCCATGAGCTCGGTTACCAGTGCCTGGTGGCCCACGGTGCCGATGAAGGTTTCGACCTGGCTTTGCAACTGGCCCCCGACGCCATCCTGTTGGACATGCGCCTGCCGGACCATTCCGGGCTGACGGTGTTGCAGCGGCTCAAGGAGCGAGCCGAAACCCGGCACATTCCGGTGCACGTGATTTCCGTCGAAGACCGCGTCGAAGCCGCCATGCACATGGGCGCCATCGGCTATGCCGTCAAGCCGACCACCCGTGAAGAACTCAAGGATGTATTCGCCCGCCTTGAGGCCAAGCTGACCCAGAAGGTCAAGCGGGTGCTGCTGGTGGAGGACGATGACCTGCAGCGTGACAGTATTACCCGGCTGATCGGCGATGATGACATCGAGATCACCGCCGTTGGCCTGGCCCAGCAAGCCCTGGACCTGCTGCGGACCAATGTCTACGACTGCATGATCATCGACCTCAAGTTGCCGGACATGCTCGGCAATGACCTGCTCAAGCGCATGTCCAGCGAAGACATCTGTTCCTTCCCGCCGGTGATCGTCTACACCGGGCGCAACCTGACCCGTGACGAAGAGGCCGAACTGCGCAAGTATTCGCGCTCGATCATCATCAAGGGCGCCCGTTCGCCAGAGCGCTTGCTGGACGAGGTGACACTCTTTCTGCACAAAGTCGAATCCCGGTTGTCCCATGAACGGCAGCGGATGCTCAAGGCCGCCCGCAGCCGCGACAAGGTGTTTGAAGGCCGCAAGGTGCTGCTGGTGGACGACGATGTGCGCAACATCTTTGCCCTGACCAGCGCCCTGGAGGCGAAGGGGGCGATCGTTGTCATCGGCCGTAACGGCTTCGAGGCGATCGATCGCCTGAACGAGTTCGACGATATCGATCTGGTGCTGATGGATGTAATGATGCCGGAGATGGACGGTTTCGAAGCCACCGCGCTGATCCGCAAGGACCCGCGCTGGCGCAAGCTGCCCATTATTGCCGTGACGGCCAAGGCCATGAAGGATGATCAGGAGCGCTGCCTGGCGGCGGGTTCCAACGACTACCTGGCCAAACCGATCGATCTGGATCGTCTGTTCTCGCTGATTCGCGTGTGGTTGCCGAATATGGAAAGAATTTAGTGGAACGTGACACTGACATTGAACTTCGTTTGTTGATCGAAGCGATCTACCTCAAGTACAGCTACGATTTTCGCGATTATTCCGGTGCGTCCATCAAGCGCCGGGTCCACCATGCGCTGAGCCAGCTCGAGTGCAGGACCATCTCGGCATTGCAGGAGCGCGTGCTGCACGACCCGGGGGCGTTCATGCAGTTGCTGCAACTGCTGACGATCCCGGTCAGCGAGATGTTTCGCGACCCCTCGCATTTCCTCGCTATCCGCGAGGAAATCGTGCCGCTGCTCAGGACGTACCCTTCGATCAAGATCTGGATCGCTGGTTGCAGCACGGGGGAGGAGGTCTACTCCATGGCGATCCTGCTGCGCGAAGAAGGCCTGCTGGACCGCACGCTCATCTATGCCACCGATATCAACCCGCGCTCGTTGGAAAAAGCCAAGCAGGGGATTTTCTCCCTGGAGAACGTGCGCACCTATACCCAGAACTACCAGGCCGCCGGAGGCCGGCGCTCGTTTGCCGATTACTATACCGCCGCCTACGATTATGCGATGTTCGACAAAACCCTGTGCGAGAACGTGACCTTTGCCGATCACAGCCTGGCGACCGACAGTGTCTTTTCAGAAACCCAGTTAATTTCCTGTCGTAACGTATTGATATATTTCAATAAGAAACTACAGGATCGTGCGTTTGGGCTGTTTCATGAGTCCCTTTGTCACCGTGGTTTCCTGGTATTGGGCAGTAAGGAGACGTTGGATTTCTCGGCTTACGGCCATCGATTCGAGCCGTTGGTCAAACAGGAACGGATCTATCGCAAGTTATGAACCAGACGAAGGACAGATCCAACCCGCCCATCGAGGCCATTGTCGTCGGTGCATCGGCCGGTGGCGTCGAAGCGTTGCTCAGGGTCTTCGGACACCTGCGCAAGGGTTTTGGCGTGCCTATCCTGGTGGTATTGCATTTGCCGGACGAGCGCGAAAGCCAACTGGCCCGTGTCTTCGGACATCGTCTGGCGGTGCCGGTGGAGGAAGCCCGAGACAAGCAAGACATCGTGCCGGGAACCTTGTATGTCGCCACGCCTGGCTATCACTTGTCGGTCGAGGCTGACCGTAGCCTGTCGTTGAGCCTGGAGGAACCGGTGCATCATTCGCGGCCGTCCATCGATGTGTTGTTTGAATCGGCCGCCGATGTCTATGGCCAGAAATTGCTGGCCGTGGTGCTGACCGGCGCCAACAATGATGGCGCCTGTGGCTTGGCGAAGGTCAGGGCACTGGGCGGGATCACGGTGGTCCAGGACCCCGGTGAAGCCCAGGTCTCGACCATGCCCGAAGCGGCGCTGGCCCTGCACGAGCCCGACCATATCCTTACTTTGCAAGGCATCGGCCAATTGCTGGCCGGGCTGGAATGAACCACATGCCAAGAGATGTTCAAGCCAAACTGCTGATCGTCGATGATCTGCCTGAGAATCTGTTGGCCCTGGAAGCGTTGATCAGGGGGCACGACCGCGAGGTCTTCAAGGCCCCGTCGGCGGACGAAGCGCTGTCGCTGTTGCTGCAACACGACTTTGCCTTGGCCATCATCGATGTGCAGATGCCGGAGATGAATGGTTTCCAACTGGCCGAGCTGATGCGCGGCACGGAGAAGACCCGCAGCATTCCGATCATCTTCGTCAGTGCCGCCGGTCGTGAACGCAACTATGCCTTTACCGGTTATGAAAACGGTGCGGTGGACTTCCTGCACAAGCCGCTGGACACCCAGGCGGTCAAAAGCAAGGTCAATGTGTTCGTCGAGTTGTACCGTCAACGAAAGGCCATGAAGGAGCAGGTCGTAGCCCTTGAGCAGAGTCGCCGCGAGCAGGAGGTGCTGTTGCAGCAACTGGAGACCACCCGCGGCGAGCTGGAGCAAGCGGTGCGCATGCGTGACGACTTCATGTCCATCGTCGCCCACGAGGTGCGTACGCCCCTCAATGGTCTCATTCTCGAGACACAATTGCGCAAGATGCACCTGGCCCGGGACAACGCCGCCGCCTTCAGCCTGGATAAAGTGCGGGCGATGGTCGAACGCGATGAGCGGCAGATCAAGAGCCTGATCCGGCTGATCGAGGACATGCTGGATGTGTCGCGGATTCGCACCGGCAAGCTGTCGATCCGTCCGACCCGCTTCAACCTGACGGCATTGGTGGAGAACCTGCTGCGCAATTTCCAGCCGCAGATCGCCGTCGCCGAGTGCTCGTTGACCTGCATGGCTGAACCGGCGGTGGAGGGGCTTTGGGATGAGTTTCGTATCGAGCAGGTGGTCTCGAACCTGTTGACCAATGCGTTGCGCTACGGCGGCAAGGGTCCGATCGAGGTGCGCGTCTACAAGACGCCCGACCACGCCTGCATCGAGGTCCAGGACCATGGCATCGGTATCAGCGAGGAAAACCAGAAACGTATCTTCCAGCAGTTCGAGCGCGTATCGTCCAAGGCGGCCGCTGCTGGCCTGGGCCTGGGGCTGTTCATTTCCGAGCAGATTGTCGCGGCCCATGGCGGGACGATCACGGTCAACAGTCGCCTCAATGACGGAGCCTTGTTTCGTGTTTGCCTGCCCTTGCAGAAAACTGTCTTGGACAAAACCGCCGAACAGACGCAACCTCTGCGAGACCCCAAGGTCGTATCAGCAGCTATTGATCGAACAAAGGCTTCTCATGAGTGAAGATGCGCAAGATGTTGTATTGATCGTCGAGGATGACCCGTCGATCCTGATGGTGCTGTCGGCTTACCTGTCGGGCGAGGGATACCGGGTGCTGCAGGCCGAAAACGGTGCCCAGGCGTTCGAGATCCTGGCGAGCAAGCCTCATCTGGACATGATGATTACCGACTTCCGCCTGCCGGGTGGTATCTCCGGGGTGCAGATCGCCGAGCCTGCGGTCAAGTTGCGCCCCGAGCTGAAGGTCATTTTCATCAGCGGCTACGCGCAGGAAGTGCGCGACACCGATAGCCCCATTACCCGCAAGGCGCCGATCCTGGACAAGCCGTTCGACCTGGATGAGCTGCAGAGCATCATGCAGTCGATGTTGTCGTAGGTTTCAAAAGTATTGTTTGGATTGGGCAAGGCTTTTGTGGGAGCAAGGCTTGCCCGCGATGAGGGCTGCTCGGTCTTTCTGAAACCGAGGTGACTTCATCGCGAGCAAGCTTTGCTCCCACAGAATCAAGGACCTTCCCACAGAGTTAAGGGCCTTCCCACAGAGTTAAGGCCCTTCCCACAGAGTTAAGGGCCCTCTCACTGAATCAAGGAACCGTGATCATCTCCCGCACCTTGGCCGTCAACAAATCAAACGTGAACGGCTTGGTGATCATCTGCATCCCCGGGTCCAGGAAGCCGCCGCGTACCGCTGCGTGTTCCGCATAACCGGTGATGAACAGCACCCGCAGGTCCGGGCGGATCTGCCGGCCGATTTCCGCCAGTTGCCGGCCATTCATGCCGGGCAGGCCCACGTCGCTGATCAGCAGGTCGATGCGTTGGCCTGACTGGAGGATCGGTATTGCGCTGTTGGCGTCGGCCGCTTCCACAAAGGCATAGCCCAGCTCGCTCAACACCGCGCTCACCAGCACTCGCACCGCTGGATCGTCCTCGACGATCAGCACGGTCTCACCGTCCTGCGCATAGGGTGCGTGTGGGGTGGTGACCTGAGGTTCGTGTATTTCCTCACCGCGAAAGCGCGGCAGGTAAAGGTTCACGGTGGTGCCTTTGTCGACTTCGCTGTCGATGGTCACATGGCCACGCGATTGCTTGCTGAACCCATAGATCATCGACAGGCCCAACCCGGTGCCCTGGCCGATTGGCTTGGTGGTGAAGAACGGATCGAACGCGCGACCGATGATCGCTTCGGGCATGCCGCAACCGCTGTCCTGCACGCTCAGCACCACATAGTCGCCGGGTTCCAGGTTGGTGTAGGCGTCGGTGAAATCGGCGTCCAGGTGCTGGTTGCAGGTCTGTACCACCAGGTTCCCGCCGTTGGGCATGGCATCCCGGGCGTTGAGGACCAGGTTGAGCAGGGCGCTTTCCAGTTGGTTGGGGTCGGCTTCGGCGACCCAGAGCTGTTCGTCCAGCCGCATGTCCAGGCGGATACTTTCGTTGAGGCTGCGTTGCAGCAACTCGCCCATGGACAGCACCAGCGTGTTCATCTGGACGGCCTTGGAGTCCAGTGATTGCCGACGGGAAAACGCCAGCAGGCGATGGGTCAGGCCGGCGGCGCGGTTGGCCGAGGTCACGCCCAGGTCGATCAGGCTGTCCAGGTCTTCGGTGCGGCCCCGGGCCAGACGTCGGCGCAGCAGTTCGAGGCTGCCGATGATCCCTGTGAGCATGTTGTTGAAGTCGTGGGCGATACCGCCGGTGAGCTGGCCGACCGCTTCCATTTTCTGCGACTGGCGCAGGGCTTCTTCGTTATGGCGCAACTGGGCGGTGCGTTCTTCCACTTGCTGTTCGAGGGTTTCAAGGGTGGTTTGCAGGCGCAGTTCGCTGTTGCTGAGGTCGATCAGGCGGTCGCGGGCTTCGTACTGCCTTCGACGGCCGCGCAGGGCGGTGGTCACCAGGCTGATCAGGGTCACCGGGTGGAAAGGGCGCTCGAGAAAGGTCACGTTGCCCAGTTGTGTACCGATACGCGCCGCCGGGTTCTGTTCCGGGCCGCCGTGATGGGTCAGCAAGACAATGGGCAGGTCAGACCAGGCCGGCTGCTGCTCGATGTGCAGGAACAGCGCTTCCAGATCGGGCCCCACCAGGGCTTCCGAGGAAATCACCAGCAGGCCGGCACCTTTTTCCAATTCTTCGCACAAATGACCCAGATGACGGCAAATGAGGCCGGCGAAACCGGCTTCATTGAGGATCATCAAGGCGATCTGGCTGTCCCGTCCCAGCGGCGCGAGGATCAGCGCCCGTTCGGACAGGGGCTCGGCCAGCGTCACCGGTGTTCATCCCCGAGCAACGGGTTGCTCTCGCCCATGTAAGTGGGAACCCCTCGCAAGACGCCTTGGAACGCTTCGAGCGGTTCGCCGATGGTCATGCCCAAGCCGCTGATGCGGTATTCGCGGATGGTCGACTCATGGCTGCCCGTACGTTTCTTGATGATGGAAATCGCCCGACGAACCTTGCCCAGCGCTTCGAAATAACGCAAAAGAATCACCGTGTCAGCCAGGTAAGTAATGTCCACGGGCGCCTGCATGTCGCCGACCAGGCCGTGCTGGGCTACGGTCATGAAGGTCGCCGCGCCCTTGCGGTTGAGATAGAGCAACAGTTCATGCATGTGCAGCACCAGGGCATTCTCTTCCGGCATGGCCGCCTGGTAACCGTTGATGCTGTCGATGACCACGGTCTTGATGTCGCCCTCATCGACGCAACGGCGCACGCGGTGGGAGAACTCGCCAGGGGACAGCTCGGCGGCGTCCACTTGTTCGATCAGCAGGTTGCCGGTCTCTTGCAGGGCTTGTAGATCGATGCCGATGTTTTTCATGCGTTCGAACAACAAGCCCAGTTCTTCATCGAAGATGAACAGCGCGGCCTTCTCGCCGCGGCGCACAGCGGCGGCGGCAAAAATCAGTGCTATCAGCGACTTGCCGGTCCCCGCCGGGCCCAGGATCAACGTGCTGGAACCAGTCTCGATACCGCCGCCCAGCAGCGAGTCCAGTTCGCAGATGCCGCTGGAGAGTTGTTGGCGCAGGTACTGGCCGCGGTGTTCGGCGGCCACCAGGCGCGGGAAGACGTGCACGCCGTCACCCATGATGGTGAAGTCATGGTAACCGCCGCGGTATTTCTGCCCGCGATACTTGACCACTCGGATCCGCCGCCGTTCGGCGCCATAGTTGGGCGTCAGTTCTTCCAGGCGAATCACCCCGTGGGCGACGCTGTGTACGGTCTTGTCCAGGGACTCGGTGGTCAGGTCGTCGAGCAACAGGACCGTGGCGTCGTAGCGCACGAAGTAGTGCTTGATCGCGAGGATCTGGCGCCGATAGCGCAGGGAGCTTTGCGCCAGCAGGCGAATCTCCGAGAGGCTGTCGAGCACCACCCGGGTCGGCTTGACCCGTTCGACCACTTCGAAGATCTGCCGGGTCGCCTCGCCCAGCTCCAGGTCCGAGGAGTACAGCAAGCTCTGCTGGTGCTCGGCATTGAGCAGGCTTTCGGGTGGGGTCAGCTCGAAAATATGAATATTGTCGTCCAGCGTCCACCCGTGGGAGGTTGCGCCCTGACGCAGTTCACGCTCGGTTTCCGATAGCGTGATGTACAACGAGCGCTCGCCAGCCTTGGCGCCGGCCAACAGAAAATGCAGCGCGACCGTGGTCTTACCAGTCCCCGGTTCCCCCTCAAGCAGGAACACATGGCCGCGGGACAAACCACCGGAAAGGACGTCGTCCAGTCCTTCGATGCCGGTGGCGGCTTTTGCACTGATCAACTCGTTAGATGTAGACAAAAATAGCCCTCTCATGACTAGGGAAGTGGGCAGCAGGCGGGGTAACGCCTGAATTCAACTGCCTGAACACTTGACCCTTGGCGGTGATGGCGGTTCCGCTTATATCGATAAAACGCGGTGTGCTGCACAACTTTGTAGGAGCTGTCGAGCGAAGCGAGGCTGCGATCTTGTCCCAGACAATTGAGTCGCAAGCGAAAGATTAAGATCAAAAGATCGTCCGAACGCGGCCCGAGCCTTCGGCAGCGCCTACAGGCCTTGTTGCAGCGCCGGGTCGTCAGGGTTCAATTGTTCAAGTTGCGCCAGCAGGACTTGAACATTCTGCAACTGGCCGGTCTCCTGCCAATAGTTGATCAGCAGCACCCGTGCCTTGCGGTCGGCGGGGTAGCGCTGGACGATTTCCTGCAACTGTTTCTGCGCCGCTTCCACTTCCTGCTCGGCATGCAGGGTAGTCGCCAGGTCATAGCGGTAATGGCGGTTCTCGGGCTCCAGTTCCACCGCTTTTGCCAAGCCAAGCAGTGCATACTCGTTCTGACCGTGTTGCAGCAGCCACATGCCCAGCGCATGTTGCAGATAAGCCGACGCTGGCTGGGTCTGCAACTGTCGGGCGAGCAATTGTCGTGCGGCTTCGCCCTGGCCTTGTTTGTCCAGCACTTCGATCTGCATGACCAGCGCCGGCAGGTTGTTCGGTTGCAGGCGCAAAGTCTGCTCAAGCGCCAGTTGGGCTTTCTTCAGTTCGGCGTTGTGCAGGTGCAGTCGGGCGAGCTGGTAGTGGGTCTCAGCGGTTTTCGGACCGTCCTCGAGCACTTGTTCCCAGGTGTCGATGGCTAACTGCATCGCCCCGAAATACAAGCCGAGGTCATCCGGCGACAAGCCCAGCAGCGCGTTCACGGCGGCGAATCGGACGTTCTGGTCATCATCATCCAGGAGCGGGCCGAGCAACAGGCTGCGCTGGCCGGTCGGCACCAGCCCGACGATGCTGCCGATGGCGGCTCGACGCACGTCCGGCGATTCGCTGTGCAGGTCCGCGTCCGCCAGTTTCAGGGCTTGAGGGCTGGGGTAGTTGGGCAGTTCGGCGTGCAGCCATACGCGGCGCTTGGGCGAGAGGTCCGGACGCCCCAATTGCTGGTAAAGCATCCGTGCCGCCCCTGGCTGCCCATTACGGGCGTTTTCCAAGGCATCACTGTAGCCACGCTTGATCGCTTCGGGGATTTGCGGCGTGGTGCTGCGTAGCCACACCGCGACAAGACCGATCAACAACAGGACACAGAGGCTGAGGAGCAGATAGCGGCGGCGAGGCGAGAGCATGCAGGGAATCCATTACCAGAAGCGTGAAATGTCGCAAGCTTCGGTCAGGTAAGGGCTTGAGTCAAACCCTGTGAAGCATCTCATGCGCCCAGGGTAAGTTTGCCCGAGTCAATGTGGGAGCAAGGCTTGCCCGCGATGAGGGCGGCACATTTAGCATCAACGTAACTGACACACCGCTATCGCGAGCAAGCTTTGCTCCCACAGGGTTGTCCTCAGCAAGCTTTGCTCCCACAGGGTGCTCCTACAGGAGGAGGTGGAGGTTAGCGCCAGCCGAAAAAAAGCCCCGCGTCCAAATGAGAGGCGGGGCAAAAATTTGGCTGGTTGCGGCCAACCAAAGGAGCTCGGTTGAGAAGGGGGATCAGTTGCTGGCAACGGTCTCCGGTTTCCAGCCGCCGCCCAGGGCCTTGTAGATCGCGACGATGCCGCGGTACAGGTCCACTTCGGCCTGGGCCTGGGTGTCTTCGGCGGCCAGGCGTTCGCGCTGGGCGTCGAGCAGCACGAGGAAGTCCTCGGTGCCTTCGCGGTAGCGAATCTCGGCCAGGTCGGCGGCGGCGCGGCTCGATTCACTCTGGCGGATCAGCGCGATCAGCCGTTGTTGGCGCTTGCCGTAGTCGCTGAAGGCGTTTTCCGATTCTTCCAGGGCCAGCAGCACTTGCTGTTCGTAGGTCGCCAAGGCGCCGTCCGCCTCGGCGTCGGCACCGCGCAAGCGAGCCCGCACGCTGCCCAGGTCGAAAGCCGCCCAGGTAATGCTCGGGCCCAGCGCCCAGGCGTTGGCCGCCGAGGAGCCGATCTGCGAACCGCGTCCAGCCGTGAAACCCAGGAACCCGCTCAGGCTGACCCGTGGGAACAGATCCGCCTTGGCCACGCCGATGCGCGCCGTGGCGGCGGCCAACTGGCGTTCGGCACTGAGAATGTCCGGGCGCCGTTGCAGCAGTTCACCCGGATCGCCGATGGGCAGGGCCTTGGCGATGGCCGGCAACTGTTTCGGGCTCAGGTCCACACTGAGTTTGTCCGGACGCTCGCCCAGCAACGTGGCGATGCGATTGCGTTGGCGCACCTGTTCGGCCTGCAGCTGCGGCACACTGGCTTCCACCGCGGCCAGGCGGGCATCGGCACGCACCACATCGAGCTGATCGCCAACGCCGGCATCACGCAGGCTTTCGGTGATCTTGCGCGAATCCTGCTGGTTCTTGAGGTTCGCCAGGGCGATCTTTTCCCGCAGTTGGGCGCCGCGCAATTGACCGTAGGCATCCACCAGTTCGGCGATCATCGTCACCTGCAACTGGTAGAGATCGGCTTCGACTGCCTGCTGGTCGGCATCGGTGGCTTCCAGGTTACGCTGGATGCGCCCGAACAAGTCCAGCTCCCAGGCCATGTCCAGGCCCAGGTCGTAACGCTCGGAGTTGACCCGGTCGTCCGTTTGCCCCATCGGGTTCTGGCCTTTGCCCAGTTCGCTGCTGGCGCGGCTGGTAATGGTCGGCATGGCGTCATTGCTGGCGTCATCGCGAATCGCCCGGGCGGCCCGCAAGCGGGCGAAAGCCACGCGCAACTCGCGGTTGCCTTCCAGCGAGCGGGTCACCAACGCGTTTAGGGTCGGGTCGTCGAACTGCTGCCACCAGATGCCTTCGAAACGGGCTCGGTCGAAGTTCTTCTGGCCGGCGGCGCCGTCGGTGGCGGTGGTGATGTTCGCCGCCTCCGTTTGCGGGGCCTTGTAGTCCGGGCCCACGGCACAGGCACTCAAGGCCAACACCAGCAAGCTCGGCACGAACGCTTTCAAACTCATTGTTGCGCCTCCAGTTTCAAAGCCCGGGCCGCTTTGCGGGCCTCGCTGCGCTCGACGAAGTTGCGGATCAGTACATAGAACACAGGGGTGAGCAGCAGGCCGAAGAAGGTCACGCCGAGCATCCCGGAGAACACCGCCACACCCATGGCGTGGCGCATTTCCGCACCCGCGCCGCTGGAGAACACCAGGGGCACCACGCCCATGATGAAGGCGAAGGAGGTCATCAGGATCGGCCGCAGACGCAGGCGGCACGCTTCGAGGACCGCCGCCAGCGGGTTCATGCCTTCGAGCTGTTTATCCTTGGCGAACTCGACGATCAGAATCGCGTTCTTGCAGGCAAGTCCCACCAGTACGATCAAGCCGATCTGGGTAAAGATGTTGTTGTCGCCACCGGAGAGAATCACCCCGGTAATCGCCGACAACAGGGTCATCGGTACGATCAGGATCACCGCCAATGGCAGGCTCCAGCTTTCGTACTGCGCCGCGAGCACCAGGAACGCCAGCAGTACGCAGAGCGGGAACACGAACAGTGCGGTGTTGCCCGAGAGGATCTGCTGGTAGGTCAGGTCGGTCCACTCGTAGGTCATGCCGTTGGGCAATTCGTCCTTGAGCAGTTTCTCGATGGCCTTTTCAGCCTGGCCGGAGCTGTAGCCCGGGGCGGCGGCACCGTTGATTTCGGCCGTGATGAAACCGTTGTAGTGCATCACGCGGTCTGGCCCCGAGGTGTCGCTGACCTTGATGAAGGTCGCCAGCGGGATCATCTCGCCACGGTTGTTGCGCACCTTGAGCTGGCCGATCTGGTCCGACTCGAGACGGAACTGCTGCTCAGCCTGGACGTTGACCTGGTAGGTGCGGCCGAAGCGGTTGAAGTCGTTGGCATACAGCGAACCCAGGTAGATCTGCAGGGTGTCGAAGATGTCGCTGACGGCCACGCCGTGGGTCTTGGCTTTTTCACGGTCGATGGCGGCATCGACCTGGGGCACGTTCACGGTGTAGCTGGTGAACAACCCGGCCAGTTCCGGCACGTTCTGGCTCTTGGTAATGATGTTCATGGTTTCTTTGTACAGCTCGTCGTAGCCCAGGTTGCCCCGGTCTTCGATTTGCAGGCGGAAACCACCGATCGTGCCCAGGCCCTGTACCGGCGGCGGCGGGAAGATCGCCATGTAGGCTTCCTGGATCCCGGCGTACTGGCCGTTCAAGGCGCCGGCGATGGCGCCGGCCGACATGCTCGGGTCCTTGCGCTCGTCGAAGGGCTTGAGGGTCACGAACACGATGCCGGCGTTCGGGCTGTTGGTGAAACCGTTGATCGACAGGCCCGGGAAGGCCACGGCGCTTTCAACGCCCGGTTGCTTGAGGGCCAGATCGGACATGCGCTTGATCACGTCTTCGGTGCGATCCAGGCTCGCGGCGTCCGGCAGTTGGGCGAAGGCCACCAGGTATTGTTTGTCCTGGCCGGGCACGAAACCGGTCGGGGTGTTGGAGAAGCCGAAGAAGGTCAGCACCATCAGGCCCGCATAGAGCACCAGGGCGATGCCGCTGCTACGAATCACTCGGGCGACGGTGCCCACGTAACCGTGGCTGGCACGTTCGAAGAAGCGGTTGAACGGACGGAACAGCCAGCCGCCGAAAACCTTGTCCAGGAACTTGGAAAAACGGTCCTTGGGCGCATCATGGCCCTTGAGCAAAACGGCAGCCAGGGCCGGTGACAGGGTCAGGGAGTTGACTGCCGAAATCACCGTGGAGATGGCAATGGTCAGGGCGAACTGCTTATAGAACTGCCCGGTCAAGCCACTGATGAACGCCGCCGGAACGAAGACCGCGCACAGCACCAGGGCGGTGGCGATGATCGGGCCGGTCACTTCGCCCATGGCGCGCTTGGTCGCCTCCACGGGGGTGAGCCCCAGTTCGATGTTTCGCTCGACGTTCTCCACCACCACGATCGCGTCGTCCACCACGATACCGATCGCCAATACCAGGCCGAATAGCGAAAGGGCGTTCAACGAGAAGCCAAACAGGTGCATCACCGCGAACGTACCGATCAGCGAAACCGGTACGGCCACCAATGGAATGATCGAGGCGCGCCAGGTCTGCAGGAACAGGATCACCACCAGCACCACGAGAATCAGTGCTTCGAACAGGGTATGCACCACTGCCTCGATGGAGCCCCGGACGAAGATCGTCGGGTCATAGACGATGCTGTAGTCCATCCCGGCCGGGAAGCCCTTCTTCAACTCATCCATCTTCTCGCGGACGTCGTTGGAGATCTGGATGGCGTTGGAGCCTGGACGCTGGAAGATCGGGATCGCCACCGCCGGCTGGTTGTCCAGCAGCGAACGCAGGGCGTATTGGCTGGAACCCAGTTCGACCCGGGCGATGTCCTTCAGGCGAGTGATCTCGCCGTTGGCGCCGGAACGAATGATGATGTTCTCGAACTCTTCCTCATTCACCAGGCGACCCTGGGTGTTGATCGAGAGCTGGAAAGCCTGGGCATTGGGTGCTGGCGGCGCACCCAGGGCACCGGCAGCCACCTGGCGGTTCTGTTCACGGATCGCCGTGACCACGTCGGTGGCGGTCAGGTTGCGCGAAGCGGTCTTGTTCGGATCCAGCCAGACCCGCAGGGAGTAGTCGCCCATGCCGAACAGCTGCACATCACCCACGCCGCCCAGGCGCGCCAGCTCATCCTTGATGTTGAGCAGGGCGTAGTTGGACAGGTAGAGCATGTCGTAGCGTTTGTCCGGCGAGGTCAAGTGCACGACCATGGTCAGGTCGGGCGATGCCTTGTCCACCGTGATGCCGATCCGGGTCACTTCTTCCGGCAGCTTGGGCTCGGTCCGGGTGACGCGGTTCTGCACCTGCACCTGGGCATTGTCCAGGTCGGTGCCCAGGGCGAAGGTGATGGTCAGGGTGATCTTGCCGTCAGCGGTGGATTGCGAGGACATGTACAGCATGTTCTCGACGCCGGTGATGGCTTGCTCCAGGGGCGCGGCCACGGTTTCGCCGATGACCTTGGGGTTGGCGCCCGGGAAGTTGGCGCGCACGACCACGGTCGGCGGCACGACTTCCGGGTATTCGCTGATCGGCAATTGGAACAGCGAGATGGCGCCGGCGATCAGGATCAGCAGCGAAAGCACTGCTGCGAAGATCGGCCGCGAAATGAAGAACTGGGAAAATTTCATCTTGGATTCAGTCCCTTAACCGCGTGGGGTCGCAGCGGCCAGTTTGCCTGCCGATCCTGACGCGGCCTTGGACGGCGCGACTTGGGGCAGGTTGCTGGCTTCGAGCGCTTTACGTTGTTGTGCCAGGGCGGCAATGGTTTCGTCGCTGGCCATCGGCACGGTTTCAGGCGTGACCGGTGCGCCCGGACGAGCCCGTTGCAGCCCCTTGACGATAATGGTGTCGTCTTTGTTCAGGCCGTTACGCACGATGCGCAGGCCTTCGATCTTCGGCCCCAGCTCGACGGCGCGGTAGGCCGGCTTGTTCTCGGCATCCATCACCAGCACGAATTTCTTGCCCAGGTCGGTGCCCACGGCTTCGTCGTTGATCAGCACGGCGGAGTAGGTGCCGCTGCCCACCAGTTTCAGGCGGGCATACAGGCCTGGGGTGTAGGCGCCGTCCTTGTTGTCGAACACGGCACGACCACGGATGGTGCCGGTCTGCGGGTTGACCTGGTTGTCGACGAAGTTCATCTGGCCCTGGTGCGGGTTGCCGTCTTCGTTGGACAGGCCCATGTAGACCGGTGTGGCCTGGCCGCGCTGGCCCTGGCGGGCAAGTTGGGTGTACTTGAGGAAGACACGTTCGTCGGCATCGAAGTAGGCGTAGACCTTATCCGTGGAGACCACGCTGGTGAGCGGCGTGACGTCGGCGGTCACCAGGTTGCCGGCGGTGATGGCCGCCCGGCTGACGCGACCGCTGATGGGCGAGGTCACCCGGGTGAAACTCAGGTTCAGCTTGGCCAGGTCCAATTGTGCCTGGATGGCCGCAGCGGCAGCGCGGGCTTCCTGGGCGGCGCTGGTGCGCGAGTCGGCCAGCTCGGCGGAAATGGCATTGCTCAAGCGCAGGCGTTCGCCACGCTGGGCTTCGTTTTCGCTGCGGGTAGCGGTGGCGCGGGCTTGGGCCAGTTGGGCTTCGAGACGACGTACTTCAGCCTGGAAGGGGCGTGGGTCGATCTGGAACAACAGGTCGCCTTTCTTGACCAGCGCACCTTCGGTGAAGGCCACTTCGTCGATCTGCCCGGAAACCCGTGGGCGGATCTCGACGGTTTCCGGCGCTTCAAGGCGCCCGGTGAACTCATCCCATTCGTTGACAGGTTGCTCCAATACCTTGGCCACACTGACTTTGGCCGGCGGCATGGACGCTGCCGTGTCGGGAGTCTTGCCGCAAGCGCTCATCACCAGCACCGCCAGCAGCGCGAGGGGAAAACGCAGTTTTGAAAGTGAATGTTCCATGGATAGCATCCGCCAATGTATTGAGAATGGGCGGATGATGCGTGGCGCAAGGCAGAGGAACGAATCGAATGAAGCAAAGGTAACTATCATTCAGAATGATATAAGCCATCGATAAGGCCTCTAGTCCGGCAGTGCGGGGCACTTTGGACAAGCAAGGGAAGCCGTGGCGAGGGAGCTTGCTCCCGCGGGGTTCTGTAGGAGCTGGCGAAGCCTGCGATCTTTTGACCTTGATCTTTCGCTCTGGACTCAATTGGTTGTGGAAAGATCGCAGCCTCGTTGCACTCGACAGCTCCTACGCTCCTACGCTCCTACGCTCCTACGCTCCTACGGTCGAACGAGAGTAAGAGCGCTTGCTATCAAATGTATTGATGATTGCAGTCTACTGCGGCAAGTAGATGTCATGGACCCGCTTGATGGTCCCATCCGCGCGAAGCGCTTCAACCGCTTTGCGCAAATCCTCGACCATTTTTGGCGAGCATTGCTTCGAGCAGGCCAGGTAAAGGTCAGCACTGCTGCCGACCTTACTCATGAGCAGTTTGCGCTTGGACACCTTCGGCCAGATGTACAGACTCTCCGGCACGCCGTTGAACCAGGCATCGATACGCCCCATCAACAGCATCTGGGCGGGGTTGTCGCCGATGGCCAGCGGATAGATCTGCTCATCGCTGAACCCTTCGGTGTGCAGGATATCTGCTTGGGCGCTGCCCAGGCCGACGCCGATCTTGCGGTAGGTTTCTTTCGCTTGGGCGAAGCTGCTCACGCGCCGCTCAAGGCTGAAAAAAGCGCGCTCCATGGGCATGATCGAGGCGATCCAGGTGAAGCGATCCTCGCGGGTGGGGATGCGCGACAGTGGCGCGATCAAGTGGTCATGTTCTTCACTGACGTGTTTCTGTGCCCTGGCCCAGGGGAGTAGATGGACTTTCACGGCGTACCCGGCCTTGGTCATGGCCGCCACGGCGACATCGCCAACGATGCCGTGGCCCCTCGGGTCGTTGACGAACGTCAGCGGCGGCGCGTCGAGGATATGCAGTTCTATCTCCAAGGGTTCACCGCGTGCGTTGCTGACAACCAACAGCAGTAACAACAGACAAAGCCTGGATAGCGCTCTGGTGGGTGCATTCAAGACGCGTTTACTCGGGCTCATGATCGATACTTCAGGCATGGGAAGGTGGGGGCGTCATTCTACGAGGCGGCGCCGGGAACAGCGTGATGCAGGCCGATTTTATGTGATGCGGCGCATCCCACGCGGGTTCGCCACAGTCGTTTATCTGGACACGTCAGTCTGTTGCATTGGCCTGACCGCGTGTATCTGAAGGTATAGATCATCCCGTCGATAAAAACCTTGAGTCGATACCGGATCAAGGCGGTTAATTCAAAGGTCGGTGGCACCCATGTGGATGATTGGAATGTCCACCACTTTATTTATCGGCAAACCGCTCAAGTAAGGGAGGAGCGGGCCCGTTACATATCGAGAGGGGGTAAATCTCTGGCCCTCGGCAGTAACCCAGCTTTACCGATCAAGCGTCATCGCCCTATGCGTAAAAGGGGGATCACAGGGTTCGGTGCTGGGTCAGTAAAGGAAGTCGATAGATGGTGCAAGAATCCCATGAGGTCATCTCCCGTAAGCACTCGCTTACGACACGCGCGCTGCGTCTTGCCATATTCCGCATTGGCTTGGTGTCGTTGAGCGCGGGGGCGATTTCCTACTATGTCAACTCCACCTCGATCGAAAGAGAGGTAACCGGGCAGTTGCTGTTGTCTACCGAGCAGTCCTTGCAGCGCGAAGCTTTGCCGTTTCGTGAAATCAAGGATCTGCAACAGAACTTTCTCAATGAGTTCAAGGAAATCCTGTCTCGCCCTGGCATGCAAGCCAGGCTGGTGAACGACTTCCAGCAGATATTCTACCGTCACGAAGACGGCTCCTATACGCAGCGCCCTCAGCTGTTCGAAGGCCAACCGTTGGCCGACGGGCGCCGCTTTGCCGAGATGTCTGCGACCTACGCGCCTGACATCGCGCCCAACGACGACACCAAGGCGCGGTTTGCCCTGTCCTACATCCTGTCCCACAAGTACGGTTCCAGCACCAAGGGCCGTCTATTCAATTTCTACGGCGTGGTGCCCGAAAAAGGCTTCCCCATCTATCAGGACGCCGACATCGCCAAGGTGTTCACCTACTCGGGGCCCGAAGCCCTCAAGCTGGAAACTTATGAGTTCTTTGAGCGCGGCTTCGGCACGCCCGGCAACGACACACTGTTTACCCGCATGTATTGGGATTTCTCCAACAATGCCTGGATGACGACCATCGCCACGCCCGATGTGGCCGATGGGTTCGGCAAGCACCGTATCCTGGCTTGTGTCGATGTGCTGCTCGATGAGCTGATGAAACGTACCGCCAAGCCCGCCATGCACGGTGCGTATAGCACGCTGTTCATCGCCAATGATGAAGGCACGCTGATCTACCATCCTGGCGTCATGGAACAGGTCAAGAGCAGCGAGGGCAAGGCATCCATCCAGTCGCTCAAGATGGCTCAATACTACCCGTTGCTCGAAGCCGTTCCCGCACTGGCGCCTGGCCAGGCGCGGATCGTCCAGACCGAAGACGACATCGTCGCGATAGGCCTCATTGCCGATACGCCTTGGGCGCTCGCTGTCCATTACCCGCGCAAGCTGATGACCCCGGCGGTGCTGGATAACCTGGCGATCGTGGTTATTCTTGGGCTGCTGACCCTGTTGGTGGAAATCTTCATCTTGCGTTCCATTCTGCAAAAGCAGGTGGCGGCGCCGCTGTTTCGCTTGATCCAGGCGGCGCGACTCCTTGGGATAAGCAAGGAGCGCCTGTGTGCCCAGCAATTGCCAACCCAGTCCTCTGACGAAATCGGTGAGCTGGCCCGCGCCTTTGCCACAATGGTCGAGCGGGTCCAGGATGCCCATGAACATCTGGAACTCAAGGTGCAGGGCCGCACCGCCGAACTCGAAAAAGCCAATCGACAATTGTATGAGCTGAGCAACACCGATGGCTTGACCGGTATTGCCAATCGTCGCTATTTCGATGAAGTGCTGCACAGTGAATGGCGGCGCAGCTTGCGTGCAGGCACCGTGCTGTCACTGATGCTGATCGACGTCGACTATTTCAAGAAATATAACGACCACTACGGGCATCAGGCAGGTGACGACTGCTTGCGCAGGGTCGCCCAGGCACTGAAGACCCATGCCCTGCGGGCGGGTGATCGGGTGGCGCGCTACGGCGGCGAGGAATTTGTGCTCATCACCACCACCACGGGGATCGACAAGGCCTTGGAGCATGCCCAGGCCATTTGCCAAGCGACGCAAGACCTGGCACTGCCCCACGAAATGTCACCGTTCGGCAGGGTGACCGTGAGTATTGGCCTGGCAGTGATGGCGTTCATCAAGGAGGGGACGGCAGACGAACTGCTCAAGCAGGCCGATCAAGCCCTTTACAGCGCCAAGGCGCGGGGCCGCAATCAGGTGGTATTGGCCGATAGCGTCGTGAGGAAGATTGTTTGAACGACGTTTCGCCAGATGGCGCTGTGGCGAAGTAGCTGCAAACCTGTGCGCAGGTGCGTGCATCTGGCGGTATACATCATCCGATCGACAAATATCTTGAACTTTGTCTTTTGTTATCGGTTCCCAGAATGAGAAGTGCAAATAGAGATTCATCGTCTCCGGTTTTGAGTCTGTAATTTCTTTCCTACATATCTGAGCGCTCGCCCATGCATTCCCATGGGCGAGCGCTTTTGTAGGCATTGTCTGTAAGCGTCCTGCTTGCTTGTTGTGGGCTCATTCCTTTTTTTATGACGGTCACCTTGTTAAACCTATCAGCTTTGCACTGTATTGCTTAGTGTCGTACTGCTAAATGTGCGAGCAGGATGTAAAGCAATAGCGATGGTCAACACTGGGTGGAAACAAAGCAATCCGCAGTCCAGCGCCCGACGAACTTGCGGGGAGCGCTTGAAAAACATATTGGAGGAGTACGGTATCTCTCCCTCGGGGTTTGCCGAGATACTTCGTATCAGCCCTCAATGTCTGACGAACTGGAGGGCGCGAGGCATACCTCGGTTGCGGGTGGAGCAGCTGGCACGCTTGTTGAGTATTAGTGAGGTGTGGCTGGCGACAGGGGAGGGAGAGCGGGAAAGTGAGCTATATCTGCGGCGGGAGCAAGATCAAACAGGCGGTGTATGAGCCGTCTTCAGGTGCGGCAATGGCCGTTTAAAACAAGGGGCAAAAGGTATGGCTTCAAACAGTTTCCAAAATGAGGTGCCCAAGGCGCGAGTCAACATCAAGCTCGACTTGCACACCGGCGGTGCGCAGAAAAAAGTAGAGTTGCCACTAAAACTGATGGTGATGGGTGATTACAGCAACGGCAAGGAACATCGTTCGTTGTCGGAGCGGGGCAAGATTGATATCAATAAAAATAATTTTGATAACGTCTTGGGTGAGTTTTCTCCAGCACTGAAACTTCAAGCGCATAACACCTTGGCTGATGATAAGTCCGATGTGTCTGTCGAGTTGAAGTTTCAAAGCATGAAAGATTTCGAGCCGGAGCAGGTAGCACGGCAGATTCCGCAGTTGCGCGCACTGTTGGCCATGCGCAACCTGCTACGTGATCTGAAGTCGAACCTGTTGGATAACGTAACCTTTCGTCACGAGTTGGAGCGCATCCTCAAGGATGATGCACTCAGCGATGAGTTGCGAGCCGAGTTGGCGGCATTGGCGCCAGAAACCGTTCGTTAATTAAAATTGCCGGCAGCCCAGAAGAGTACATTAACTATGTCCGTTGAAAGTTCTAACGTGCAATCGCGCGACGCTACAGTGTTGTCCGAAGAAGGTGGTGTCTACGCTGCGCTTTTCAGCAAGATCAATCTAAGCCCTGTCGCAGAGTTGGCAGATATCGAAACTTTCCAGCACGCCGAGGCCTTGTCGGAGGCGTCGACTGATGAACGTGTCACTGCCGCTGTCAGCGTGTTCTTGAAATTGCTAAAGCAGTCATCGCAAAAAGTGGAACGTTTGGACAAAGTTCTGCTCGACGAACATATCGCCTCGCTGGACATGCAGATCAGTCGCCAACTCGACGCAGTGATGCATCATCCTGACTTTCAACGCGTCGAATCAACCTGGCGTGGCGTGAAGTCACTGATCGACCAGACCGATTTTCGCCAGAACGTACGCATAGAATTGTTGGATATCAGCAAAGACGATCTGGTGCGGGACTTCGAAGATGCCCCGGAAATAGCGCAGAGCGGCTTGTATTTGCACACCTACACTCGCGAATACGACACGCCGGGTGGGGAGCCGATTGCGGCAGCCATCTCCAACTACGAGTTCGATCGCAGCCCGCAGGACATCGCGTTGCTGCGCAACATCTCGAAAGTGTCGGCAGCGGCGCACATGCCGTTCATTGGTGCGGTGGGCCCGGCGTTCTTTGGTAAGAAGTCCATGGAGGAAGTAGCGGCCATCAAGGACATCGGTAACTACTTCGATCGTGCCGAATACATCAAGTGGAAAGCATTTCGCGACAGTGACGACGCGCGCTACATCGGCCTGACCCTGCCTCAGGTCCTGGGTCGCCTGCCGTATGGGCCGGATACGATTCCCGTGCGCAGCTTCAACTACATCGAAAGCGTCAAGGGCCCGGACCACCATAAGTATCTTTGGACCAATGCGTCTTTTGCCTTCGCTGCCAACATGGTCAAGAGCTTTATCGCCAACGGTTGGTGCGTGCAGATTCGAGGGCCGCAGTCCGGCGGTGCGGTCACGGATTTGCCGATCCATTTGTACGACCTGGGTACCGGTAATCAGGTGAAGATTCCTTCGGAGGTGATGATTCCGGAAACCCGCGAATTTGAATTCGCCAATCTCGGTTTCATCCCGTTGTCGTATTACAAGAACCGCGACTACGCGTGCTTCTTCTCCGCCAGTTCCGCGCAAAAACCAGCGTTATACGACACGCCGGATGCCACCGCCAACAGCCGAATCAATGCGCGCCTGCCTTATATCTTCCTGCTCTCGCGTATTGCCCATTATCTGAAGTTGATCCAGCGCGAAAACATCGGCACCACCAAGGACCGTCGTTTACTGGAGTTGGAACTCAATAAGTGGATCGGCGGGTTGGTCACTGAGATGACCGACCCGGGAGATGACTTGCAGGCGTCCCATCCGCTACGTGACGCGAAAGTGACCGTCGAAGACATTGAAGACAATCCCGGTTTCTTCCGCGTGAAGTTGTATGCGGTGCCGCACTTCCAAGTCGAGGGCATGGACGTCAACTTGTCACTGGTTTCGCAGATGCCCAAGGCAAAAGCCTGACTCACTCCCAAGGAAACGATGCCATGAAAATCGATCGTCCTTTGTGGGCGTCCGGGACTTTGTTGTCTGCGCAACAGTTCCAGCAGCAGGCACGCTGGGAAGCCTGGGCCAACGAACAGCTTGCTCACCTGGCCTTGGCACACCCGTGGGGGGTGAAGGCTGTAGCGTTTGACCTGGACGCATTGCGCCTGGGCAAGCTCAAGGCAACCCGGCTGAGTGTGCGCATGCCCGACGGAACCCTGCTCGATAGCGAAAGGGTGGATCGTTTGCCGCCAGGGCTGGAGTTGGCGCGGCTACTGCCTGACGATATCCAGCAAACGCTCGTGCTGCTGGCTTTGCCTTTGGAGCAGGCCAACGGTAACAACTGCCTGTTGCAGGAAGGCCGGGCTGATCGGCCGACCCGTTATCGCCAGGACTGGCGACCGGTACAGGACCTCTACGCAGACGAAGTGCAGTCGATCGGCGTACTGGAGCACGTGCTGAGCCTACGCCTGGATCAGGACGACAACGGCGACTACCTGACTTGCCCCATCGCGCGCCTGGCGCGCGAAGGGCAGGCTGGGTGGAGCCTCGACTCGACCTACGTGCCGCCGCTGCTCAGTTTCGCCGCGCATCCAGGGCTCCTGGCCCAGTTGGATAACCTGCTGACTCAATTGTCCGCCAAGCGGCAACGACTGATGGGCATGCGTCGGGAAAGCAATCAGCGCATGGCCGATTTTGCCGTGGCCGATGTGTCGTTGTTCTGGCTGCTCAATGCCTTGAATACCTATCAGCCGGTCTTGGCCGACCTCAAGGCATACCCGCAGCGGCACCCTGAGCAGGTTTACCTGGAGTTGATCAAGCTGGCCGGCAGCCTGCTGACGTTCTCGCTGGAACACGATATCGACAAGATTCCGGCCTATCGGCATGAGCACCTGGAAACCGTGTTTGCACCGCTGATACGCACCATCTCCACTTTGCTGGAAGCCAGCCTGCCGTCGCGGGTCATTGCTTTGGTACTGGAGAAGAAGGGCGTCAATCGCTGGGAGGTGAAACTCAACGATGAGCGCCTGCGTGAACCTGGCGGTGCGGACTTTTACCTGTCGGTTCGCAGCCTTTTGCCGGCCGCGCAATTGCAGGATCAGTTTCCACGCCTGTGCAAGGCCGGTGCGTCGGACGATGTCGATGCGTTGATCAATGCCGCACTCGATGGCGTTCCGCTGAAACCCCTCAGCCATGTGCCGGCGGCTGTTCCTCTGCGCCTGGAGAACCAGTACTTCGTCCTGGACCTCGGTCATCCCAAGGGACAGGCGATGTTAGCCATGGGGACCTGTGCCTTCTACGTGCCCAGCACGCTGGCGGATGTGCAACTTGAACTGTTTGCGGTGCTGCGCACATGAATCTGATCACTTCGAAAAAACACAACGCAACGACGCTGGACATCGATGACCTGTTGCAGGGCACCTACCTGCTGGTGGTCGAGTTGCGCCAGGGCGCTTTGGTGCTCGATAGCGAGGCATTGGTAGACCGTTGCGTGGAGCAGATCGAGCAGGTTCGACAACGGCTCGAACAGGCGGGGTTGAGCCCGCGTAGCATCGATCACATCAACCATGCCCAATGCGCGCTGCTGGATGAGACGGTGCTCAGTTGCGCACAAGAGGATGCACGTACCGATTGGGCCAGGGAGCCGTTGCAGGCCAGGTTTTTCAATCGGCACCAGGCGGGTGAGTTTCTTTACGAGGATATGCGGGAGGTGTTGCGCGAAGCCGCGCCGGATCAGGCCGTGCTGACCGCGTTTCAAAGGATACTGACGCTGGGTTTTCGGGGGCGTTACCAGGATCCATCCGATCCGGAGCGCGAGCAGATTCTGGCCGACTTCAACGCACGGGTCGCGCCCTTGGCACTCGATCAATGCCTGACTACACAGGGGGCTGGTGGCGAACTGATCGAAAGACTGCGCCGGTTCGGTTCGCCCTTGGTGCATACCCTGGCGATCGTCCTGTTGTTCGCTGGGGTCTGGTGGGCAATGGACCATCTGTTGAACGGCGTGATCGCCTCACTTTTGCCCGATAGGGCGTGAGGCGCAAATGACGCTCAAACTGCAACGAATTCTCTGGCTGTGGGCGGGCACGCTTGCGCTCGCCTTACTCCTCATCATTGAGCTTGCCACCTGGGCACGCGTCGTCGCGATGCTGGTCGTGGTGAGTTGTGTCTGGTTGGGCTGGGTGCTGTCCAGCCGCCGTGTGGCGCGCCGGCTTGGATCGGCGGGCCTGGCCGCAAACGCTTCCTTGCCCGCGGCTTCATTTCGTCGACCGGTCGTACTGGTTTGCGGAGATGACCAGGAGGCTTTGTTCGGCACCATTGCATTAGAGCAAATGGCCCTGCGCGTGAGTACCCAGGGGTGCTACATCCGAGTGTCGGAACTGGAACAGTTACCGGCCGTCACCGAAAGCATCCTGGCCTTGCGCCCGGATTGGGGCGGCCAACTCAGTGTGATGCTGGTCGTCAATTGCGGTTCGCACGCCGAGCCAGGCGTCCTGGCCGGGCACTTGCGCGCCTTCCGCTACCAGTTCGCCCAGGCGCAAAAGTACGGCGGCGCGTTACCGCTGGTGCTGGTGAGCTACCTACAGACATCGCAAAGCGAAGAGCCCTGGTTTTGTTGGGCGAACGGCCAGTCCAGTCCTCGGGTTCGTAATGCCGGTGCCTGCGTCAGTGTGGCCGATTGGCAATCGCAAGCCGTTGATTCGTCGTTGCAAGCCATGCGGGTACACACCGTCGTGCAACTGCGCAGCGCTGCCGCCTGGCTGCATGAGGCGGTCCTGCCACACTTGCGGTTCGATGATGCTGTTGGCTCAGCATTTATTTGCGCTATCAAACCGGTACGGGCGTTGCCCCAGCTCGTGGAGGGGAATTTGTGGCGACAATGGCTACGCCACAAGGTAGCGCTGGAGGACAACAGGCAAGCATTGGCAGGTACGCGGTTGCCGTTCCCGGATCCTGTATTGAACCTGATCCCACGGCGCGTCCAACGCTTGCAGACACCGCGCGCGATTGTCGCCGGCTTGTGGATGTTCGCGCTGACCGGCGTACTCGCGTTGCTCCATTCTGCGTGGCAGAACACCTTGTTGGTACGTCAGGTCAGTGATGACCTGCACCGCTATGCATTCCTCTCGGCGTTGGATCAACGTGATCAGCAGGCCGTTGTCCGGCGTGAAGGTACAGCACTGGTGCTCCGTCAAGCAGGCCAACGGCTGGACAGCTATTACCGCAACGGTGAACCGTTGGCGCTAGGCTTGGGCCTGTATCGCGGCGAACGTTTACGTGCGCCGCTGTGGGCGGCGCTCGCCAATCACCGCGAACCGCCACTTCCGACGCCCCTGCAATCACCCAAGCCGGTACGCCTGGACAACCTCTCGCTGTTCAGTCCGGGCAGCGCCCAACTCAAGCCGGACTCGACCAAGGTATTGATCGAGGCACTGGTCGGTATCAAGGCCCAACCCGGCTGGCTGATCGTGATCGCCGGGCACACTGATGCCACCGGCGATGAGTCCCGGAACCTGCGGCTGTCCCGCGCCCGGGCTGCCGCCGTGCATGACTGGATGCAACACATGGGCGGCCTGCCTGACAGTTGCTTCGCGGTGCAAGGGTTCGGCGCCAGCCAACCGATCGCCAGCAATGACACCGAAGCAGGGCGCGCCGCCAATCGCCGTGTCGATATCCGTCTGGTACCCGAAGTGGGGGCGTGTGCCTTTCCCACGGCCGGTCCAGACACGCAACCCCCCGTCGCATCAAGCGACTCTTAACCTTCAGAAACAGGAGCTTCCCATGGCAATTCCCATTTATCTCTGGCTGCACAAGGACGCCAACGAGGCCATCAAGGGATCGGTGGATGTGCAAGAGCGCGAGGGCAGTATCGAGGTGCTCGCCCAGGAACACAGCCTTGCGATCCCCACGGATAGCAACACCGGCAAATTGACCGGCGCGCGGATGCACGCACCGTTTGTGTTTACCAAGGAAATCGATGCTTCAACGCCTTATCTGTACAAGGCCGTGACGAGCGGGGAAACCCTCGAGAGTGCCGAATTCAAGTGGTACCGCATTAACGATGCCGGGCAGGAAGTCGTGTACTTCGTCACCCGCCTGGAAAAGGTCAAGGTGGTGAAAGTCGCGCCGAAAATGCACGACATCAAGGACCCAGGCAAGGAAAAGCACAACCATCTGGAAGAAATCGAGTTGCGCTACGAGAAGGTCACCTGGACCTACAAGGACGGCAACATTATCCATTCCGATGCCTGGAGCGAACGCCAGAGCGCCTGACACGCCCACGTCGGTGTGTTGGGTTGAGCGTCCGTTCGCGGGCGCTCAGCCAAGCACATCTGCTTTCAATCCTCGCTTGCACCAACACTGAAAACCACACAAGGACGCCCCTCATGGCACAGAGCGCCACTCGTTTGCTTCGTCGTCTGAATCCCTACTGTGCCCAGGCACTGAGTGACGCGGCGTCGCTGTGTCAAAGCCGTGCCCATGGACATATCACCATTGAGCACTGGTTGCTCAAGTTGCTGGGGCAGGGCGAGGGCGACCTGACTGTCATCGCTCGTCGTTACGAATGGGATCTGGAGGCGCTCTGGTACGGCTTGCTCAACCACCTCGACAGCCTGCCGCGCAGCGTACAGGGCAAGCCGCAGCTGTCGGAGCCGTTGCAGGAGCTGATCAGGAGTGCCTGGCTGCGCGCCTCGCTGGATGACGACAACGACCGGCTGCGTTCCGCGCATCTGTTGGGAGCGCTGATGGACACGCCCGGCCTGCTGGTTTGCGCTGAGGCCTGGCCATTGCTGAGTCTCAGCGAGACCCAATTGCAGCGTTTATTTGCCTTGCTGGATCAAACCTCCGAAGAG
Source organism: Pseudomonas sp. A25(2017) (assembly GCF_002001065.1). Taxonomy (NCBI): domain Bacteria; kingdom Pseudomonadati; phylum Pseudomonadota; class Gammaproteobacteria; order Pseudomonadales; family Pseudomonadaceae; genus Pseudomonas; species Pseudomonas sp. A25(2017). Next base: position 35,225 of record NZ_MUOA01000065.1, on the reverse strand, counting down.
CGTCCCGAAGTGCAAGAGCACGTCGCGATGTGCGAGTCCGTTGCCGCCCCCGATAGGGCGAAACCCGATGCACGGCAGGCGCTGCTGGACAGATTCACCCAAGACCTGACCGCCCGGGCGCAGGAAGGGCAGATCGATCCAGTGTTCGGTCGCGACGATGAAATACGCCAGGTCATCGACATCCTCAGTCGTCGACGCAAGAACAACCCGATCCTGGTCGGCGAGCCGGGCGTGGGTAAGACCGCGCTGGTGGAAGGCCTGGCGCTGCGCATCGCCCAGGGCGACGTGCCGGACAGCCTCAAGTCGGTCAGCGTGCGGGCGCTGGACCTCGGGTTGTTGCAAGCCGGAGCCGGGGTCAAGGGTGAATTCGAGCAGCGCCTGAAAAATGTCATCGACGCGGTGCAGCAGTCCGAAACCCCGATCCTGCTGTTCATCGATGAAGCCCATACGCTGATCGGCGCCGGCAACCAGGCGGGCGGCGCCGATGCGGCCAACTTGCTCAAACCGGCCTTGGCCCGTGGCGAGTTACGCACCATCGCCGCCACCACCTGGAGTGAGTACAAGCAATACTTCGAACGCGATGCGGCATTGGAGCGGCGTTTCCAGAAGGTCAAGGTCGACGAACCGGACGACGCCAGCGCCTGCCTGATGTTGCGCGGCCTCAAGGCGCGCTACGCCAGCCATCATGGCGTGCACATCCAGGATGCGGCGGTGCAGGCCGCCGTCAGCCTGTCGCGGCGCTACCTCACCGGTCGCCAATTGCCGGACAAGGCGGTTGACCTGCTGGACACGGCCAGCGCACGGGTGCGCATGAGTGTGGACTGCGAACCGCAGGCGCTGGTTCGTGTCAAGGCGCGCAAAGTTGCCCTGGAACTGGAGCGTCAAGCGCTGGAAGTAGACCAGGGCCTTAGCGGCAACGTTGATACGGAACGCCTGGCGCAAATCGCGGCGCAACACACTGAGTTGGAACATCAGCGAGTTGAGCTGGTGCGCGAATACATGCAGGTGCTCGATTTGTCCCAGCAACTGCTTGATGCGCGCGAGGCTGGAGTATCGCAGCAGCAAACGTGTGGGCAGTTGCAACGACAGCTGGATGCAATCCAAGGCAATCGACCTCTGTTGTCCCTGGATGTCGACGCGCGCAGCGTGGCTGAGGTAATTGCCGATTGGACGGGCGTACCGCTGGGCAGCCTGCTCAAGGACGAACAAGCCAACCTGCTGGAGCTGGAACAGCAATTGGCCGAGCGCGTGATCGGCCAGGCCCCTGCACTTAATGCAATGGCCCAGCGCCTGCGCGCGGCCAAGGCCGGGCTCACCGATGACAAGGGGCCCTTGGGTGTTTTCCTGTTGGTGGGCAGCAGCGGGGTCGGCAAGACCGAAACCGCCCTGGCCCTGGCCGACAGCCTGTTCGGTGGCGAAAAATCCCTTATCACCCTCAACCTTTCCGAGTACCAGGAAGCCCACACCGTCAGCCAGCTCAAGGGCTCGCCACCCGGTTACGTCGGCTATGGGCAGGGCGGCGTGCTGACCGAAGCCGTGCGCCAGCGGCCCTACGGCGTGGTGCTGCTCGACGAGATGGAAAAAGCCCACCGCGACGTACTCAACCTGTTCTACCAAGTCTTCGATCGCGGCTTCATGCGTGATGGGGAAGGGCGCGAGATCGACTTTCGCAACACCGTCATCCTCATGACCTCCAACCTGGGCAGCGACCCATTGCAGGCCTGCTTGCAGGTGCAACCCGACGCGCCGGACAGCGTGCTGCATGAACTGATGCGACCGATCCTGCGCGAACATTTCCAACCGGCCTTGCTGGCTCGATTCCAGACCCTCATCTACCGCCCTCTGCAAGAGGATGCCCTGCAACGCATCGTCGCGATCAAGCTGGGACAGGTCGCCAAGCGTTTGCAGCGCCACTATGGCTTGCACTGCGAGATCGACGACGCCCTCAACGATGCCTTGGTTGCCGCTTGCCTGCTGCCCGACACCGGGGCGCGCAACATCGATAGCCTGCTTAACGAACAGATCCTGCCGGTGCTGAGCCAACAGCTGTTGCAACGTCGGGCAGCGCAGCTGCGAACCCGCGCGGTGCACCTGGGTTATTGCCAGGAGGAGGGGATTACCCTGCGCTTCGTCGATGCTGTCGAAGCCACCACCACGGAGGCCGCGCAATGAACACCGCCGTGCGCACCTTCTTCGACCACAGCCGCCACACCCTCAGCGTCTACAACCTCAAGGCCCGTCTCGACGTCCTGGCCTTCGTTGGTGAAGAACACCTGAGCCGCCCCTACCATTACCGCATCGAGTTCACCTGCACCGAGCGCGACCTGGCCGCCACCGACCTGCTCAACCACAGCGCCCATTTCAGCCTGTACCCGATGCCGCCACCGCCGACACCGAAGGGCTTCAAACCGCCGGTGATCAAGCCGTTGCGCACCTTCCACGGTGCGGTCACCGAGTTCAAGCGCCTGTCCGGCTCCCACGACGAAGCCCGCTACGAAATCACCCTGCAACCGCGTTTCGCGCTGCTGGACCGGGGCAAACAGTTCCGTATCTACCAGTACCAGTCGGTGCCGGAGATCGTCGAGCACATCCTGCGCACGCGCCACGATTTCCTCGGCCAGCACTTTTATTTCAACGTGGTGCGCAAATACCCTCGCCGCGAACAAGTCATGCAATACGACGAAAGCGACCTGGCCTTCATCGAGCGCCTGCTGGCCGAGGTCGGCATCTGGTATCGCATCGTCAGCGACGATCGCCTGAGCATCGACGTGGTGGAGTTCCATGACGACCAGCGCCACTACCAGCGCGGCGTCGAGTTACCGTGTCGCCCGCCGTCAGGCTTGACCAGCAATGGACAGGACGCGGTCTGGCAGCTGCAAACCGCTCATCAGGTGGTGGAAAAGAACATCAACTTTCGCGCCTATAACCACCGCGAGATCTACGCCTACCTTGACGGCGAAGTCGACCATAGCCGACGCGCCAAGGGCACCTACGGCGAGGCCTATCACTACGCCGAACCCTATACGGTGCTGGGCGACCGATACGCCCTGGATGAAGACCTGCAAAGCGAAAGCGGCTTTTTCTACGCGCGCCTGCGCCACGAACGCTACCTCAACGACCAGGTCCGCCTCAGCGGCACCACCAGCGCCACCCTGGCGCCGGCGCAACTGCTCAAGATCACCGGCGGCGCACCCCAGGCCTTTGAACCCGGCGCGGTGATCGTCGGCCTGCGCACCGAAGCCGCTCGCGACCGCAGCTTCATCGCCACCTTCCAGGCCATTCCCTACTCGGAAACCGTGTGCTTTCGCCCGGCGCTGCTGCCTAAACCGCGCATCAGCGGCACCATTCCCGCCCGTATCAACCACCCGGAAACCAACCCGCCGTACGCCGACCTCGACTTCGAAGGCCGCTACAAGGTGCGTTTTTTGTTCGACCGCGACACCTGGGAAGCCGCCCGCTCAAGCGCCTGGCTGCGCCTGGCCCGGCCCTACGGCGGCGACACCCACGGCCTGCACTTCCCGCTGCAGGCCGGCACCGAAGTGGCGGTCGCGTTCGAACAAGGCGACCCCGACCGCCCCTACATCGCCCACGCCCTGCACGACAACGAACACCCCGACTTGGTCACGGCGCGCAATGAAAGACGAAACGTGCTGCGCACCCCGACCAACAACAAGTTGCGCATGGACGACACGCGGGGGCAGGAGCACGTCAAGCTCAGTACCGAGCACAGTGGCAAGAGCCAGTTGAACCTGGGGCATCTGGTGGATGCCGAGCGCAAGAAACGGGGGGAAGGGTTTGAGTTGCGTACGGATGGGCATGGCGCTATTCGTGCTGGCGCAGGTCTTTTCATCAGTGCCGATGAGCAAACCAAGGCAAAGGGTGACGTCCTGAGCATGGACCCGGCCAGCGCCCAAGTCGAAGGCGCCAAACAACAGATGGCCGACTGGCAAGACATCGCCCAGGCCCATCACAGCCGCAAGCCCGACCTGGGCGGCTTGCAGCAATTTCAGACCGACGCAAAAGACCTCAAGGCCGCCGCCATCCTGCTCAGCGCCCCCAAGGGCATCGGCGCCGTCACCCCGGCCAGCCTGCTGCTCAAGAGCGGCGATGCGCTCTACCTGCAAAGCCAGGACGAAATCAACGTCGCCGCCGCCAAACGCCTGTCGGCCCATGCCAATCAAGGTATCTCGCTGCTGGCCCAGCAGGAAGGCATGCGGCTGGTTTCGGGCAAGGGGCCGTTGGAGATCGAATCCCATGGCGATGTGTTGGATTTGAAAGCCCAGCAAGACATCAGCGTGCAGTCGGTGCAGGGGCATGTGCAGGTGACGGCCAAGAATGGCATCACGTTGGCGTGTGGGGGCGGGTTTATTCGGATTAACCCAAGCGGCGCCATCGACATCCATACCCCCGGCAAGCTGAACCTCAAGGGGCAACACGTTTGGGAGCTGCCTGCCGGACAGAGCTTTGCGGTGGCGGATTTGCCGCAGTCGGTGTGCAAGGAATGCCTGGAGAAGGCTCGCAAAAACGCCGTTGGACTCTTACCGCGCGAAGGTTAAAACAAGGAAAACATGTACATGGCATCGCCAAGCGAATGGCAAAAACAGATTGAACACGTTTGCACTACGGCGGACATACAGCGCGTCGACCTGCTGCTGGACCAGGCCGCCTGGGACAGCTGCGCCGTACCGGCATTGAAGCAGCTGAGGCCGGAGGTTCCATGGCATTCATTGTTCGCCGGTACACCGGAGGAAAACCTGCTGGAACAGGCACCGCTGTTGATGCGGCTGGATCTGGCCCATTGGCAGCATCGGGCCTGGCTGGAACAACTCATGACTCACTGTGCAGCTGACGCCCGGCTGCTGGTCGCGATTTCACCGTTGTCCTTCGACGTCCTCAGCCAGGCCCTGCAAGCCCTGTCCCAGATGAAGTGGGGCGGGCGACCCGGCTTGTTGCGGTATTACGACCCACGCATCTTTCCGTTGTTGGTGTCGTCCATCTTGAACGACGAACAGCGAATCCAGTACCTGCTACCGGTCAGTTACTGGAGCTGGCTGGATCGGGACAGCCAGCCGCAATGGCGACGGGGCGCAAGCCAAACGCGGACCAGCATCGACATTCAACCCCTCGTCGAACTGAGCGATGAGCAATGCGACCTGATCGGCTGCATCTCCGATGCGCAGAAACTGTTGAATAGCGGGCGATTTGACCAGCTTGAGGAAAGTAAGGAACAGCGGTTTGCTTTGTTGTATCGGTTGGTCGTGCGGGCAAGTAAAGAGAATTACTTTGGAGAACTCAGTGAGTACGTGGAGCGATGTGTGCTTCCTGACTCTTGATGAATCGATTTGGCATTGTTCGCGATAGAGCTCGGCCAAAAAATCGCATGGAAAAATGTTCGAGTGAGGCAGGTTTTTCGTGCGATTTGAAATGTAAATAAAAGGACTTTGCCATGAGGCGTTTGATGTTAAGGAAGAGGATGAAGCGAGGGTTATATGCCTTGCTGGGTTTGATGTTGTATGGGTGTTCTTCTGCGGATAGCGGGATGGCAGGAGGAAATATTGAGGCCGTCAACCATACGCGAAATGCCATTAATTGGTTGTCCGTTAATGGTTATAGGGCTGACGGAGGGGGCGGCAGTTCCTGTTGCGTGATCATGCCGACGAAGTGGCGTCCTGGCTTGAAGGCTTATATTGAGTGGGAGGTTGATACAGATCCTTACGCATATTCGAAGTGGCCTCCATTGGGTACTGATGGCTATCGTGCGGCTCAAATAAAACATAAAGCCAACTATCAGCATCATAGTGCCACGGTGGAGATTCCGGAGTGGCCGGGGAAAGAGTCTTGTGCTTTAAAAGTGCATTTCCTGACGTGCAATCAAGTGAAGGTTACTACCGCATGCGCGGTATACGGTCAACCCAATTACCCGATTAATGATCCCTTGGAAACGAAGGAGCCTGCCGTATGCCCGAAATAAAAAGCAACTTGAAGGCGAACAAAGGGCCGAGGCGATCGACGCTAAGGAAGGTGGCGCTGCGTGGGCTCTATGCCTTGTTGGGATTGATGTTGCACGGGTGTTCTTCTGCCGATAACGAGATGGCGGGAGGGAACATACAAGCTGTCAACCATACGTTAAATGCCATTAACTGGTTGTCCGTCAACGGTTACAGGGCTCACGGAGGGGGGGGCAGTTCCTGTTGCGTCATCATGCCGACGAAGTGGCGTCCCGGTTTGATGGCTCATATTGAGTGGGAAGTTGATACGGATCCTTACGCATATTCGAAGTGGCCTCCATTGGGGACTGATGGTTATCGAGCAGCTCAAGTAAAGCATAAAGCCAACTATCAGCATTACCGTGTCACGGTAGAAATTCCGGAGTGGCCGGAAACCAAGCGCTGTGGTTTAAGTGTGCATTTTTTGGTTTGCAATCAAGTTAAAGTCACAAGCTCTTGTTGGTCATACTATTCACCCAATTATCCTATTAAAGAACCCTTGGAAATGAAGGAGCCCGCTGTATGTCCGAAGTAAAAAATAATAATTCGAAGGCTAAGGTCTGGGCGCCGCCAGTCTTTCCTGCTAGTGGACGCTTGCCCGCAGAGATTCGAAATGTAAGCGATAACCACGATAAGCAAACCACAGAGGAAAATCGTTTTCGCCAGAAGACCAACGCCAGGGGACAGAAACAGCACTCGGCGTGCTGCCATAGTTTGCACATCAGCCTGTTTTTTGATGGTACCAACAATAACGAGGACAACGATACCAAGAAGGGGCATCCCAGTAATATTGCCAAGTTGTTTCATGCCTCGCTCCAAGGTCCAAAGGCTATGCAAAACGGCTATTTCTCCTACTACATGCCTGGCGTCGGCACCCCCTTTCCGAAAATCGGCGAGCTGGACTACAGCGAGGATGGGCTGAAATACGCCACCGGTGGAGAAGACCGCATCAACTGGGCCTTGGTGCAGGTCGCGAGTGCGTTGTCTTTTGCATTGACCAGAAACGGAGTCGATGACGTCGTTGCCAAAACCAAGGTTGAGTCGATGAGCACTTCCAAAGGCCCCATGATGAGCATCTTCGGCGCCGGTCGGCGCCGACAAGTCATGAAAGGCCTGCTGGAACCCTTGAGAGCCTATGTCCCCAAAACCAGACCCCAGGTGCTCGGAGTCAAGCTCTATGTATACGGCTTCTCCCGCGGGGCGGCGGAAGCACGCACCTTCATAACCTGGCTGAGCCAACTGTTCGACACGCCAGACGGGGCCGAGAATCCAGAACAGACATTACTCGGCCTGCCGGTGAGCATCGAATTCCTCGGCCTGCTCGATACCGTGGCCTCGGTGGGTATCGCCCATGTCACGCCATTTTTCGCCGGGCACATGGACTGGGCCGACGACACCCAGTTGTTGCCGGACGCAAAAACATACCCGGACTTCGTCAAATGCTGCCGGCACTTTGTCGCGGCCTTCGAACAGCGCGCCTGCTTCCCGCTGGACTCGGTCCGCAACGAGGATGGCAACTACCCGCGCAACACCTATGAAGTGGTGTACCCCGGGGTGCATTCCGATGTCGGCGGTGGTTATCCGAAAAATGACCAGGGCAAAGCGCGCGGTGGTACGGACGAATTGGTGTCGCAGATCGTCCTGCACGATCTGTATGCCGCAGCCTTCGCCGCCGGGGCGCCATTGCAAGTGCCCGAGGCGGTTCTACCGAAAAGTCTTGAGACGGAAAAGCGTTGGCGAATCCTGTCCGAGGCAACCAACACGGAGTTCGATGTAAACCCTAAAGTCATCGAACGCTTCAACGCCTGGCACCACCAAACCCTTCAAACAGTCCCGCCGGAGGATCAAGACAGCATCCCCACCGATGGCTACCACCCGCAGCTACTCACCACCACCGTCGAAGACACCCTGGCCGATCAACTGGGCTGGATCACCGGCTGGCGCATCGGCCGTTATGCCAATGACCTTGAGAAAGTTGACGACCGTTATCGATACAACGACAGCTACAAGCACCAACCTTTCTTCAAGGAGGCCATTGAAGTCACCGCCTATAACACGGACGAACAGCGCAGCGCTTATGAAGAAGCGAAGCGGATTGCGCTGAAAAACCGCCAGAAAGAACCCGCAGCGGCGATGAATCATCCCGGCCCGCCGATCTATGAGCCGCAGATTGACCAGACCCAGCTCAGCCAGGCCGCCACCGAGTTCAAGCACGACTACCTGGATATCGATCGCAAGCAGACCAGTTGGTCGGGCAAATTCCTGGATGTGGTGGTGCGCGATTCGGTTTACCTGCTCAACGAGAACGACGAGGTGCGAGACCACGCCAGCATCAAGGCGGCGGGCGAGCAGCGCAACAAACAGCTATTCCGTGACAAGTTCGGTAGACCCAGCCAGGACCCGGGGCTGGCGCTGCTGGTGGCGTTGTTCGACGACCATATCCACGACTCCCGCGCGTGGTTCATGCACGACAAGTTGGCGTCCCGCGAATTGTGGGCCGGCTATTTTTTCTATCGCATGACCTACTTCGGCAACGAAAACAGCCGCGACCTGTCCCCGGTGGTGGTGGCCGGGCGGATGCTGGGCGTGGCGGTGCTGGCGGGCGCCACGGTGTATGGCATCAAGCGCGGCGGTGCATTGGGCGCCTTGGGTGGGCTGACGGCCGGCATGGGAGCGGCGACCATCGGTTACCGGGTGGTCGATAAGGTCACTGGCGCCGTGGTGCCGTTCTTGCCGGGTGCGGAAAAAATCCTGCAGCCGACCCGCCATATCGGCCAGGTGGTGACCGAGCAGAAGAAACAGATCGCCCTGGATGATTATCTGCAGCGTATGGAACGGACCGACGAAATGCTGCGTCAGGCCGGAAGCCTGGTGGAACCGGATGGCGAGGTGATCTCATGATGCCTGTGATCCGCGTAGGCGACCCGCTGCATCCCTTCGGTGGCGAAGTGCTGGAAGGCTGTTTTCTAGCATTCGGGCAACCGATGGCATCCGTTGGGGGCAAGGTTCGCTGCGATTTGCATGGCGAGAATCGCATCGCCCAAGGTGCGGCGGGGTACAGCATCAACGGCACGCTGTTGGCCCTGCACGGGTATCGCTGTGAATGTGGTTGTACGTTGGTCAGCACGTTGGCGCTGTCGATGATGTCGGTGACGCCATGAACCGTGCCCCGTGCTACCCGCCGCTCGCCGAACCAGGGGAGCCGCGCTGGCGCCGTTGGTGGCTGGCGTTACCGCTGCTGTGGGGGATGCAGTTGGCGGTCCTGTTGACGCTTTGGCCCGAGGATCAACCCCGTTTGGAACTGTGGTTGTGGAGCGCCGTGTTGCCGCTGGGTTGGGCGCTGGCCTTGGCGCTGCGCGTATTGCCGTGGCAAATCGGCTTGTTCAATCGCGATGTGTTTCGCCGCACCCAGCATGACAACACACAACGCTGGTGGCGCTGGCGAAGCCTGGGGTTGCCGGTGGAACAGGTGCTGTTGTTGGGGCCGGCTGGGGATGATCAAGAACATTACCAACGCCTGATGGAAAACACGCCCTTGCCCCCATCACCGGCCACCTCCGATGCGGCGCCGCCCGGTCGGCGTTGCCCCGTGATACTGGGTAAGACCGTCGAACGCGCTCCGGCGCTGGCGCAACACTTGGCCCGGTTGGTCCTGGGGCTTGACGCGTTATCGGAGCGCTGGCCGAAGTTGCGGGCGATTGCCTGGGTGGGCGACGAAGCTGGCCTGGCTGCTTTTGAAAAGATGCTGGAAGACAACGGCACCGCGCCGCCCAAGGTGCGCTTGCCCTTGCAGGACCTGGCTGACCTGGACGAACTGATCGATATCTTCAATCACGAATGCCGTAAGCCGGACGATTGGCTGCTGTGCGCTGGAGTGGTGTCGATGCAGAGCGCCGAAGAAGCAGTGCCGCCCGGCGAAGGCGGCTTCGTCTGGCTGGTGAGTCGGCAGGGTCAACAGCTGTTGCATCGGGGCGAATACCTGTTGAGTGAAACCAACGAGCCGCCCGCTGACCTCTGCGCACAGATGCAGCGTTATGCCGGGTTGCAAACACCGCCGCCGACGTGTCTGGCCATGGATCAGGCCAGCCAGGAGGCCTTCGTGGGCGGTTGGTCGGCGGTAGAGCATCAACTGGCCGGGCACTGGGGCGCCTTGGCGCAGTTGGCGCCGTTTATCGGCATGTCGTTGGCGTTGTTGCAGGCAAAGGAGGCTGGGCAGCCCTGTGGCTGGCTGAGCCGGGATGCGGACAAACGATTGGCTATAGGAGTGGCAAAGCCTTATGGAAATGAATAACGGCGAGCCCAAGGGCTCATTGATCGGGTTGGGATCGGGCTACCTCCTGGTCATGACGTTCATGGTCATACTCGGTTGCCTACTGTATCGCTTGGCTGGTCACCACCTGGGTTGGCCGCCCGTACCGCTCCAGCAATTGGTGTTGTGGGGACTGGGCGCATGGTTGGCGCTCGTTTTGTTCTGCCCGACGATTCTGCTGGCCTGGGATCGTTTGGCGGTACGCCAGGCGCAGCGGACCACGCAGGGCATCCATGGCGGCACCTCCACCTCCCGATTGAATCCGCAACCTGATTCGAAAGACGACGAAGAGAAGTTGCTCAGGCTCCGCGAACACCTACGCTTCCAATACGGCCCCCTCTGGCGCCAAAAAGTCCGCCTCCTGCTCATCGTCGGCGAACCCACCCAAATCGCCGCCATCGCCCCCGAACTGGAAAAAAAGAAATGGCTCGAAGGCGAACGCACCGTGCTCCTATGGGGCGGCGGCCTTCAGGAAAAGTTGGAAACCCCACTGCTGAACCAATGGCTCACCCTACGCCGTGGGCGGGCGTTCGATGGGGTGGTCTGGGCGTTGGACAAACCTCAAAGCAGCGACGACGCGGCGATGGCCAAGGCGCTGCGGCACTTGCACGACCTGGCGCGGCAGGTGCGGCGGCAGTTGCCCTTGCATGTGTGGCAGGTCTGCGACAGCGCATGGTCGCAGGACGGGCGCGAGACCCAACCCGTGGGCTGTTTGTTGCGCTCGCCGGTCACGGCGCAGACGCTGGAAGCGAGCCTGCGCAACCTGCTCGGTCCCTTGCGTCATGAGGGGCTGGAGCAGATGCAGGTCAACAAGCAGATGCACCACGATTTCCTGCTGCGCCTGTCCCGGGATCTGAAGGTCGAGGGTATTGCCCATTGGCGTCAGGCGTTGGCGCCGTTGTGGGGTGGGATGAACCCGGGCGTGCTGCTGCGCGGGCTGTGGTTCAGCCTGCCGCTGTCCGTGGCCCACAGCAGTGAAAACCTGCACTTCTGGTGGCCGGATCCGGCCTGGCATGGCGTGCAGCGCGACAAGGCGGTCGGCGCTCGCCTGGGCTGGGGCGTACCGCGAGTCGCTTATGCGCTGTTCATGGGCCTGGCATTGGTGGGCATCGCGGGGACGGTGGTCTCCTTCGTGAGCAACCGGGCGCAGATCGTCCAGGTGCAGTCGCTGTTGACGGCCTTGCAAGCGTCATCAACACAAGAAGAACAACTGCTCGCGCTGAACGAACTGGCCCGCGAGTTGGCGCGCCTGGATCACCGCGTCGTGCACGGCGCGCCGTGGCAGCAACGCTTTGGCTTGAACCGCAATGAAACATTGCTTGAGCTGCTGTGGCCACGTTATGTCGAGGCCAACAACCGCCTGATCCGCGACCCGGCGGCGGCCCGCTTGCGCGAGCAATTGAGCGCGTTGGTCCAGCTCGCGCCGGGCAGTCCCGAACGTGCCGAGCGCACCCGTGACGCCTACGATCAGCTCAAGGCCTACCTGATGATGGCGCGCCCGGAAAAAGCCGAAGTGGACCTGTTAGTCAAGACCCTGGGCCACGTCGAGCCTGAGCGTGACGGTATCTCCCCCGGCCTCTGGCAAACCTTCGCACCCAACCTCTGGCAGTTCTACGCCGAGCAATTGCCCGCGCACCCGGACTGGCGCATCGAGGCCGACCCTCGCTTGGTGGCGCAGGTGCGCCAGGTGTTGCTCGACCAGATGGGCCAACGCAACGCCGAGGCCAGCCTGTATAAACGCGTGCTCGACGAAGCCGCGCAGCATTACCCGGCCCTGGGCCTGCAACAGATGGTCGGCGACACCGAGGCCGCCGCGTTGTTCTCCAGCAAGGCCAGCGTACCGGGTGTATTCACTCGCCAGGCCTGGGAGGGCCAGGTGCGCCGGGCTATCGATGAAATCACCCAGGCGCGGCGAGAAGAAATCGACTGGGTGCTCAGCGACAAACCCGGCGATGTCGATGACCGCTTGACCCCCGATGTGCTCAAGGCGCGCCTGACCGAGCGCTATTTTCAGGATTACGCCAGCGCCTGGCTGGGGTTTCTCAATAGCCTGCGTGCCAATCAAGCAAAAAGCCTGGATGGGGTGATCGACCAACTGACACTGATGAGCGATGTGCGCCAATCGCCGCTGATCGCGCTGATCAACACCTTGGCCTACCAGGGGCAGGCCGGCACTCGCGGTCAGGCCTTGGGCGACTCGCTGATGAAGTCCGCGCAAAAGCTGATCGGGCCGGACAAGGCACCGGTGATCGATCAACTGGCCGATCTGCCGAGCGGCCCACTGGACGCGACGTTCGGGCCGTTGTTGGCGCTGCTGGGCAAAGGCCCCGAGGGCAAGGGCGGCAATGACAGCTTGAGCCTGCAGGCCTACCTCACCCAAGTAACCCGCGTGCGGCTGAAGTTGCAACAAGTCAGCACCGCCAGCGACCCGCTGGAAATGACCCAGGCCTTGGCCCAGACCGTGTTCCAAGGCCGCGGCATCGACCTGACCGACACCCAATCCTACGGCCGCCTGATGGCCGCCAGCCTCGGCGCGCAATGGGCCGGCATCGGCGAAACGCTGTTCGTGCAACCGCTGGAACAGGCTTGGCAACGCGTGCTGCAACCCTCGGCGGCAGGCCTCAACAGCCAGTGGCAACGCTCGATCGTCGCGCATTGGAACACGGCCTTCACCGGTCGTTATCCGTTCGCCGCAACCGCCAGCGATGCTTCGTTGCCGATGCTGGGGCAGATGATCCGCGCAGACACGGGGCGCATCGAACGCTTCCTGCACAGCCAGTTGAGCGGCGTCTTGCGCAAGGAGGGCAACCGCTGGGTGGCCGATCCGCGCCATGGTCGCGGCTTGCGGGTCAATCCCAAGTTTTTGGCGGCGGTCAATCAACTGAGCGACCTGGCCGACGTGCTCTACACCGACGGCAACCTGGGCTTGAGTTTTGAACTGAGCGGCAAAGGCGTGCGCGATGTGGTGCAGACCACCTTCATCCTCAACGGCGAAAAACACGAGTACTTCAACCAGAAGGAACGCTGGCAGCGCTTCGGCTGGCCGGGGCGCGGCGACTACCCCGGCGTGAGCCTGACCTGGACCAGCGTCCACACCGGCGAGCGGTTGTTCGCGGATTACGCCGGCACCTGGGGGCTGATCCGCTTGCTGGAACAAGCCACGTTCACCGCACTGGATGACGGCGACAGCCGCTACCGCATGGTGCTCAAGGCCCCAGATGGGCTGGGCTTGACCTGGCACCTGCGCACCGAGCTGGATGCCGGGCCGATGGCGTTGCTCAGGTTGCGAGGGTTTACGTTGCCGGGGCAGGTATTTCTCACCGAGGGCGGAGCAGCGGCGGGCTATGCGCGCAACGAGCGATTCGAATGAGCCTGCAGAGTTTGATCACCCGCTGCCTGGGCGAGCGCGACGCACTGTCGATTGCCCGTGAACAAATGCCCCGTTGGCAACCCTGGCTACAGCCCATCAGCGATGCGTCTCCCGTGGGCGACGACCCTGGTTACGACGATGACTTCCAGCACATGCGCGAAGAAGTCGACAAGTTGTCCGGTGCCGATGCCGAACGGGTGATCCAGCTGGCTGAAAAGCTACTGACCAAGTCCTGTAAGGATCTGCGGGTGGCCACTTATTACCTGTGGGCGCGTTTGCACAGGGACGGTGAGGCGGGGCTGGCCGATGGCCTGAGCCTGCTGGCGGCCTTGGTGGAGCGGTTCGCCGAGACGGTGCTGCCTGTACGGCCCAACAGTCGCAAGATGGCGTTGCAGTGGCTGGCCGGTAGCAAGGTGCTGGATACCTTGTCGCTGTATCCGGAGCTGGTGAAGGCCGAAGCCGAGCGCACCGTCGCGGCGTTGGTCTGGCTGGAGCAGGGCCTCGATTCATGGTCTCAAGATCAACGCCCGTGCCTGGGGCCTTTGTACGCCGCGCTCTCTGCCCGGCTGGCGCAGTCTGGAGGCATGGAGGCATTGGTCCCGCAGAACACGGCCAGCCAGGAATCGAATGGGACGTCGTCGGCCACAGTGATCAGGTCCGGTCGGGACCTGTTGGACACTGGCAGGGCCTTGGCCGGTTATTTGCGCGATCAGCCTCAAGGGTGGTTGGCAGCCCATCGACTGATGAAGAGCCTGCGCTGGGACACGGTGCATCAGGCGCCACCCCAGGCTGCCGATGGCAACACCCGTTTGGCGCCGCCGCGCGCAGACCATCGGGCGCAACTCAAGCGTTTGTATCTGCAACAAGGCTGGAGTGAGTTGCTCGATCAGGTGGAACGGATCTATGCCGAAGGCGTGAATCATTTCTGGTTGGACTTGCAGTGGTACGTGTACCAGGCGCTGAGCAAACAACCCGCGCCTCAGGATCGCTGGGCCGATATTACCCAGCGTGATTTAGGCATGCTCCTCGATCGGTTGCCGGGGCTGGAGCTGTTGTGCTGGAGCGACGGGACGCCCTTCGCCGATGAGACCACCCGTGAATGGATCGCCCAGCACGTCATCGGCAATCGTCCTCAACAATGGTTGCCGGCTCCATCGCCCGCACCGAGCACCGTCGATGCCGACATTTTATCGCTGGAAGGCGAAGCCCTGGCGCAGGCGGACAGGGAAGGGGTGGAACCCGCGTTGGCCTGGCTGGCTGCGCGCCCGGACATCCACACCGGACGCCAGCGCTGGCTGCTGCGTCTGCTGATGGCTCGGGTGGCCGAGCAGTTTGGCAAAACTGACTTGGCGATTCATCTGCTGGGGGAGCTGGATACCGCCGCACAGCACCACGACCTGCACGCGTGGGAGCCCGAGTTGTTTTTTGAGGTCAAGGCCCGCCTGCTCAAGTTGCTGCGCTTGAAAGCCCAACGCAATGACGCCGATAAACCCGCTCTCGCTCGACGGATGGAGGGTTTGCTGGCGGCCCTGGTGGCCATCGATCCGGTACGTGCCGCAGTGCTTTGCGGTTGACACCTATTGATCAGGATTCTTTATGGACATGGACAATCTGACACTGCGCTATTTCGATGCCGAAATGCGTTACCTGCGTGAGGCCGGCAAGGAGTTCGCCGAGGCGTTCCCGGACCGGGCGGCGCACCTCAACCTGGACAAACCGGGAGCCCGGGACCCTTATGTCGAACGCCTGTTCGAGGGCTTTGCCTTCCTGATGGGGCGCCTGCGTGAAAAACTCGACGATGATTTGCCGGAACTGACCGAGGGTCTGGTCAGTTTGTTGTGGCCGCACTATTTACGGACCATTCCGTCGCTGTCGATCGTCGAACTGGTGCCCGATCTCGCGCAGATCAAGCGCAGCGAGCGGATAGCCCAGGGTTTCGAGATCCTGTCGCAACCCATTGGGCCGCAGCGCACTTGCTGCCGTTACACCACCACGCAAGACCTGACGCTGCAGCCGCTGGCGCTGACCGCTGTAGAGCGTGACCATGAACTCAATGGCCGCTCGCTGCTGCGCCTGCGCTTTACCCGTAGCGTGTCCGTTGATTGGGCGCATATCGACCTGGGCCGCTTGCCGCTGTACCTGAACGCCGATGCACCGCTGGCCAGCGCCTTGCACCAAGCCCTGACCTTGAACCAGCAGGCGATGTATGTACGCTGGCCCGGCCAGTCGGAGCGCAAGCCTGTAGACGGGTATTTTGCGGTCAAGGGGTTTGCTGACGAAGATCGACTGTGGCCCAAGGGTGACAGCGCTTTCAGCGGCTATCAGCTGCTGCTGGAGTACTTCACGTTCCGTGAAAAATTCATGTTCGTCACCCTCTGCGGGTTGGATCAGCTGGAGATCGAGCCAGGAGCCCCTTGGTTCGAACTCGAAGTGGTGTTGCGCGAGCCCTGGCCTCATACATTCGACCTGAGCACTGAACATATCCGCCTGCACGCCGTGCCGGTGATCAATCTGTTCGTGCTGGAATCCGATCCTATGGCGCTGGATCCTCTGCAAACCGATTACCTGCTGCGGCCCATGCGCTTGCAGGATGGTCATCTGGAAATCTATTCGGTGGACGAAGTCACCGCATCGAAGGAAGAGCAGCGCCTGGACTACGTGCCATTCAGCAGCTTTCGCCACAAGGGCGGCATGCTGCGTGACGAGGCTCCGGAACGTTATTTCCATACTCGCTTGAAGCGGGCCGCCAATGGTTTGCATGACACTTGGCTGATCCTCGGCGGCGAAGGCTTCGAGGAGGATCGGTTGCGGACCCAGAAACGCCTGTCGTTACGCTTGACCGGTACCCACGGCCAACTGCCGCGCAAAGCATTGCAGAGCACTGTGCTAGATACGACAGTGCAGCTCACCCAATTCGGTCTACGGGTGCGCAACCTCTGTGCACCGACGTTGCCTTGCTACCCGCCAAACCGCGACCGTTTTCACTGGCGCATCCTCAGCCACTTGGGCTCCAACTTCTTGCCGATGCTCGACAATGCCGAAGTGCTACGCGGAACGCTGGCATTGTATGACTGGACGGGCAGCGAGCTGAATCGGCGGCGTCTGGCGGCGATCGTCGAGGTGAGTCATCACTTGGTCCAACGCTTCGAAAAAGGCTTTCTGCTGCGCGGCGTGGATATCGAAATCACCCTGGATGCCAATGGCTTTTCGGGGGAGGGCGATATCAACCTGTTCGGCGAAATGCTCAACCGCTTCTTTGCGCTCTACGCCGATATCCATTTATTCACCCAGCTCACGCTGATTCTTCAACCCACTGGAGCGTGCCTGCGATGGAGCGAGAACCACAATCAGCGTATTCCCGGTTGAACACCGACGGTTTGCTGAACCGATTGCAGGAGCGGGTGGCCGAGGCCAGCCTGTACCGTTTTTGCCAATTGCTGGAACAAGCGTCGCCCGCAAATCCTCTCCTGGGCAGCACCGCGCGCCCGGCGGACGACCCGGTGCGTTTTCGACCCGATCCGGGCATGGGCTTCCCAGCCGGCGAGCTGAAAGCGATCGAGCTCGATAAGGAAAACCCGCAGCGTCCGGCGACGGTACGCACCCGCCTGCTGGGGTTGTACGGTGTCGACTCGCCGATGCCGACGGCATTTGTTGATGACATCGCTCAACGTCGGGAAGGGCATGAGGCTCTGGAGGCCTTCCTCGATATTTTCAATCATCGGATTTTTACCCAGTTCTACCGGATCTGGCGCAAGTATTCCTATCCGGCCACCTTCGCAGCAGGCGGTACCGATGCGACGTCGCAATGCTTGCTGGGCCTGATCGGGCTGGGCATTCCCGGAACCACACGACGCGTCGCGACTCCTATCTCGCGTTTCCTTGCGTTGCTCAGCGTCATGCGTCTGCCGACCCGCAACGCCGAAGGCATTAAGGCGTTGGTCAAGCTGCTGGCGAGCAAAACCCAGGCGCGGGTCAGCCCGCGTTGGCCGCAGAAAATTCCCTTGCCGCAACCAGCCAGTCTTTGCTCATCACGTCCGGTGACCCTGTCCGAAGGCACGCCATTGGGCAATGTCGGGCACGACGTCAACAGCCAGTTGCACCTGATGTTGTCCACCGACGATGCGTCGGAGGCCAACGACTGGTTGCCCGGCGGAACGCTGCACAGCGACCTGCTGGTCCTGCTGCGGGTGTACCTGGGATGGCGTTGCAACGCGACGCTGCAATTGACTGTCGCGGTCAGCAGCCTGCCGACCCCGGTCTTGGGAAATCCCCATTTGCGATTGGGCATGACCGGTGTGCTGGGTTTGGGGGCAGACACCTGGTCGGCGAAAGAACAGGACACTCTCACGGTCAATCTGGGCCGCTATCAAGGCCTCTCCACCAATCCTCGAAACAGGAAAACACAGCATGTCTCATACCCTTTTTAATCTTTCGATACTGACGGTGATCGCCACAGTGCTGGGCGGGTGTGGACTGACTCAGACCGTCACGGAAGGTACCGCGTCCGCCGCCGAGACGATTTTCTATAAGCAAGTGAAAACCCTGCATCTGGATTTCAACGCGCGCACGACGCTCAACACCGATATCGCGGATATGAGCGCCTTGTCGCTGCCAACCCTGGTGCGGGTGTACCAGTTGCGCGACAGCAAAGCACTGGACCGGGCGACTTACGAGGGGCTGGTGAATGGGGACGACGGTCTGCTCGACGGTGTATTGCTGGACAAGCGTGCCGTGGTAGTGAAACCCGGAGCAGGGGCGCAGTTGAGTGTGCCGATGGACCCGCAGGCACGGGTGGTCGCGCTGGTGGGCTTGTTTCGTCGCCCTGATGCCCAACTGGACACTTGGCGGCTGATGCTGACACGCGATGAGTTGGACCCGGATCGGGCCCGGCTCATCGAGATGGGTGACAACCAACTGTTCTTGCGTCCCTTGGCGAAGGAGTGAGCCATGACCGAGCCCAACCCATCGCTCTACGAAATGCTACTGCAAAATTTCGACGGTGAACTGGATTTGTATCGCGTCAGCGAGCAGGACCAACACACGCTGTCGGTGCTGGACAATCTGCGACGCATCCTCAACAGCCGGTCGGGGACACTCAGTCATCTGCCAGATTACGGGCTGCCGGATATGGGGACGATCCTGCAAGGGTTACCGGCTACCGCCCATACCTTGGTCGCAGCGATGACTGACACCTTGCTCAAATACGAACCACGGTTGACGGCAATTGCCATCGAGCTGCTGCCCCAGGCACTGCCAGGGCATTTGGAGTGCGCCCTGGACGTGCAACTGAAAGGGGGGCAACGGTTAACGTTCGGGACCACCCTGGGGCTGGAGGGCAAAGTCCTGGTGCGTCACCTCAAGCGGTAGCACTACCTGCCGAAGCCGGGAATGGATAAATGGAAAGGAGGCGAGATGAGCGCGCTGTTTGAAGTGCATGTTCGAATCGGCGGAGATCCGCGCGGCTACGCTGAGTTCGCCGCCCTGCGCGACGAGTTGGCCAAACTGGGCCATCGCGCCTGTCCCGATGTGGATTGGCAAAAAGTCGAGCAGTTGTGTCTTGTGCTATTGCAATTGAACGGGGCGGAACTGCAAACCGTGAGTTTCTATGCGTTGGCTCGTAGTCAGCGTCACGGTTTGGATGGCATGGTCCAGGGCGTCAGGTTGCTCAAGACACTCAGCGGCCAATGGTCGAATTTATGGCCGCCCTCGGTGTCAGTGCGCTTGGATATCCTCGGGTGGTTGTTTGATCAACTGCACACACTGCTGCGTAGCCTGGCATTGGCGAACTGCAACCTGCGCACATTGCTTGAGTTGGACAATGCGCTGACGTGCCTGGATGAACGGTTGGTCAGCCGCACATCCGCGCCGTTGAAAACACTCCAGACGCTGCGCCAACAGATCTCTCACCTGATCCAGCGCTTGGAACGGAGCGATTTTAGCGCTGAAACAGCGTTGCTCCCCATCAGAGGGCCGGAACTGGTATTGGCGATGCCTATCGTGATCCTGCCGCCGCCGGACATGAAAACCGGCAGGAGGCGATTAATGCTGTGGCTGTGCGTATCGGCGCTTCTGCTTGCGCTGGCCGTTGGGTTCGTCTGGCGTACGGGGTTACTCGGGACTCAGAGAGATGTCGCCATGCCCGATCCGGTGCGTCTGGACAGCCTGTCACTGTTCGACGCTGGCAGTGCGGAGCTTAAACCTGGCTCGACCGACGTACTGGTCAAGGCCCTGGTCGATATCAAGGCCCAACCAGGCTGGCTGATCCTCATTGCCGGGCACACCGATGCGACGGGCTCGGTCGAGCAGAACCTACAACTGTCATACGCCCGCGCTTCAGCCGTGCGCGAATGGATACAACGTGTGGGGAGCATCGCCGCCGATTGCTTTGCCGTACAGGGTTTCGCCGCCAGCCAACCGATTGCAGGTAACGAAACCGAGGCAGGGCGGATGGCCAATCGGCGTGTCGATATTCGTCTGGTGCCCCAAGCGGGGGCTTGTGAAGTTTCCGTTACCGCGCCCGCAGGTGAAGCTCGTTCCATGTGAGGCGAGCTTGTAATGGCTGGAAAACAGGACGCGTTTTTTGTAGGGCATCAGCCTGAATTCCTACAAAAAAACAACGTATAGCCCGTTTTATTGCGCCTATGCTAGCGAGCCATCATGCAAGGTTTCGCATAACCAAGGAGAACAGGAATGGGATGGAAGGGAACCGGCTTCTCACCGGTGGAAGCATTGGATGCGACGCAATTTTCCGTAAGTGCGTAGAACTATGGAATTGCCTCCACCTCGGCCCGGGCTTGCGCCGCAATGAGTTGCACCAGTATCTCCGCCGGTTCGGCAAGGCTTGGTCGAGCCCGATGGACGAGCCCGACATCACGGTGGAAGGTGTGCTCCGCGAGGTCGAGGGCGCGCACACCCTCTGGCCATTTGCGGTGGGTCGCGGTTTGCGGCACCAGGGCCACACCGACGCCGTTTCCAACCAGCTTGATGATGGCCTCCAGTTCATCCAGCTCGCTGACTTCATGCAAGGCGAAATGCATCTTGCGCAGGAAGCGGTCCACCTGCCGGCCACCGAACGACGCCCGGTCATAACGAATGAAGGGCTGGCTGCCAAGCAGTTCGGCCCAGTCGTCTCCGGGGAGCGTGCTCGGAACGATCAGTCGATACGGCTCCAGCGCCAGGGTCATCCAGCGCAGGTCGCTCTGCAGCGAGAACGGCGGGCGGATGATGGCGGCCATGTCGATTTCGCCGGCATCCACCAGGTTGATCAACTCCATCGATACGCCAGGAAGGACCCGCGTTCGGCATTGCGGACATTGCTGGTGAAACCTGGCGAGCGCGTCTGGCAGGAAGGAGCGCTGCACCGAAGCGATAGCGCCAATGTTCACCAGGACGCTGGGTGCAAGCCCGGCAGGACTCGCGCCAAGATTGTCGTAAAGGCGCAACAATTCCTGGGCTTGCAAGAGTATTTGATGGCCCATCCGATTGAGATGAGCCGAGCGTCCCTTGCGGTCGAAAATCTCGAAGCCAAGCTCGGCCTCCAGACGCTGGATCTGCGCGCTGACCGCCGCCTGGGTGAGGCCGATTTTATTGCCTGCGGCAGCGAAAGTACCTTCCCGTGCTACGGCGATAAGGGTCTTGAGTTCTTTGATCATTCACAAATATTAATTGTGTTACTGAGAGAAATATATTGTTTTTCTTGTTTTGAGCCCGGCCTTACGATGGCCCGGTCCTTACAAAAGCAACAGGAGCCATGATGAGCCTTTCTCCCTTCCATCTCGCAATCCCTGTTTATGACCTTCCAGGCGCTCGGGCCTTTTATGGCGAGGTGTTTGGGTTGCAAGAGGGCCGCTCCAGCGCCCACTGGGTCGACTTCAATTTCTATGGCCATCAGTTGGTGATCCATGAACAGCCGAAGACCGCTTCCCAAGAGAGCGTCCACAGCAACCCGGTAGATGGGCACGACGTGCCGGTGCCTCACTTCGGCATCATTCTGGGTTGGCAGGAGTGGGAGGCGCTGGCCGAGCGGCTGAAATCCTTTGGCACCGAGTTTGTGATCGAGCCTTACATACGCTTCAAAGGGCAGGTGGGGGAGCAGGCCACGATGTTTCTGTTCGATCCTTGCGGTAATGCGCTGGAATTCAAGGCGTTCAAGGATATGAGCCAGCTTTTCGCAAAATGATCAAAACAAAGGCACGATGTTGTTGTGCCTTTTGATGTCAAGGGATCGGCTGATTCTGCGCGGGGTTGGCCATTCGTGCCGCGTAGCGCCGGGGCGAACACCCCATGATGCGTTTGAAAGCGGTGCTGAACGCGCTGTCCGACTCATAACCGAGTGACAAGGCGATGGACGATATCGAGTCGTTGCCATTCAACAACTTGTCCGCCGCCAGCAGCATTCGCCAACGTCCCAGGTATTCCATGGGTGAGGTGCCGACCTTCGACTTGAACCTGAGAGCAAAGCTGGACCGTGATAGTCCGGCGCGCTTGGCTAATGCCTGCAACGTCCAGCGATGGGAGGGTTGACTATGCATGGCTTCGATCGCGGTCCCGATGGTTCTATCGGCCAAGGCGTAAAACCAACCGACATGCTCTGTTGCTCCTTGCGCGAGGTGCGCTCGCAGGGCCTGAATCAGCATGATGTGCGCCAGGTGCTTGACGAGTAACGAACCTCCTGGTTGGTTTTCGCGCAATTCGTATCGCATCCGCTCCAGTGACCAGCGCAGATCGGCCTGCGCCGAGCTGTTGCGAATGTGCACGATAGGCGGGAGCTGGCCCATGAGGAACTGGGCATGTTCGGCGGCTAACGTAAAACGACTGCCGGCAAGAAAACAATCGCCACCGCCGTTGTAGGTCACGATGCCGTCGGCACGAGTCGCAGGAAAGAGGTTGTTGGCATCGATGGTGGGCAAGGCGAGATCGCTTGCCAGGCGAAACCGTCGTCCCCCTGCGGGTATCAGGAAGCAATCGCCGGTCTCCAGCCTTATAGGCTCGGGAATGCCGTCCATGACCAGCCAACACCGGCCGGAAATAACGGCATTGAATTTGTTGGCGTCAAAGGTGCTGAACTGAATCGCCCATTCTCCGCCAGCGTCCAACCCCGCGGAGGAGTAACTGTGTGGCCTGAAGAGCGAGAGGAGGTCTGAAAGCGGATCCATGGGTATTCCGGACGATGGCAAAGAAACTTGAGACGTTGGAGCATAGATCGTATCGATACCCGCGACTACTGTGGGCGCACTCAGGCCTGTTGATATGGCCTATCGAATGGAGTGCACCATGATAGTTGTCACCGCCCCAACCAGTAATATTGGTAGCCAAGTGCTTGAACGGCTTCTCGCTGAACGTGCATCGGTTCGTGTGATCGCTCGCGATCCTTCGCGGCTGCCCGCGCATACTCTGGAACGCGTCGAAGTCGTTGCGGGTTCTCACAGCGATGACGAGGTTGTCGATCGTGCTTTTCGAGGCGCCGACTCAGTGTTCTGGCTGGTTCCCCCTGATCCTCGTGCGCTCAGTGTCGAGGCGGCTTACCTCGACTTCAGCCAGGCGGCTTGTCGCGCGATCAAGCGCCATGCTGTCGGGCATGTGGTCGGTGTTTCCGGCCTGGGGCGCGGGGTTGCAGGTAATGCCGGCCTGGTGTCAGCCTCTCTGGCGATGGATGATCTCATCGCCAGCACAGGGGTAAATTATCGTGCACTGGCGATGCCGACGTTCATGGACAACATCCTGCGCCATGTTGACTCCATCAGAGACGCGGGGGTGTTTTACTCGCCAGTGTCAGGGGATCTGAAACTGCCCACCTGCGCCACTCGCGACATCGCCGCAGTTGCTGCCAAGCTGTTGATGGACCGAGACTGGACCGGTTACGACGACGTGCCCGTACTGGGTCCTGAGGACGTGTCGTTCAATGACATGGCGCAAATCATTTCCGAGGTGCTGGGCAAACCTGTGCGTTTCCAGCAAGTGGCCTACAACGATTTCAAGGATGGCTTGCTGGGGGCTGGCATGTCGCCCGCAATGGCGCAGGGTGTGCTGGATATGATGGTCGCGAAGAACAATGGGCTCGATAAAGCTCAATTGCGAACGCCTCAATCGACCACGCCGACTCATTTCCGTCAGTGGTGCGAGGAGGTGCTCAAGCCTGCGGTACTGCGTTGAATGTTTCGGCCTTTGTCGTTGCATCCTCTCCAATATCGAAATAAGGCTCTCCGCGATAGGTATCGGTCTGGCCAGAGACTAGATGGGAAAATAGGCAAATACATGCGAATGCCATTCATGAGTCTTGAGCGGTTTATGACTAAACTACAATTTGGTCACGGATTGTCAACCCTCTTCAGGATGCGTAAGCTGCTCCCATGAACCAGCCCTCAATACTTTCGCCCAGCACCCGCGGCCCCGCCGATCACGACATTCGAAACCAGATTGTCGCGGCGGCCAATGAGCATTTCAGTCAATACGGCTACGGCAAGACCACGGTGTCCGACCTGGCCAAGGCCATCGGGTTCTCCAAGGCCTACATCTACAAGTTCTTCGACTCCAAGCAGGCGATTGGCGAGGCCATCTGTAGCCAGTGCCTGGCAGAAATCGTCGCGGCGGTGGAGCAGGCCATCAGCGAAGACGGGCTTTCAGCGACGGAGCGTTTTCGCCGCCTGGTCAAGGCCCTGATTACCACAGGCGTAAACCTGTTTTTCAATGATCGCAAGCTCTATGACATTGCGGCGTTTTCCGCATCTGAGCAATGGCCCAGTTCGCAAGTCTATAACGCTCGGATCAAGAGCTTCGTGTTGCAAATCGTGCGCGAGGGACGGGAGCTGGGCGAGTTCGAACGCAAGACGCCATTGGACGAAACCGTAGACGCGATCCATCTGGCGCTGCGGCCTTTCGTCAATCCCTTGCTGCTGCAGTACAGCCTCGATTACGTCGAGGTTGCCCCCACGCTCACCTGCAACCTGATCTTGCGCAGCCTCATGCCTTGAGCTGTGGCTGAAGATTGCACCCAGGCCATTGCAGGCGACGCCTTTACCCATCCGATTCACCTCCCGTTCCAGCGACTGATGTTCGCCTTTATTTATCCAGTTCGTGACCATTGACACAAATGGTCACATGAATAAATATGACGCATCTGCTCTTAGCCTGGGGCGTCGGTATGACGAGCTTTGCCAAACTGCTGCAGCAATTCGATCCAGACGCCCCCTTTGTTTCTCCGCCCAACTGGCAGCAAGGTCGTACCATCTTTGGCGGGCTTTCGGCAGCGCTGTCGCTGCAGGCGGTCTTGCGGGAACGTCCAGCCGACTTTCCTCCGTTCAAGTCCGCCCAGGTGTCGTTCATCGCCCCGGTGACGCAGGCCCAGACGTTCGATGTAAGCGTGTTGCGCCAAGGACGCTCAGTCACCTCGGTATCCGTCGACTGCCTGTCGGGCAATGACCTTGCGTTGCGCACAATCCTGCTGTTCGCCCAGCCCCGGGCGAGCAAGATTACGCACGATTCCTGGGGCCGGCCGTTTGTGGCGGGACCGTCCCACTACGCCACCCTGGCGCTGGACAGCAAGATTGCTCCGGCCTGTGCTTATAACTTCGAGATGCGTCCTGCGGGCGGTTCGCTGCCGGTGTCCGGTGCTGAAAGTCCCGAATTATTGATGTGGGTCCGCCATCTGGATGCCCAGGGCGTGGACCCGGCCGTTGCCCTGATTGCGCTGGCTGACAGTTTGCCGCCGGCCGCCATGACCTGTTTCACCGAACCCGCCGCTATCAGCTCCGCGTCCTGGATGATTGACCTACCGCAGCCAGCCGCTGTCGGCGAATGGTTCCTCGTCAGCTCTTTCAGCCAGCAGGCGCTGGAAGGGTACTCGTTACAGGACATGGAGATATGGGACGAAAGCGGCCGCCGCGTGCTTTGGGCGCGCCAAACGGTGGCGATTTTTACCTGATACAAAACACCCTAACCAGACTACCGCTCCCAGAGTTCCAATAATGAAAAAAATAAAGCTCAAGGCCCCTATGGGTCTTGCCGTTGCGTTCGCCACTTCTCATGCGCTTGCAAGCGGTTTTGCCCTCAATGAACAGAGCATCAGCGGGATGGGATCGGGGTTTGCCGGTCGCTCGTCCTCGGCCGAGGACGCGAGCACCGTCTTCGGCAACCCCGCGGGCATGTCTCGTCTGAAATCAGAGCAGGTCAGCCTGGGGGCGGCGACGCTCTTCGCGAAGAATGACATCAGCCAGACCCGCAGTACCTTTGGCGGCCAGGAAGACGGCGACGTCGTGCCCACGACCACCGTGCCCATGGGTTACTACGTCAAGCCCATCGATGAACATTGGGCGTTCGGCGTGGGTTTCTATGTGCCGTTCGGCTTGATTACCGATTACGGCAGCGACTTTGCCGGGCGCTACTATGGCAACAAAAGCGAGGTCACGACGCTCACGTTCCAGCCCACCATCAGCTATGCCTTCAATGACAGGGTTTCGATCGGGTTCGGTCCGACTGTCAACCGTATCAGTGGCGAGATAACCGGCACAGTGCCCAACCCACTGAGCCCGGGTCGCAATGATGGGAAACTCAAAAGCAACGGCGACGATACAGCACTTGGTTTCAACGCCGGTATCCTGGTGCAGGCGACGGATCGAACCCGTGTGGGATTGACCTACCATTCCAAGGTCAGCTACCACCTGGACGCCAAGACCAAGGTCACCAACGGCATCTTTAGCGTGTTAGGTGTCAGCGGCGAGAGCTATGACGCTTCGCTGGATGTGGACACCCCGGAGTCCGTGGACGTCTCGGTGACTCACCAGCTCGACAATGATTGGACCTTGTACGCGGGCAGTACCTGGACACGCTGGAGTCGCTTCAAGGAGTTGACCATCGAGAACACCGGCTTGCCACCTTTATTGAGCGGCTCGCTGGGCACTATTACCGAAGAACAGAACTGGCACGATACGTGGGCTCACGCCATTGGCACGTCGTATCAGTTGAATAACCAGTGGGTGCTACGCGCAGGCTTCTCGGTCGACCAGTCGCCCGCCAACAACACCAACCGTGGGCCACGTATTCCTACCGGCGACCGAAAAATCGTCAGTTTCGGCGCCGGCTGGACGCCAGTGGACAACGTCACGATCGACGTCGCTTATTCCTATCTGTGGGAGGAGAGCGTACGGGTCAACGAAACCTCGCCAGCCAGAGGTGCCTACAGCGCCAAGTACAGGAACAGCGCGAGCGGCCTGGGTACTTCCGTTAGCTATCGTTTCTGATCGAGTGCCGCTTTACCGGCCGGGAGTATAGGCTGACTCCCGGCTTTCAGAGCGCTTCGCCATCCTTTCAGGCGCCCATGATGCGTGCCATGAGACCTTGGTGAAACCGACGCGGCGTGGCCCAGGTCAGGACGGTCATTGCCTTGTTGCCAAAGCCCGGCACGACACTCAATCGTCCGGCTTGCAGTGCTCGAATGCCTGCGCGGACCACGGGTTGTGGCTGCATCATGACCATTTTCAAGGCTGGCGTAATCGTTTGCCTGGCGCTTTGCGCAAACCCGGTATCCGACATCCCTGGACAAAGTGCCGTCACGATGACGCCGTCGCTTTTGAGTTCACGATGCAACGCATCAGAGAAGCGCAGCACGTAAGCTTTAGCGGCAGAGTAAACGGCAAAATTCTTCACGCCTTGAAAAGACAGCAGGCTGGCGACCATCAGGATGTGTCCACGCTTGCGGGCTCGCATGTCTGCCGCGAAGACGTGAGTCAGGGCCGTCAGGCTGGCGATATCCAGATCAATCATGGCCAGGGAACGATCCAGAGGCTGATCCAGAAAAGGCCCTTGCAGTCCATGTCCCGCATTGTTGATGAGCACATCGATCAGGATATTGCGCTCGCTCAGTCGCGCGTGCAGATCGATGATCGCGGGGATCGAGGACAGGTCTACTTGTTCGACGAGCACCTCTATGTGGAAGCGTTCGCGCAACTGCGCTGCCAGCGCTTCGAGTCTATCCAACCTGCGCGCTACCAGGACGAGCGATTTCCCCTGTGCTGCGTATTGCCGGGCAAACTCTTCGCCAAATCCGCTTGAGGCGCCAGTGATGAGCACCCAGGAGCGTTCGTTCGGTTTCATATCGTTGTTCTCTGGTTGTGAGCGGAAGGAGAAGGAGCCGCAGGTGTTGTGTAACGGGGTCGGCTCAGCGAGTCGCCACCGGTTGGGTTTCAGAAGGCTGCCAGCCACCGCCGAGCGCCCTGAATGCTGCCACCGCCGCCCGTGCCGATTCCGTGCGTGCTTGCGCCCGGGCATCGGAGACTTGCAGCAGCGTCGCGTCGGCATTCAGGACATCGATCAGGCTGGCTGTGCCTTTCTGATAGGCGATGAATGACGATTGGCGGGCCTGCGTCAGCGAGGTTTCGCCCTGGGTGAGGGTGCTCGCCTGGGATTCTCGATTCACCAGCGCGGAGAAGGCGTTCTCGACGTCCTCGGTGGCGCGCAATACGGACTGGCGGTAAGCCGCCAGCGCTTCGGCTTCCTGCCCCTTGGCCTGATCGATTTGCGCATTGATGCGGCCAAAGTCGAAGAGTCTCCAGCGCAGGCCCAGCGCGCCGGCCGCCTGGCTGGCGTCGCCGGTGAAGAGGTTGCCGCCGGAAACTGCCGTGGCACTGCCCAGCAATGCACTGAGGGAGAATTTCGGATAGTACTCAGCAACGGCCTCGCCGATACGCGCATTGGAGGCGGCAAGACGGCGCTCGGCCACGATCAGATCTGGTCGGCGGCGCAGCAGATCGGCGGGGGTTCCCATGGTCGTTATCTGTGGCGCCAGAGGGATGCTTCGTGCATTCGCCAGTTGCGTGCGATGGGTGCCGGGCGGCGTGCCAAGCATGACGTCCAGCGCATTCATGGCGGCATCCAGGCCGGTCTGCAGTACGGGAACCGTCGCCCGGACCTGCGAGAGGGTGCCCTCGACCTGGTGAACCTGATAGCTGGCCGCAAGGCCCTTGCTGTAGAGCAGTTGGACTTTTTCCAGCAAACCCTGTTGCGTCTTGACTTGTTGGTTGGCGATGTCCAGCCGCGCCTGCAACCCGCGGGCGGTGATGTAGAGGTCGGCGGTCTGTGCGGCAATGGCAAGTCGTGTGGCCGCGACGCCAGCCTCGGAAGCCTGGTATTGGGCCAATGCCGCCTCGCGTCCGCGGCGCAGGCCCCCAAACAGGTCTACCTCCCAGCTGGCACCCACGTTAAGTTCGTAGGCGTTCCCGTACCGATCGTATCCAGGTGTCGAGTTCAGCACTTGGCCAAGGGGTGTTTCCACGGATTGGTAGGAGCGCGCGGCCTGGCCGTTGATGTTTCCAGAGGGCAATAACGCGGCATTTGCAGCACCCAGGCCTGCCCGTGCCTGGGTGACGCGGGCCGATGCCTGCGCCAGGTCCAGGTTCTGCTCAAGTGCCTTGGCAACGAGGTCGCTGAGCACTGGATCCGCAAAGCCTTCCCACCATGCGGCGAAGCTGGCCGATGTCGCTGCGGACCTCTGCTCGACAGACGCCTGGCCCAGGTAACGATGCGCCAGCGCAGCGTCCGGACGCTGGTAGTCCGGACCGACCGTGCAACCTGTCATCAAGCTGAAGCTCACCAGCAAAGCAGCGGGGTGGAGGGGCGACATTGAGACTCCTGGAGCCATGGATGGTTTGTGACCATATTATATTATGGTCACAATCTGTCAATGAACACTCGTAGGACGCAGCGGCAAGATGATCTATTAATCGGCAAGCATTGCTGCAACCAATGCAATGTGATGAATGGTGACGATTGACAGTAATAGTCACTAGATTGAGAATGGGGCTCCTGTCCTATCTGCCCAAAAGGGAACCTATGCTCCGGCTTCGACCTGTCACCTTTGCCGTTTGCTTGTTGCCTCTCGTCCTGACGGCGTGTGGCGACTCATCCACCGCTAAAGACCCCCGCACGCTTGCGCCCTTGGTGCGCGTCTCTGAAGTCCAGGGTTCGTCTGATCTCTCACGATCTTTTACCGGTGTCGTGGCGGCTCGGGTCCAGAGCGATCTGGGCTTTCGGGTAGCGGGCAAGGTGCTTGAGCGCCTGGTCGATAGCGGACAGGCGGTCAAACGGGGGCAGCCGTTGATGCGCCTCGACCCCATCGACCTGGGGCTGCAGGCGCGAGCCCAACAAGAGGCGGTCGCTGCCGCCCGGGCCCGGGCCAAGCAGACCGCCGATGACGAGGCACGCTATCGCGACCTGGTCGCCGCAGGTGCTATTTCTGCATCGGGCTACGATCAGATCAAAGCCGCTGCCGATACCGCCAAGGCACAACTGAGCGCCGCACAAGCGCAGGCTGACGTCGCCCAGAACGCGTCTGGCTATGCCGTGTTGCTCGCCGATGCCGACGGCGTGGTGATGGACACGCTCGCCGAGCCCGGGCAAGTCGTCAGTCCCGGGCAAACCGTGGTTCGACTGGCGCGGGCAGGGCAGCGTGAAGCCGTTGTGCAATTGCCCGAGACCTTGCGGCCTGCCGCAGGCTCCACCGCACAGGCGACGCTTTATGGCGTTACCACGGGGGCGGTCACCGCG
The DNA here is from genome assembly GCF_002001065.1 of Pseudomonas sp. A25(2017). Lineage (NCBI taxonomy): Bacteria > Pseudomonadati > Pseudomonadota > Gammaproteobacteria > Pseudomonadales > Pseudomonadaceae > Pseudomonas > Pseudomonas sp. A25(2017). The sequence continues at coordinate 5,023 of NZ_MUOA01000065.1, read as the reverse complement.
AAGCTGAGGCTGCTGTCGGATTCGGCTGACCGCGTGACGCGGACCTTCGAGGCGCGGTATGTGCTGGAGGGCGCGCTGGCCAATGCGCCGCTGGGTTCGACTGTCACCCTTCGCATCGCCGAAGACAGTGCGCAACGGCAGGCGCTGCAAGTGCCGATCGCTGCCGTTTTTGACCCGGGCAACGGCACCGGCGTGTGGGTCATAGACGGGGAACCGGCGAAAGTCACCTGGCGACCTGTGCAAATCCTGGGTTTGAGCGATGACGCTGCGCGAGTCTCCGGCAATCTCAATGCGGGCGAGCGGATTGTCGGGCTCGGCGCCCATCTGCTGCGTGAGGGTGAAGAAGTGCGGCTGGCTCAACCGGGTGACGTGAAGGTTGCCGGGGGCCGTCCATGAGCCTCAACCTGTCGGCACTCGCCGTTCGCGAGCGCTCCATTACCGTGTTCCTGATTTTTCTGATTGCCGTCGCAGGCACCTTGGCGTTCTTCCAGCTGGGGCGTGCCGAGGACCCGCCGTTTACGGTCAAGCAGTTGACCGTCATCACGGCATGGCCGGGCGCGACCGCCCAAGAGATGCAGGACCAGGTTGCCGAGCCGCTTGAAAAGCGCCTGCAAGAACTGAAGTGGTACGACCGCACGGAAACCTACACCCGTCCGGGCCTGGCGTTCACCATGGTGTCGCTGGTCGATCGCACGCCACCTTCGCAAGTGCAGGAGGAGTTCTATCAGGCGCGCAAGAAGCTCCAGGACGAAGCACTCAAGTTGCCGGCGGGCGTGATTGGGCCGATGGTCAACGACGAGTTTGCCGATGTGACGTTCGCGCTGTTCGCCCTGAAAGCCAAAGGCGAGCCGCAGCGGCTTCTGGTGCGTGATGCCGAAGCGTTGCGTCAGCGCCTGTTGCACGTGGCGGGTGTGAAAAAGGTCAACATCATCGGCGAGCAGGCCGAGCGCATCTTTGTGTCCTTCTCCCATGACCGGCTGGCCACCTTGGGCGTTTCGCCCCAGGATATCTTTGCCGCGCTGAACAGCCAGAACCTGCTCACGCCCGCCGGTTCCATCGAAACCAACGGGCCGCAGGTGGTCCTGCGGGTGGACGGCGCCTTCGATAAACTGGCAAAAATTCGTGACACGCCCCTGGCGATTCAAGGTCGCACACTCAAGCTCTCGGACGTCGCGACCGTCGAGCGTGGCTATGAAGATCCGGCCACCTTCCTGGTGCGCAATAACGGCGAAGAAGCGCTGTTGCTGGGCGTCGTGATGCGCGAGGGCTGGAACGGCCTGGACCTGGGCAAGGCCCTGGACGCGGAGACGGCCAAGATCAATGAAGGCATGCCACTGGGCATGACGTTGACCAAGGTCACCGATCAAGCCGTGAACATTGACTCGGCCGTCGGCGAGTTCATGGTCAAGTTTTTTGTCGCGCTGCTGGTTGTCATGCTCGTTTGCTTTCTCAGCATGGGCTGGCGTGTAGGCGTTGTGGTCGCCGCCGCCGTACCGTTGACACTGGCGATAGTGTTTGTGGTGATGGCGGCCACCGGAAAGAACTTCGACCGGATCACCCTGGGTTCGCTGATCCTGGCGCTCGGGCTGTTGGTGGATGACGCCATCATCGCTATCGAGATGATGGTGGTGAAGATGGAGGAGGGCTATGACCGGATCAAGGCCTCCGCGTATGCCTGGAGCCATACGGCCGCACCGATGCTCTCCGGCACGCTGGTGACGGCGATCGGCTTCATGCCCAACGGTTTCGCTCAGTCGACCGCTGGCGAGTACACCAGCAACATGTTCTGGATCGTCGGCATTGCCCTGATCGCTTCCTGGGTGGTGGCGGTGGCCTTCACCCCTTACCTGGGGGTGAAGCTGTTGCCGGACATCAAGCAGGTCGAGGGCGGCCACGCAGCCATCTATAACACTCGACACTACAATCGTTTTCGCCGGGTCCTGACCCGCGTCATCGCGCGCAAATGGTGGGTGGCCGGCACCGTGATCGTGACATTTGTCGTGGCGATTCTCGGCATGGGGCTGGTGAAGAAACAGTTCTTCCCGACCTCCGACCGCCCGGAGGTGCTGATCGAAGTACAAATGCCCTATGGCACCTCCATTGAGCAGACCAGCGCCACCACCGCCAAGGTCGAGGCCTGGTTGCAAAAACAGGACGAGGCAAAAATCGTTACGGCCTACATCGGCCAGGGCTCGCCGCGCTTCTACCTGGCAATGGCGCCGGAACTGCCCGATCCTTCGTTCGCCAAGATCGTGGTATTGACCGACAGCCAGGAAGCGCGCGAGACCCTCAAGTTCCGTCTCCGCGAGGCGGCTGCCGAGGGGCTCGCCCCAGAGGCGCGGATCCGGGTGACGCAACTGGTGTTCGGCCCTTATTCGCCATTTCCGGTTGCCTACCGGGTGATGGGGCCGGATCCGTCGACATTGCGCGAGATCGCGGGCCAGGTCCAGGATGTCATGCAGGCGAGCCCGCTGATGCGAACCGTCAATACCGACTGGGGACCGCTGGTGCCGACGTTGCATTTCACCCTGGACCAGGATCGTTTGCAGGCGGTCGGCCTGACGTCAAATGCCGTCGCGCAGCAATTGCAGTTCCTGCTCACGGGGGTGCCGATCACGGCGGTTCGCGAGGACATCCGTTCGGTGCAGGTGGTCGGTCGTGCTGCCGGTGACATTCGCCTCGATCCGGCCAGGATCGAAGGGTTTACCCTGGTGGGCGCGGCGGGCCAGCGCATTCCGCTGTCCCAGGTAGGCGAGGTCGATGTGCGCATGGAGGATCCGATTCTTCGTCGCCGTGATCGCACCCCGACCATGACCGTGCGCGGCGACATTGCCGAAGGCTTGCAGCCACCGGACGTCTCGAGCGCGATCATAAAGGCACTGCAGCCTATCATCGAGACGCTGCCGAGCGGCTACCGGATCGAGCAGGCAGGCGCCATCGAGGAGTCGGGCAAGGCCGGCAAGGCGATCGTGCCGCTGGTGCCGATCATGGTGGCCCTGACGCTGCTGATCATCATCGTGCAGGTGCGTTCGATCTCGGCCATGATCATGGTGTTCCTCACCGCACCGCTGGGCCTGATTGGCGTGGTGCCGACGTTGCTGATCTTCCAGCAGCCGTTCGGGATCAACGCCCTGGTCGGACTGATCGCACTGTCGGGCATCCTGATGCGCAACACACTGATCCTGATCGGGCAGATCCATCACAACAAACAGGAAGGGCTGGAGCCCTTCCATGCGGTCATTGAGGCCACGGTGCAACGGGCCCGCCCGGTACTGTTGACGGCACTGGCGGCCATCCTGGCTTTCATTCCGCTGACGCATTCGGTGTTCTGGGGGACGCTGGCCTACACGCTGATCGGCGGCACGTTCGTGGGCACCATCATGACGCTGGTGTTCCTGCCCGCGATGTATTCCATCTGGTTCAGGATCCGTCCTGACCCTTCAGCGCAGGCTCAGACAGCTGTGCAGGTTTAAGCAGCGCATTTGTGCTTTTTAGTGAACATCGACTGAGATATGAAGAGGTTTCAATGATGACTTCCCAAGGTCAAAAACGCATCGTCGTCACCGGCGTGGGCATTGTCGGCCCGTTGGGCTGTGGCGTTGAAGAAGTCTGGCAGCGCCTGCTGGCCGGGCGCTCCGGCATTCGTATCCTGTCTGGCGACATTACCGAGGGAACTGGCGTGGCGGTGGGTGGCCAGGTGCCGTCGTTGGAGGAGGACGCCATCGCCGGTTACGACCCGGAGCGCATCATCCCGGCCAAGGATCGCAAGAAGATGGATCGCTTTATCGAGTTCGCGCTGGTAGCCGCCGACGAAGCCCTGGCCCAGGCCGACTGGCATCCGACCGAAGCGGCCGACCAGGAGCGGACTGCCACTATCATCTCGTCGGGCGTGGGGGGCTTTGGCGCGATTGCCGATGCCGTGCGTACCACCGACGCTCGCGGCCCACGTCGCTTGTCACCGTTCACGGCGCCGGCCTTTCTCGCCAACATGGCGGCGGGGCACGTTTCCATCCGCCATGGTTTCAAGGGGCCGCTTGGCGCGCCGGTAACGGCCTGCGCGGCCGGGGTGCAGGCCATTGGCGATGCGGCCAGGCTGATCAGGAGCGGTGAGGCGGATATCGCCTTGTGCGGCGGTACCGAAGCGGCAATCGATCGTGTCACCCTGGGCTGCTTCGCGGCGGCTCGCGCGCTGTCCACGGGATTTGCCGAGCGCCCGCAGGAGGCCTCGCGTCCCTTCGACCGTGATCGCGATGGCTTTGTCATGGCCGAGGGCGCCGGCGTGCTGGTGATCGAATCGCTGGAACATGCCCTGGCACGCGGGGCCAAGCCCCTGGCGGAACTGGTGGGTTATGGCACCAGCGCCGATGCCTACCATCTGACGGCGGGCCCGGAAGACGGCAACGGCGCTCGGCGTGCGATGGAACAGGCGCTGCGCCAGGCCGCTGTCAGCCCGGCCGATGTGCAGCATATCAATGCCCACGCGACGTCTACCCAGGTGGGCGACAACGGTGAACTGGCGGCGATTCGCTCGGTGTTCGGGCGCGATAGCGATGTGGCGATCACCTCCACCAAGTCGGCCACCGGGCATCTGCTGGGGGCGGCTGGCGGTATTGAGGCTATTTTTACGGTGTTGGCGCTTCGGGACCAGATCGTTCCGCCTACCCTGAACCTGGTTCATCCTGATGAGGCTGCATTGGGGCTTGATCTGGTTGGCTTGGAGGCCAGGAAGATGCCGATTACCTATGCGCTTTCCAATGGGTTTGGGTTTGGTGGGGTTAATGCCAGCGTGTTGTTTCGTCGTTGGGGGGCTGAGGTTTAGGGGGCGTGTGTATATCCGTTGCTGCGGTAACGGCCGCTTAGGGTTCCGCCCTGACGGCGGGTCACTTTCGAAAAGCGTGTACGGACCGGACACATGGTTGACACCTGTGCGGGGACATAGTGGACACATTATGCGCCGTAGTCAGGGTTATTCACGTCGAAGGTCCGTAGAAAGTGATGGCAGAAGTAGACGTCAAACAAGCCA
>NZ_MUOA01000042.1:0-85167 GCF_002001065.1 Pseudomonas sp. A25(2017) | reverse complement strand
AACTCTTGTTTCAGGCTCATGGCGTCTCTCGTAGTCCAAGGCATGATGGCTTTCCGGCGAAATTGGCTCGCTGGAAAGTGTCCACCATGTCCCCGCACACCCGTCAACCATGTGTCCGGTCCGTACACGCTTCTCAAAAGTGACCCGCCGTCAGGGCGGAACCCTAAGCCGCCGTTACCGAAGAAACGGATATACACCCACATTAAGCGCCCTACAGCCACAGGGAAAGCGTCACATCGCGCAAACCACACGATTTCGCCCACTGGCCTTAGCCTGGTACAGCGCCTTGTCCGCGGCGAACAAAAGTTGCTGGAGCTCGCCATACGGCCCGTTTACCCAAGTGGCGATGCCAATACTCACCGTCATCGGCGCTCCCCCCTCGATCACAGGTGGCAACTGTTCAACCGCGTCGCGAATGTTCTGGGCCATGGTGAACGCACCGGCGGTGCTGGTTTCCGGCAGCACCACCGAGAACTCTTCACCCCCATAGCGTGCCGCCAGGTCGGCGGGGCGTCGCACATGCTGGCTGATCAATTGCGCCAAAGCTCGCAAGGCCTCATCACCCCGTTGATGGCCATGGCGATCATTGAATGCCTTGAAGTGATCCGCATCGATCATCAAGACAGACAACGGTTGCCCCGAACGTTGGGCGCGCAGCCATTCCTGTTGCAACGTCTCGTCCAGTGTTCGTCGGTTGGCCAGTCCTGTAAGGGAGTCGACGGATGCCAGTTGAGCCAATTCCTGTTCAGCTCTGTAGCGGCGTCGCAATTCGCGGCGCAGCAGCCAGGTGAGCCAGAGCAAACCGATGCACAGCGCGCCGGTAGCGCCACTGACCAACAATGCCGTGCGTTGCCATGACGCGAACACCTCTTGAGAGGAGAGCGCCACCACGACGATCAAGGGCAAGTTGCCCACCTGAGAAAAGGTATACAGGCGCGGCTTCTGATCCTGGCCGGAAACGCTGGTGAAACTGCCATTGCCTTCGTGCAGGATCCGCATGAAATTCGGTCGGTGACTGAAGTCCTTGCCTGTCAGGTCTTCGGCCAAGGGGGGCTCTTGTGCCAGGAGGATACCGTCGCGGCTGACCAGGTTGACCGTACCGCCATGACCGATGTTCAGACTCTTGAACAATTGGTTGAAGTAGTTGAGGCGCATCGCGGCCTCGGCCACGCCCATGAACTCGCCTCGTTCGTCGCTCAGTCGATAGCTGAAACTGATGCGCCAGTCCTGCGCATGGCTTCTGGAGCGGAACGGGCGGCTGATCATCATGCCCGGGCTTGGATCCTGGACATGGGACTGGAAATACTCCCGATCGGCATAGTTGCCTTTGCGCGGTGTGATCGAGGCGGAGTCAGCGATCACATCGCCGCGTTTGTCCAGCAGCAGGATGTCGCCTTTGTAGGGGGCGGCGGTGGCGCGGTCGAACAGTGCCAGATGGCGAATCGCTGGCGAAACGTCTCCCAGGTCGTCGCGTTTGGCAGCAGCGACCAGACCTTGCAACGACAGGTCGTAGAGCTCCACGTTACGCAACACATCGGCGTCAATCAGTTGCACGATATTGGTCGCCGCACGTGTCGCTGCCTGTTGTGCGGCGGCATGTTCGCGAATCAGCAGGAAAGTCACGATGCTCAGGATGGCAATGACAACCAGCGAACTGGCCAGTACGAGTACCCGTTCGGAACGTATCGAAGACGGGGTGTTGCCGGGTGTCGCACTGCGCGCGCTCATGGGTCCGATGTCTGCATTGTGATGTGGCTGGGATCCGTCCCAAAGGATTGCAAACCGGCAATGAACCAGATGCTGGCCTTTTGCTGATTGTGCTTGGATCGGTGAAGGCGGGCAATCAGTGTTTGCGCAATAACCGGGTAGGAGGTGCCGAAGGCTGCGATCTGTCGATTTTGATCGAGTTGGCTTTCACCCAGCATTCAATGCTGGAAAAGATCGAACCCTGTGGAGGTCTCACGCTGGTAAGCGGATCCCGAACGTGTTGGCGCCCTGGTCACTGCGCACGAATACGTCCCCGCCATGCATCAGCGCGATTGCCTTGACGATGGCCAGCCCCAGTCCATGGTTGGCGCCACTGTTGCTGCGCGAGGCATCGACGCGATAGAAGCGTTCGAACAGGCGCGGCAGGTGCTCGCCGGCAATGGGTTCGCCGGGGTTGGTGACCGCGAGGCTGATCTGGTCGCCAAGGGCTTCGATGTGCACGTCGATCACTTGCCCGGGCGCGGTGTGCTGTACGGCGTTGCTCAGCAGGTTGATCAGCGCCCGCCGCAGGTGGGCGATCTCGATGTTGGCCTGGGCATCGCCGCTGACCCGGACCCGGACCTGGGCGTCTTCGAGAATGAAGTCCAGGTAGTCGAGGGTGGTTGCCACTTCGCCGGCCAGGGAGGTGCTGGTCAGCTTGGTGGCCTTGCTGCCCTGGTCGGCGCTGGCCAGGAACAGCATGTCGTTGATGATCGAGCGCAGCCGCTCCAACTCCTCGAGATTCGATTGCAGCACTTCGAAGTAGTGTTCGGCCGAGCGCCCACGGGTCAGCGCAACCTGGGTCTGGCCGATCAGGTTGGTCAGGGGCGAGCGCAATTCATGGGCGACGTCGGCGTTGAACGATTCCAGCCGCGAGTAAGCCTGTTCGACCCGGTCGAGGGTGGCGTTGAAGGAACTGACAAACTGGCTCAGCTCCGGCGGCAGGGGCGACAGCTGCAAGCGCCCGGACAGGCGGGGCGGGGCCAGGCGTCGGGCTTCATCGGACAGCTTGATCAGCGGCTTGAGGCCGATGCGCGCGACCCAGTAGCCCAGCAACGAAGCCAGGAGCACACCGACAATCGCCAGGCTCACCAGCGCCACCAGCAGGCGATGCTGGGTCTGGTAGAAGGTCTGGGTGTCGATGCCGATCATGAAGCGCAGCGGCGGACGCTGGTCCTTGGCCGGGAACTGGCTCACCAGTACTTTCACCGGGTAGTGCCGATGGGGCAAGGTCAGGTCGCGCTTACCCAGGGGGCCTTGGGCAAAGGTGCGGATCTGCGCATCGGGATCGCCGTATTCAAAGCGTGGATCGTCGCTGACGATCCAGAAATGGATGCGTTTGTCTTCTTCACCGAGCAACCGCAGTTTGTTGTTGATCTTCACCCAGTGTTCAGGCGTGCCGTAGCGGCCAACGGTGGACTCCAGGACACTGTAGCGGGCATCGAGCTCGGCTTCGGGCAACAGGCCCAGGCCCTTGGCGACCTGTTGGTATAAAGCGCCCCCGATCAACAGGAACACCAACGCCGCTACCAGCGTAAACAGGCCGCTCAGGCGCAGGGCGATGCTGTTAGGGAGCGTCATCACTGCGACTCTCCAGCACATAACCCATGCCGCGAATGGTGTGCAGCAACTTCTGTTCGAACGGCCCGTCGAGCTTGGCTCGCAAGCGTTTGATTGCCACTTCCACCACGTTGGCGTCACTGTCGAAGTTGATGTCCCAGACCATTTCGGCAATGGCGGTTTTCGAGAGGATTTCACCCTGGCGGCGGGCCAGGACGCTGAGCAGGGAGAACTCCTTGGCCGTCAGGTCCAGGCGCTGGCCGGCCCGTGTGGCCTTGCGGCTGATCAGGTCGATCCACAGGTCGGCGATGCTCACCTGCACCGGTTCATGGCCGCCGCTGCGACGGGTCAGGGCTTGCAGGCGGGCCACCAGTTCGAGGAAGGAGAAGGGCTTGCCCAGGTAGTCATCGGCGCCGTCGCGCAAGCCCTTGATGCGGTCCTCGACCCGTTCCCGGGCGGTGAGCATGATCACCGGGGTCTGCTTGCGGGCGCGCAGGGCCCGCAGTACGCCGAAGCCGTCCAGGCCCGGCAGCATCACGTCGAGCACGATCACCGCATAGTCGGTTTCCAGGGCCAGGTGCAGCCCCTCGATGCCGTCCGGCGCCACGTCCACGGTATAGCCCTGTTCGGTCAGGCCGCGGTGCAGGTAGTCCGCGGTTTTTTCTTCGTCTTCGATAATCAGAACGCGCATGGCCCTGCCTCAGTGGTCTGTGCTCGCCAGCGCCGCCGTCGGCGCCGACCCTGGCTGGTGGGCGGGCCGATGGAACAGTCGCTCCAGCCACAAGTATATGACCGGTGTGGTGAACAGCGTCAGCGCCTGGCTCACCAGCAGGCCGCCCACCACCGCGATGCCCAGGGGCTGGCGCAGCTCCGAGCCGGGGCCATAGCCGAGCATCAGCGGCAAGGCGCCGAGCAGGGCGGCCAGGGTGGTCATCATGATCGGCCGGAAACGTGTCAGGCACGCCTGGAAAATCGCCTCCTGGGGTGCCAGGCCTTTGTTGCGTTGGGCGTCGAGGGCGAAATCGATCATCAGGATGCCGTTCTTCTTGACGATCCCGATCAGCAGCACCAGGCCGATCAGCGCCATGATCGAAAAGTCCTGGCCCAGCAGCCAGAGCATGATCAGCGCGCCGAGGCCGGCCGAGGGCAGGGTGGAGATGATCGTCAACGGGTGCACGAAACTCTCGTAGAGCACGCCGAGGATGATGTACACGGCCACCAGTGCGGCGAGGATCAGCCATGGCTGGCTGGCCAGGGAACTCTGGAAGGCCTGGGCCGCGCCCTGGAAGCTGCCGGTAATGGCGGCGGGCATGCCGATTTCGTTCTTCGCCTGGTCGAGCAGGCGCACCGCGTCCCCCAGGGCCACGCCGGGCGCCAGGTTGAATGACAGGTTGGCGGCCGGGAACATGCCGTCGTGGGCAATCGACAGCGGGCCGTTGCTCGGCGCATCGAAGCGGGCCAGGGCCGAGAGCGGCACCATTTCCCCACTCAGGGGTGAGCGCAGGTAGAAATACGCCAGGCTTTCGGCCTTGCCTCGTTGCGCGGTGTCGAGCTCCAGGATCACGTTGTACTGGTTGGTCTCGGTCTGGAATTCATTGATCTGCCGTTGGCCGAAGGCGTCGTACAGGGCCTGGTCGACATCGGTGGCAGTGAGGCCGAAACGCGCCGCCGCGCTGCGGTCGATGTTGATGTGGGTGATGCTGCCGCCCAGTTGCAGGTCGTTGGAGATGTCACGGAACGCCGGGTTGCCACGCAGCTTGTCGGTGAGTTTTTGCGTCCAGGCGTTGAGGCTCGGCCCGTCGTTGCTCTTGAGCACGTATTGATATTGGGCGCGACTGGGGCCAGAACTGAGGTTGATGTCTTGCCCGGCCCTGAGGTACAGCACCACGCCGGGGATTTTCAGCAATTGCGGGCGGATCCGGTCGATGAAGCCGCTGGCCGACACGTCACGCTCGCCACGAGGCTTGAGGGCGATCCAGAAGCGGCCGTTGGCGATGGTCTGGTTGTTGCCCGAGACACCGACGGAGTGGGAGAAGGTCTGCACCGCCGGGTCGGCGGCGACGATGTCGGCCAGGGCCTTGTGCTTGGCGACCATGTCCGGGAACGACACATCGGCGGCGGCTTCGCTGGTGCCCAGCACCAGGCCGGTGTCCTGTACCGGGAAGAACCCCTTGGGAATGAACACGTAGCCCACCACCGCCAGTGCCAGGGTCAGGCCGAACACGCCGATCATCATTTTTTGATGGGCCAGGGCCCGACGCAGGCCGTGTTCGTACCCGCCCAGCAGACGCTCGCCGAACCCCATCTTGCTGTGGGCATGATGCACCGGGGCGCGCATGAACAGCGCGGCCAGGGTCGGCGCCAGCGTGAGCGACACCACCACTGAAATCAGGATGGTCGAGGTGGCGGTCAGGGCAAACTCCTTGAACAGGCGCCCGACCACGCCGCCCATGAACAGCAGCGGAATGAACGCCGCTACCAGCGAGAGGCTGATGGAGACCACGGTAAAGCCGATTTCGCCAGCGCCCTTGATCGCCGCCTCGCGCATGCTTTCGCCGGCCTCCAGGTGGCGGTGGATGTTCTCCACCACCACAATCGCATCGTCCACCACGAACCCCACCGAGATGACAATCGCCACCAGGGTCAGGTTGTTCAGGCTGAAGCCCATCACATACATCAGCGCGAAACTGGCGGTCAGCGACACCCCCAGCACCGCCGAGACAATCAGGGTCGCCGAGAGCTGGCGCAGGAACAGCGCCATCACCGCGACCACCAGCAGCACCGCGATCAGGAGGGTAATTTCCACTTCATGCAACGAGGCACGGATGGTCTGGGTGCGGTCGATCAGGACCTTGACCTGAACGGCGGCGGGCAACATGGCTTGCAGGGTGGGCAGGGCCGCCTGGATGCGGTCGACGGTCTCGACGATGTTTGCCCCCGGTTGCCGGAAGATCACCAGGTTGACCCCCGGCTCGTTGTCGGACCAGGCCTGGACGTAGGCGTTTTCCGAGCCGTTGACGACCTTGGCGATGTCCTTGAGCTGTACCGGTGCCCCGTCCCGGTAGGACACGATCAGTTCACCGTACTCCGCAGGCTGGAACAACTGGTCGTTGGTGGACAGGGTGGAAATGCTCGAAGCGCCGTACAGGGCGCCCTTGGCCAGGTTGAGGCTGGCCTGCTGGAGCGCCAGGCGGATGTCCGCCAGGGTCAGGCCGATGGCGGCGAGCCGGTCAGCCGAGGCCTGGACCCGGATCGCCGGACGTTGTTGGCCGGTGATGTAGATTTGTCCTACGCCATCGATCTGGCTGATCTGACGCGAGAGCAGGGTTTCGACGTAGTCGCTCAGCTCGGTGCCAGGCATCAGGGAGGAACTGACGCTGAGGATCAGCACCGGGCTGTCGGCGGGGTTGACCTTGCGCCAGGTCGGCAGGTTCGGCATGTCGTTGGGCAGTTTGCCGGCGGCGGTGTTGATCGCCGCCTGCACTTCCTGGGCGGCGGTGTCGATGCTTTTATCGAGGCTGAATTGCAGGATCAGGTTGGTCGAGCCCAAGGCACTGCTGGAGGTCATCTGGGTGATGCCGGGAATGGCACTGAATTGCACTTCCAGCGGCGTCGCCACTGACGAGGCCATGGTTTCGGGACTGGCCCCAGGCAACTGCGCGTTAACCTGGATGGTCGGGAATTCGGCCTCCGGCAACGGCGCGACGGGCAGGCGAGGAAACGCGATCACGCCCAGCAGTACCAGGGCAAACGTCAGCAGCACCGTGGCGATGGGGTGGTCGATGCACCACGCTGAAACCGAGCCGCGGCCCTTCACGGTTGCGGCTCCGCGGTCTTGACCAGGGCGGGCGGATCACTGAGCACCTGGATGTGGCTGCCTGGCTTGAGCCGCGACTGACCGTCGCTCACCAGTTGATCGCCAGCGTTCACCCCTTTGATGATGTGCAGGTCGCTGTCCTGGTAAACCATCACCACCGGCACACTCTCGACCTTGTCGCCCTTGATCCGGTACACGAAGTGTTGCTCCAGCCCGCGCTGGACCACGGTGGGAGGCACCACCAGGGCGTCCTTGTCGAGGGCGGTCTGGATCTTCAGCGTCACCAGTTGCCCGGGCCACAGCCGTTGCGCGGCGTTGTTGAATTCAGCCTTGGCCCGCAGGGTCCCGGTGTTGGCGTTGATCTGGTTGTCGATGAGGCTCAGGCGCCCCTCGCCGAGCAGTTCTCCGGCAGCGCCATCGGCACCGATATAGGCCTTGACCAAGGCTTGCTCGGGCGCCGCGATCAACCGTTGCAAGGTGGGCAGCATTTGCTGGGGCAGGGAGAACTCCACGGCGATCGGGTCGATCTGGGTCACGGTGAACAGGCCATCGGTGTCGCTGGTGCGCAGGAAGTTGCCTTCATCCACATTGCGAATGCCGACGCGACCGCTCACCGGGGAGCGGATCTGGGTGTAGGACAGTTGCACCTGCGCCGAGTCGATGGCCGCCTGGTTGCCCTGGGTGGTGGCCTTGAGCTGGTTGACCAGCGCCTGTTGCTGGTCATAGGTCTGCTTCGAGACGCCGTCATCGACGCTCAGCAATTTGTAGCGCTTGAGATTGACCTGGGCCACCGCCAACTGCGCCTGGCTCTCGCCGAGCTGGGCCCGGGCCTGGTCGAGGCTGGCGCGGATCGAACGATCGTCGATGGTCGCCAACAGGTCACCCTTCTTGACCCGTTGCCCTTCCTTGACCAGCAACCGGGTGAGGATGCCGTCGATCTGCGGCCGGATGACCACGCTGTGCAGCGACAGGACCGTGCCGATGCCGCTGGCGAAGCGCGGTACATCCTTTTGCACCACGCTGATGGCCCGTACCGGAACGGCAGTCGGAGCGCTGGGCTTGGCGGTCACGGGCTTGAGCACAAACCAGAGGACGAGGGCCGCCAGGGCGACCAACAGCACGACGAGCAGGACGGTTTTCTTCTGGGTGTGCATGGATATGAAGGGCCGGTTCGGGACACAGGAGTTTGAGCTTTCTTATATAGCGTTACGAGCCGGTCAGGAAGGTGACGGCTAACTGACAGGCTTGTCAGTTTTGTCCCGGCTTGCTGTCAGATGAATGGTTGTACCGGATGAAACTGCCCTGCGCGCGGTGATATCGGGCAGGTATACTGGCGCCTTTCGCGGCTCGCCCTTCGGGCCCGACTTGCATGCATGACCCGGAGCCTTACATGACTTCCCCGACACCTTCGCCTGCGGACGAACTCCCCGGCGGCGAACAGGCCGATTTGTCCGACAGCGATGTTTCCAGCGCCGAGGACGCCAAAGCGGCGATTCCTGCCTTCAAATTCCCGTTCAAACCCGGTGAACTGGCTGCGGCCAAGGGCGCCGGCCAGCAGCCGTGGTACAAGAACGGCGCGAAGAATGGCCATACCAAGACCCCGGGCGCGGCGCCTCCCGGCACGCGTCGTTCGATGGGCAAGCGCTGACATCATCCTTCACGCACGGGGGCGACTTCAGTTCGCGACCCGTGCGCCTGCCAGGCTTCCACTCAATTCGTAAGCCGCCAGCTCAGACTGGTGCGCCGCGAGGATTTCCGGCAACGAGCCTCGCAGGTACTCGACCCAGGTCTTGATCTTCGCATCCAGGTATTGGCGCGACGGGTAGATGGCATAGAGGTTCAGTTCCTGGGAGCGGTAGTTAGGCATCACCCGCACCAGCGTGCCGTTGCGCAAGCCTTCGATGGCCGCGTACACCGGTAATACCCCCACGCCCATGCCGCTGGTGATTGCGGTTTTCATCGCGTCGGCGGAATTCACCAGGAACGGTGAGCTGTTGATGGTGACCATTTCCTGGCCTTCCGGGCCGTCGAACACCCATTTTTCCAGCGGAATGACCGGACTGACCAGGCGCAGGCAGGCGTGGTTGAGCAGGTCGCCGGGTTTTTGCGGGCAGCCGCTGGCTTTCACGTAGGCGGGTGATGCGCAGACGATGCTGTAGGTGATCCCCAGGCGCTGGGAGACGAAGCCCGAATCCGGCAACTCGCTGGCGAGCACGATGGAGACGTCGTAGCCCTCGTCGAGGATGTCAGGTACCCGGTTGGCCAGGGTCAGGTCGAAGGTCACATCCGGATGGGTCTTGCGGTAACGGGCGATGGCGTCGATCACGAAATGCTGGCCGATGCCGGTCATCGTATGGACCTTCAACTGCCCGGCCGGTCGCGCGTGGGCGTCGCTGGCCTCGGCTTCCGCTTCTTCGACATAAGCCAGGATCTGCTCGCAACGCAACAAGTAGCGTTTACCCGCCTCGGTCAGGGCGATGCGGCGAGTGGTGCGGTTGAGCAGGCGGGTTTGCAGATGGGCTTCCAGGTTGGAAACTGCGCGCGAGATGTTGGCCGTCGTGGTGTCCAGTTGCGCGGCGGCGGCGGTGAAACTGCCAGCTTCGGCAACACAACTGAACGCGCGCATGTTTTGCAAGGTGTCCATGGAGGGCTCTCTTGGGAGGTGGCAAATTGTGACACGAAGTTACAGAGCAGCGGGACCCGACTAATGGATTATCGCGTTAACGGTAACAAAGATTCACAGAAAGGTCGGCTTATCGCCGGGGAGGGCGATGCCTAGAATTGCCGCCAATCCTGGGTCACTGATTCCTGTGGGAGCCCTTGTGGGAGCCGAGCTTGCTCGCGATGAACGATGACGCGGTCCTGCCGTTAAACCGTGTCGTCCCCATCGCGAGCAAGCTCGGCTCCCACAAAGGCTCGCTCCCACAGGTTTTGCGTTAACAGGCAGCCATCCTCGTCGTCATGCTCCATCTCAGGAATTTTGCGCAAGTGCCGCGTTGCATCAGCAGAGAGCTGAAGACTCTCAGTGTTTGGGTTCTGACATTAACCATCAGCGGTTGCATCGGGACAGGCGGGATTGGGCCGCGAAGCCAGGTATTGCCGGCCAACCAATTGGCGAACGATGCCGCCATCCGCGAGGCCGCTCGTGACGCCCACTGGCCCACTCGCCAGTGGTGGCAAGCCTATGGCGATCGGCAGCTGGATCGCTGGGTCGACCTGGCCGTGCAGGACAGCCCGAGCCTGGCCATGGCCGCTGCGCGGGTACGTCAGGCCAAGGCCATGGCCGGTGTTGCCGAGGCCGCCGAGTCGCTGCAGATCAATGGCCAGGCGACCCTCAAGCGCCATAACTGGCCCACCGATCAGTTCTATGGCCCGGGCGAGTTGGCCGACACCACGACCTGGGACAACAATGCCGCCCTGGGCTTGAGCTACGCCCTGGACCTGTGGGGCCGCGAGCGCAATGCCAGCGAACGGGCGGTTGACCTGGCCCATGCCAGTGTCGCGCAAGCGCGCCAGGCGCAACTGGAACTGCAGAGCAACATCGTGCGCGCCTACATCCAGTTTTCACTGCACTACGCCCAGCGCGATATCGTCGCCGCGACCCTCCATCAACAAGCGCAGATTCTCGACCTTGCGCAGAAGCGCCTGGACGGCGGCATCGGCACCCATTTCGACGTCAGTCAGGCCCAGGCCCCACTGCCCGAGACTCATCGCCAACTCGACGCCCTGGACGAAGCCATCGCCTTGAGCCGCAATCAGTTGGCGGCGCTGGCGGGCAAGGGACCGGGAGCAGGTGCGCAATTGCAACGTCCGACCCTGGCCCTCGGTGCGCCCCTGAAGTTACCGTCGGCCTTGCCCGCCGAACTGCTCGGCCAGCGTCCGGATGTGGTGGCCGGGCGTTGGCAAGTGGCGGCCCAGGCCCGGGGCATCGATGTGGCCCGGGCCGGTTTTTATCCCAACGTCGACCTGGTGGGTAGCCTCGGCTACATGGCCACCGGCGGTGGGGCGCTGGCGTTCTTGACGGGCAAGAAGCTCACCTACAACGTCGGGCCGGCGATCACGTTGCCGATCTTCGACGGCGGGCGCTTGCGTTCACAGTTGGGCGAGGCGGCGGCCGGTTATGACATCGCTGTGGCGCACTACAACCAGACATTGGTGAACGCTCTCAAGGGCATTTCCGATCAGTTGATCCGTCGCCAGTCCATGGACAAGCAGCAGGTCTTCGCCGCCGAATCGGTGGCCGCTGCCCAGCGCACCTACGACATCGCGATGGTAGCGTTCCAGCGCGGGCTCACCGATTACCTCAACGTGCTCAACGCCCAAAGCCTGTTGTTCAAGCAGCAACAGGTGCAACAGCAAGTGCAGGCGGCGCGCTTGAGTGCCCATGCCGACCTGGTGACCGCGCTGGGTGGCGGGCTTGAGGCCGGCCGTGATGTGCCTGTTGCGAGCGATGCTCCCTCGCCACGATGCGGGGTAGCTCCGCTGTGAAGTCGTTGTTTGCCCCCGTGCGCCGACTTCATCGTCTTGAATGGCGCCGGGGTTTCTTCGACTGGGCCCGCAGCGACGGGGTGACCTGGGTCTATATCTTCAAGGTCCTGTTTGCCGCGTTCCTGACCTTGTGGCTGGCGATGCGCCTGGAGTTGCCGCAACCGCGCACGGCCATGATCACCGTGTTCATCGTCATGCAGCCCCAGAGCGGCCAGGTGTTCGCCAAGAGTTTCTACCGCTTGCTCGGCACCCTGGCCGGCTCGGCGGTGATGGTGGCGCTGATCGCCTTGTTTGCCCAGAACACCGAGCCGTTCCTCGCTTGCCTGGCGGTCTGGGTTGGCCTCTGTTCGGCAGGGGCGGCGCGTTATCGCAACTTCCGGGCCTATGGTTTTGTGCTGGCCGGCTACACCGCGGCGATGATCGGCCTGCCGGCCCTGGCCCATCCGGAAGACGCGTTCATGGCGGCGGTCTGGCGGGTGCTGGAGATTTCCCTGGGGATCCTCTGCGCCACCCTGGTCAGCGCCGCGATCCTGCCGCAAACCGCCAGTGCCGCCATGCGCAATGCCTTGTACCAGCGCTTTGGGGTATTTGCCCTGTTTGTCACCGATGGCCTGCGTGGGCGCAGCCAGCGAGAGGCGTTCGAGGCGCGCAACGTGGGCTTCATCGCCGAGGCCGTGGGCCTGGAAAGCCTGCGCAGCGTGACCGTGTTCGAAGACCCGCACATGCGTCGGCGCAACGGCCGGCTCAGTCGCTTGAACAGCGAATTCATGGGCATCACCACCCGCTTCAACGCTTTGCACCAATTGCTCGAGCGCTTGCGCAGCAGCGCGGTGGATCACGTGGTCAACGCCATCAAGCCAGGTTTGCAAACGTTGGCCGAACTGCTCGACGGTTTCAGTGGCCGCGCCCTGACCGACGCCGACGCGGCCCGTCTGACGGCGGCGCTGGCCGAGTACAAGGCCGAGCTGCCGGCCCAGGTGCGAAGGCTGCGGGCGTTGTTCCAGGAAACGGCGCCCAGTGATGGGCAGCAACTGGATTTTCATACCGCCTACGAGCTGCTTTATCGCTTCGTCGACGACTTGCACGGCTATGCCCTGACCCACGCCTCCCTGGCCGATCATCGCCACGAACGTGAACGCTGGGACGAACCGTTCGTGCCGCAGACCAACTGGCTGGCCGCCACGGCATCGGGTGTTCGCGCCGCCTTCATCCTGTTGCTGCTGGGGAGTTATTGGGTCGCCACGGCCTGGCCGAGCGGCGCGACCATGACGATGATCGCCGCCGCCACCGTGGGCTTGTCGGCCGCAACGCCGAACCCCAAGCGCATGGCTTTCCAGATGGCCTGCGGCACGTTGTTCGGGGCGTTGATCGGCTTTGTCGAGATGTTCTTCATCTTCCCGTTGATCGACGGCTTCCCTTTGCTTTGTGTGATGCTGGCGCCGGTGATCATGCTCGGCTCGTTCCTCAGCTCGCGACCGAAATACGCCGGGGTTGGGTTGGGGCTGCTGATCTTCTTCAGCAGCGGTTCGGTGCCGGACAACCTGACGGTCTACAACCCCTACGCCTTCATCAACGATTACCTCGCGATGATCCTCGGCATGCTGGTGTGTGCCGCGGCCGGGGCAATCATTCTGCCGCCCAACAGTCGCTGGTTGTGGTGCCGGCTCGAACAGGATTTGCGCGAGCAAGTGGTGTTTGCCATCAGCGGCAAGCTCAAGGGCCTGGCGTCGAGCTTCGAAAGTGGTACCCGCGACTTGCTGCATCAGGCCTACGGGCTGGCGGCGGGGCAGCCTCGGGTGCAACGGGACTTACTGCGCTGGATGTTCGTGGTGCTGGAGGTCGGCCACGCGATTATCGAGCTGCGCAAGGAACAGGCGATTTTGCCGGTGCATCCGGCGTATGCCGAAAGCCAACCGTGGCGCCAGGCGATCCGGGTGATGGGGCGGGCGCTGGTGCGGCTGTTCCGCCAACCGAGCCAGAGCAATCTGGAGCGTGCCCTGGTGGCGGTGGATCATGCCATCGGCCGCGTGCAGGCCACCGACGAACCCTTCGCCCCGCATTTCGACACCTCGGCGCTGCGCCGGGTGAAAAGCTACCTGCATTTCATCCGCACCTCGTTGCTGGACCCGCAATCGCCTTTGGCCGGCTATGTCATACCTCATGCCACACCGCTGCTCCAGGAACCTGAACATGCCCCGTGAGATCGCTTTCCATGGTGTGTACATGCCCACCATGACCTTGATGTTTTTCATCGCCGCCGGCCTGGCCTGGGCCTTGGACCGCTTCCTGTCGGGGCTGGACCTGTACCGCTTCTTCTGGCACCCGGCGCTGCTGCGCCTGAGTCTGTTTACCTGTCTGTTCGGCGCACTGGCGCTGACGGTCTACCGTTGAGAACAATGCGATGAAAAAGTTTTTCAGCCTGCTGGCGACGCTGTTGGTTCTGGCCCTGGCGCTGTGGATCGGCCGCACATTGTGGGTCCATTACATGAACACGCCCTGGACCCGCGATGGCCGGGTGCGGGCCGACATCATCAACGTGGCCGCCGATGTCAGCGGCGAGGTGGTTGACGTGCCGGTGCGCGACAACCAATCGGTGAAAAAGGGCGACCTGTTGATGCGCATCGATCCTGAGCATTACCGCATCGCCGTGAAGCAGGCTCGCTCCCTGGTGGCGTCGCGCAAAGCCACTTGGGAGATGCGCAAGGTCAACGCCCATCGGCGTGCCGATCTGGACAGCCTGGTGATCTCCCGGGAAAACCGCGACGACGCCAGCAACATCGCCGACTCGGCCCTGGCCGATTACCAGCAGGCCCAAGCGCAATTGGAAGCGGCGGAGCTGAACCTGTCACGCACCGAAGTTCGCGCGGCGGTGGATGGCTACGTCACCAACCTCAACGTGCACCGTGGCGACTACGCACGCATCGGTGAGGCGAAGATGGCCGTGGTGGACATGAATTCGTTCTGGGTCTATGGCTTCTTCGAAGAGACCAAATTGCCCAAGGTGCGGGTCGGCGATTCAGCGCAGTTGCAGTTGATGAGCGGCGAGAGGCTCAAGGGGCATGTGGAAAGCATCTCCCGCGGCATCTACGACCGGGATAACCCGCAAAGCCGCGAGCTGATCGCCGACGTGAACCCGACCTTCAACTGGGTTCGTCTGGCCCAGCGGGTGCCGGTGCGCATTCATCTCGACGAAGTGCCCGACGGGGTGCTGCTGGCGGCGGGGATGACTTGCACGGTGGTGGTAGAACCCCACGCCGAGCGCTGAGCCCCCCGTGGGGATTGTGAGATTTGATACACACCACAGATCCCTGTGGGAGCGGGCTTGCTCGCGAAAGCGGTGGTTCAGTTTGCACTGATATTGACTGTGCCGGCGTCTTCGCGAGCAAGCCCGCTCCCACATTTATTCCGATTGCCCCCAGAATTCTCGCCACAACAGCAAAAAAGCCAAATTCGCGATTATTACAGCGACCCACCCAACCCAAACCGCTTCATCAAGCCTTTCTCCAGCAACCCCTTGGGCAGCCAGCCGGCCATCAAGGGCAGTGATCGGCTGCCGTTGCCCAGGCGCAGCAGGCGGGGGGGCTTGGGTTGTTGTGCGGCCTTGAGCAGGCCGGCGGCGAACTCGTGGGCCGGGGTCGGGTTGTCCTGGGAGGCCTTGGCCCGGGCGCGGATGCCATCGCGCAGGGGCCACCAGGGCGACTGTTCGCTGATCAATTGTTCGGCTTCATGACCGGCATTCTTGGCGAAGCTGGAGGCAATGGCGCCGGGCTGGACCTCCATCACGCGGATGTCGAACGGCGCCAGTTCCATGCGCAAGGCATCGCTCAAGGCATGCACCGCCGCCTTCGAGGCGCAGTAGGCGCCGGCAAATGGCGTGACCAGTACCCCGGACACGCTGCCGATGTTCACCACCAGCCCTTTGGCCTTACGCAATACCGGGAACAGCGCTCGGGTGACCCCGACGATGGCGAACACGTTGGTTTCGAATTGACGTTGCATGGCCGGCACGCCGCCGTCCAGCAGCGGCCCCATGGCGCCATACCCGGCGTTGTTAATCAGCACATCCAGGCCACCCTGCTGCTGGTTGATCCGCTCATTCAGTTGTTCCAGGGCTTGGCCATCGTTGACGTCCAGCTGCACAGCGGTGAATCCGGCAGCGCTGAGCGTCGCCACGTCCTCAGCCTTGCGCGCCGTGGCCCAGACCTGATAACCCGCCGCCTTGAAGGCGTCGGCGAGGGCGCGGCCGATGCCGCTGGAACATCCGGTAATCAACGCGACAGGCATGGCGCATTCCTTGTGCAAAAAGTGGGGGAGGGCAGTCAGTTGGAAAAGCTACCGTGCAATCGCTCGGCGCGAAACTCCAGGGTTTGCGGGCGATAACCCGGGCGTAGGGGCGGCAGGGGCAGGCAGTCTTGCCACTCGGCGCCGGCCTGCAATTCGCCGGGACCACGATAGCGCGGTGCGTTGTAGGGGCTGTCGGCGAGGTTGATGGTGTCCCCAGGCGCATAAGCCGCGACCCGCCACTGCAGTTCGATCAGCGGCACGTCATTGGTGTTTTTTAGGGTCAGTGACAGCGGCCGGTCGGCGGGGCATTGTCCGGGGGCATAGCTGATGCGCAGTTCCAGGCGCTCCAATTGCCGGGTCTCGCGGTTCTCCTGCCAGAGTACCCACGCGGCGACCAGGCCCAGCCCGATGAACGCTGCCAGGGAGACTGGCAAGGCCTTCGCTGGGTAGCGCAACAGCAAAATGAGCCAGGTGATGACCAGCAAGACGCCGATAAGCATGGTGGAAGCCTCCGTTACCGTAGGCACATCCTACCGAAGGCGACGGGCAATGTTGAAGCGATGATGTCGGCCTGTCGCACACGCCGAAAAAAAGCCCCCACCCAACCCACTACGGATAGGGGACGCAGTGGGCTGGATGGGGGCTTCTTGAACGGCTGATCGTTGCTAGTTGTTACTGCGCGATGGTCTTCACCGAGACGCCGCGTTCGATCGGAGTGGAGCGACCGTAGATGTCTTCGAAACGCTCGATGTCGTCTTCGCCCAGGTAGCTGCCGGACTGCACTTCGATGATTTCCAGCGGGATCTTGCCCGGGTTGCGCAGGCGGTGGACCGACGCGATCGGGATGTAGGTCGACTGGTTTTCGCAGAGCAGGAACACGTTCTCGTCGCAGGTCACTTCGGCGGTGCCGCTGACCACGATCCAGTGTTCGGCACGGTGGTGGTGCATCTGCAGGGACAGGCACGCGCCCGGCTTGACCGAGATGTGCTTGACCTGGAAACGACCGCCCATGTCCACCGAGTCATAGGAGCCCCACGGACGATAGACTTCGCAGTGGTTCTGGGTCTCGGTGCGGCCCTGGGCGTTGAGGGTGTTGACCATCTGCTTGACGCCTTGGACCTTGTCCTTGTGGGCGATCATCATGGCGTCCTTGGTTTCGACCACCACGATGTTTTCCAGGCCGATCACCGACACCAGTTTGCCGTTGCCGTGGATCATGCAGTTGCGGCTGTCCTGGATGACCACGTCGCCTTTGGTGACGTTGCCGTTGGCGTCCTTGGCATTGACTTCCCACAGCGACGCCCAGCAGCCGACATCGCTCCAGCCGGCCGACAGCGGTACGACGCAGGCACGCTGGGTCTTTTCCATCACGGCGTAGTCGATGGAGTTGTCCGGGCAGCAGGCGAAGGTGGCTTCGTCGAAGGTGATGGTGTCGGCCGTCTGCTCACTGCGCTCCAGGGTCAGCAGGCAAGTGTCGTAGATGTCCGGATCGTGCTTTTTCAGCTCTTCGAGGAAGCGGCTGGCGCGGAACAGGAACATGCCGCTGTTCCAGAAGTAACCGCCGGCCTCGACGAACTCGGTGGCACGCTTGACGTCGGGTTTTTCGACGAAGTGCGAAACGCGGCTCACGCCTTCAGGCAGCAGCGCGTCGTTGGTCGATTTGATGTAGCCGTAGCCGGTTTCCGGTTTGGTCGCCGGTACACCGAACAGCACCATTTCGCCACGCTCGGCGGCCACGGTGGCCAGGGCCAGGGCGCGTTGCAGGGCTTTCTGGTCATCGATCACGTGGTCGGCCGGCAGCACCAGCATCAGCTCGTCGCGGCCTTCGTTGACCAGCATCATCGCGGTCAGCGCCACGGCCGGTGCGGTGTTGCGCCCGAACGGCTCCATCAGGATGCGCTGGACTTCGAGCTTACGGTTGCTCAACTGTTCGTTGACGATGAAACGGTGGTCTTTGTTGCAGACCACGATCGGTGTGTCCATGCCTTCGAACACCAGGCGCTCGAGGGTCTGTTGGAACAGGGTGTGTTCACCGGTCAGGGCCAGGAACTGTTTAGGGAATTGCTTGCGCGAAAGCGGCCAAAGACGTGAGCCACTACCACCTGACAAGATCACCGGAATCATGTTTGTTACTCCTTGAAGCGAAATGGTTGTTAGAGCTACTGCGTTCTGTCGTTTCACTCTCTTGTTCTTGTTCCGTACCCGACTGACACCCCCGATTCAGGGTGGGAGCGGGCTTGCTCGCGAAAGTGGTGCTTCAGCCAACATCAATGTTGAATGTGAGACCGTATTCGCGAGCAAGCCCGCTCCCACAGGGGTACAGCGTCAATCAGGTGAATTGATCAGCGGGTCGACGCCGGGCGTTTTACCCACACTGGCGACAGGCTGCTGCCTGAACCGGTGACGTACAGCACGGCCGCTTCGCCGCGCTCCAGGGCCACGGGTTTGAGGTCACCGACTTTCTTGTCGCCTTCGAACAGCGCCAGGGTCACTTTCACCGGGTTGATTTCACGTTCGCCACGGCCCTTGGCGGCCACGTTCGGCACCACTTCGGTCTTGCCGTCGGCGGTCTTGAGGGTCAGTGCCTTGTCAGTGAGGTTCTGCACACGGACCAGGGACTTCTGCTTGTTCTTGAACGGTGGTTCTTCGATCAGCTGAGGCTGGCCGCTGGCGTTGTTGACCAAGGTGTAATAGTGATCGGGGGCCAGTTTAACCGGAACGGTCTGGCTGCCGACCTTGGCGCTGTAGTCACCGCCAGGCATGAAGCTGAAGTCACTGCTGGCCAGTGGAGCCACGTCGCTCAAGTTGGTGCTGCCAACGGTGGCGCTGACTTCGGCGTTGCTGGCGTTGTAGATACGTACGAAGCTCGAGCCTTTTGGCGCGACTGGGCCGTACAGGGCCGAATCACCGGCAAAGGCGGACAGTGAGAGGGCGCTCATGCTGGCGACGAGGGCAACGGCCTTGAAGGAGCGAGCAGCGAGACGGCGAGGAGTAGTGTTGAAAGTCATGGTGGACCTCTCTTTCAGTTTTGCGCCCGGTCGGGCGTCTCGGATGGGGTGTTGGCGGCTACGTTCTGTTGGCGCGCGCCGGCTTGCTTGAGCTCTGCGACCCACTGTGGGTCGGCGTCGCCGATTTCGTTGTTCACGGGCAGATAACGTTCAGGGAACTCCCAGATCAGCACCTGTGGCGGGCTGTTCTTGAAGGCGTCACTCTTGAGGTAGCTGAGCATCGGCAGAATCGGGCCATGGCCGTCCTCGGCGTAGTTGACGACGTCGCTGTGCAGGGCTTGCTTGAGTGCACCGACGAAGTTCCAGTTGGGGTTGGCGCTGTAGCTGGTGCCGATCAGGGCCACGGGCACCTGGGCGTCGGCGAACAGCGCGTCGTCGCTGGCCGGCTGGTCATCGGCTTCGCGGGTGTTGCGCTTGACCAGCGGCTCCTGGGCCGGCATCAGGTTTTCGAACAGTGGGTCCAGGGGCAGGAACTGACGCAGGTCGCCCTTGTGGGTGATTTTTTCTGCAGGTTCCGTGACGAAGCGTTGTGGCTCGCCGTTGAGCGGTGTGCCTTCGGCAATCGCCTTGGCCAGGTTCTCGGCCGCGACCTGGGCACCTTCCGGGGTCCAGTGGGTGTCGGTGCGCAGGAACACTTGCTGGCCGCTCTGCTTGGCCTGTTGCAGCGGGCCGAGCAGGTCAGGGGCGATGATCTTGTCCGCCGCCACGCGAGCGTGGAAATCCTGGTAGAGGTTGGCGTGAATGCTCGACGGCTTCACTTCACCCATGTGTTCTGGATACAAGCGCGCCTTGGCCGGCAGGATCGCCATCACCAGGGTGATGCCTTGTTCCTTGAGCTTCTGGCGCACGCCTTCGACCAGCGCGTAGTTGCCTTGCAGGTTCAGCTCTTCGTTGACGATCGGGTTGAACTCTTCGTCGCTGTACAGCCACTGGTCGCGTCCCAGGACCACGCCTTTGCGGCCTTCGTTGAACAGCTTGTAGTCCAGCGCCGCCCAGATGTTGGTGCCCAGGCGCTTGATCGGGAACTCTTCGTCGTAGTGGGTTTCCACGGCCTTGGCCCAGCGCCCGTTGAGCACGGTCGCGTCGGGGTTGGTGCTGAAGCCGAAGAAACTGCGCATCGACCACATGCCCAGTGCTGTCAGGATCAGCATGAACAGTGCGATGTAAAAGATGCGTAATGAGCGGGTCATGTTCAGATCCCTCAGAACTGGAAGTAAAGGAACGGCGAGAAGCTTTGCGCCGAGAGTTTGAGAATCGAGGCGATGAACAGCAGCAGCACCAGGGTGCGCATCACGTAGCGTGACCAGTCCACGGTCCAGTAGGCCGGTTGCACCTGGGCTTCGACGCCAACGGTGTAGCCAGGTTCATGGATATTCGTCGGATTTTCGCCCGGCGCGGCTTTGATCAGACCCGGTTGTGCAGTGGCCGGACCATCGGCCTCGGTGGTCACTTCAGGTTTTGTCTTGACTGGCGGACGGTTGGTGTAGAAGTCCCGCAGGCCGAAGAAGGCGAGGGTGGCGTAGGCCACCGCCAGCGTGGCGATCTGCAGGCCGGTGAGGTTGGCACGGGTCAGTTCCGACAGCGACCAGTCGCCGAAGCTGAACATGGCGCCGTACATGCGACCGGCCACGTGCAGGTTCTCGGCCCGGAAAATCACCCAGCCCATCACCACCAGCAGGAAAGTCAGCGCCCAGCGGATCGGGTTGATGCTGCGTGGCGTGGTGTTGATGCCCACCGCTTTTTCGATGGCCAGCCACATGCCGTGCCAGGCACCCCAGATCACGTAGGTGATGTTCGCACCGTGCCACAGACCACCGAGCAGCATGGTCAGGAACAGGTTGCGATAGGTCATCAGCGTGCCTTTGCGGTTACCGCCCAGGGTGATGTAGAGGTAGTCGCGCAGCCAGGTGGACAGGCTGATGTGCCAGCGGCGCCAGAACTCGGTGATCGACTGGCTGATGTAGGGCTGCTTGAAGTTTTCCATGAAACGGAAACCCATCATCAGGCCCAGGCCGATGGCCATGTCGCTGTAGCCGGAGAAGTCGAAGTACAGCTGCGCGGTGTAGGCCAGCGCGCCGAGCCAGGCATCGCCCGTGGTCGGGTTCTGCAAGGCGAAGCAATGGTCGGCCACCACCGCCAGGGTGTCGGCGATGAACACTTTCTTGATGAAGCCCTGCATGAAGCGGGTGCAGCCTTCGGAGAACTTGTCCAGCGTGTGGGTACGGTTGTTGAACTGGTCGGCCAGGTCGCGGAAACGCAACACGGGGCCGGCGATCAGGTGCGGGAAAATGGCCACGAACGCGGCGAAGTCGATCAGGTTGCGGGTCGCCGGGGTGTCACCGCGGTAGACGTCGATGATGTAGCTGATGGACTCGAAGATGTAGAACGAGATCCCGATCGGCAACAGCACGTGGGTCAGGATGAACGGGTTGAGACCGAAGCCGGTGATGATGGCGTTGAGGCTGTCCACGCCGAAGTTGGCGTACTTGAAATAGCCCAGGATGGCCAAATCCACGCCCACGCCGAGCAACAGCCAGCGCTGGGCCGGTTTGGTGCGCACACCGGCGGCGCCGACTTTCAGGCCGATCCAGTAGTTCCACAGGGTGACGCCGGCGAACAGCGCCAGGAAGTCCACCCGCCACCAGGCATAGAACACATAGCTGGCGATCAGCAGCAGCAGGTTGCGATAGCGTTGCCCGCTCAAGTAGTACAAGCCGAGAAAGATCGGCAAGAACAGAAACAGGAACACATTGGATGAAAATACCATCCCGATCTCTCCATGTTGAATCAACAGTCAAGGGCCAGAGCCCCCCCAAACCCCCCCATGAAAACCGGGAGGTCTTATTGCATATCAGTCGCCGTGATTACTGTGGGAGCAAGGCTTGCCCGCGATGAACGATGACGCGGTCCATTCAGTGCCCCCGCGTCATGGCTATCGCGGGCAAGCCTTGCTCCCACAGGTCCCTTGCCAGGCAAGGGATATGACATCAGCTTCCTTTTTCGCCTTTCTCCCGCGAAGGGTCATACACCCGGGTCAAATCCCCGCCGAGGCGGAAGGTCTTGAACGGTTGCATTTCATGCTTGCGCTCCAGCACATCCTCGGAGCAGGTGTAGAGGCTGCAGAACGGTTCGAGCCAGGCGAATTTCGAGTCGACCTTCAGGTCTTTCATGTCCTGCTCATCGCCGTTCTTTTCTTCGAAGATGTCCGGGTCTTTCACCCCGGCCAGCACCCGGTCACCCAGTCGCTTGAGGGCGCCGTTGTTTTCCTGGCGCAGGTCCACACCGTTGACCTGGGCGAAACTGGCGATCATCGCCAGTGGCGGCAGGGCATAGTTGTGGTAGGACAGGGCGCGTTGCTTGCGCTTGAGTTCGTTGGGCAGGAAACCGTCGGCATCAACTTGGTTGACGCCGACCTTGTATTCCTTGACGGCCCAGTCGAACAGGTCGCGGCGGTTGGTTGCCACGGACGTGGCCATCACCGACCAGGCGGCCCAGTAGGAATGGTTGTTGGTCTTGTCCAGCGGCAGGTTGTCCCAGTCGCTGACCACCTGATCGGCCATCCGGCTGAACCAGCCTTCGATCAGTTGCGCCTGCTCCGGGTGATTGGCCAGTGGGCGGGACTCGGAAAACTTCAGGCGCACATAGGCCGACGCCATGCTGCCCAGCGCCCATTTACGCATGGACTTGCCGGTGTGGTTGAAGTCCTTGGACATCAGCGCATCGGCCTGGGCCCACGCGGTCAGCCAGTTGAGGGTGCATTCCAATTGTTCGGGACGGCCGTCACGCATGAATTGCATCACTTGCTTGCTGACGCCACGCTCGATCTTGGTGATGTCGGCGGTGCTGTCACGAAAGGCTTTTTCCGATTGCACGTTCAGGGTCGAACGGGCCTTGTCGGAGCCCTCGTACTTGCTGCGAAATTGCAGGGAGCCGGTGTAGGGCGTCGGCGTGGCGTCGCAACCTTGGGCGGCTTCGCCGGTCTTGACCTTCTCGATCGGTGCGAAGTAACCCTGTGGCGGACGCAGCGGGGCCGCCGCCTGCGTGGCCCCGGCGAACATCGCCAGGGTCAGCAGGGAGGGCGCCAGCAGCGTTTTCAACGTTCGGGTGCGCATGGTTCTGGTCATGAGACGAGACCTCATTGTCCGATTTGAGCCGTTTGTTGCCCGGCTTGCGGAGATGCGTTGCGTTTGCAGACTTTCGCTTCGATTTGCTGTGGTTCTTTACCGGCTTCAGGGCCCTGGACTTCAACGGCCAGCAGGGTCTGCGAAGCCCAGTCCTCGTCGGTGCGCAATTGGAAGGCGAAACGTCCGTCGGTGTCGGAGGTATCCGGTTTTTCGATCTTGATATCCTCGTGGCGCCCATTCATGTACCAGAGGGTGGCTTGCAAGGTTTTCACCGAGGTATCGGCGAAGCGGATGTCGACCTGGTGGCTGCCGTTACGCAGATCCATGTTCTTGCTATTGACCATCAATTCGTTCTTGCCCGGCTTGAGCGCGGTCTTGCTGCTCATGAGCGCCGGCTTGCCTTCGCAACCGTTGTTGTCCAGCAGCGCCATCATCTGGCGATAGGTGGTTTCCTGGTCCAGGCGATACAGCGGCGAGAATTCCCAGATGAGGATTTTCGGCGGGCTCTTCTGGAACTCTTCGCTGCCCAGGTACTGGATCATCGCGCCTTCCAGACCGCCGCCAGGGAAGGCGACGTTGAGGATGTCGGCACCGATGGACTCTTCCAGGAACCCGGCAAAGTTGTAGTTCTTGCCACTGTGACTGGTGCCCACGAGGGTGATCTGCGGGTTGCCGGAATCGCTGAACAGGTCGCCGTCGCCAGCCTCGCCCTTGGGCTCGGTGGTGAACTGGTCCATGTACTGGATCGCATAGCTGGTGCCGCACAGTTGCCCGGCCATGTTGTGCAGGGTGCCGGTCTTGCCCATGCGGCCGGACTTCTTGGTCTCGAACTCACGCTTGGGAATGTCGGCGAAGGCCGGGATCTGCTTGACCTTCTCGGCGACGATCTTGGCCGTGCGCTGGGCGCCATACGGCGTCCAGTGCTGGTCGCCACGGAAATAGAAATCGTGGGCCGGCAGGGTTTCGGGCAGGTTTTCGTTGGTCAGCGGCGACAGGTCTGGCACCACGTAACCCATCTGGGCGAAACGGCCGAGCATGGATTTGTAGTTGGTCAGGGCCTTGTCAAAGTTGAAGCTGGCCTTCTCCTGCGGATTGAGCTTGTTGCGGTTCACCAGGCCCCGGGTCGGCTGGTAGACGATCACCAGCTCGACGCCTTTTGCCTTGAACGCATCGTGCAACTGCTGCATGCGCTTGTAGCCGGCTGGGGTGGTGTTGAATTCGGTACGCAGGTCTTCCTGGGTCCGGAACAGCCAGTCGCCTTGGGCCTGTACCAGCGTGGTGAAGTTCTGCTGGTAGCGCGAGGTGTAGTTCTTTGCGTCATGGGCCGCAGGGCACAGGTTGCAGCACGGTTCGGCGGTGAAGCTCGGTGCCTTGATTTCATCGGCGCGCGCGCCGCTTGCAGCGGCGAGAATGCCGGCAGTCAGGGCGGACAGGCCCAGGAGTTTGATCATCTGTGGGTTCATAAAGGTCATCCTCAGTCCCGCATTTCGGTCTGGCGTTCGACAGGGTCGATCAGCACGGCTTTCTGCTGGCGCACCAGCAGGTCGAGAATTTCATCCTGGCGCTCGCCGAGGATTCCCGAAAAGCTGATGCCGCTGGATTTGGTCGGTGCGAGCATGGACACGCGGTACAGCTCGACGCTTAACGGCGAATCGATGGACAGCGGGCCACTGCCGTTGGCAGCCAGTTCGCCGCCGACCACGATCAGCGAGACCTGGGCGTCGAACGGGTCGAGCTTGATGTCCCGGTCGGTGTCGGACAGGTCTTTGATGTGGCCGTAGAGACCGGTCAGGCCGTTGGCCATGGACACGTTTTCGTAGAGGCGGATGTTCACGCTGTTACGAATGCGGATGCCGTGGCGGCGGTTGCTGATCACTTTGTTGCCCCACAGCAGGTTGTCACCACTCTCGTAGAGCGTGATGCCGTCGGTGTGGTTCTTGTAGATCTCGTTGTAGGCGATCAGGTTGTTCACGCTGTTACGGTCGATCACCAGGCCCGAGAGTTTGTTGTCATAGCTGCGGTTGTTGAAAATGAAGCTGTCGTTGACCTCACGGGAAATAATGATCCCGTGCTTCTTCTTGGTCCCGTAGACCGTGTTGTCGGCAATGATCAGCCGATGGGAACGGTCATGGGGGTCGATGCCGTAGACGATGTTGTCTTTGTAGGTATTGCCCTTGACCACGAAGTCGTTGGTTTCATAGCAGTAGAAGCCGTACCACATGTCCGAGAACTCGGAACCGATGATCCAGCCGGTCGGTTCCGGGCGCTTGAGGACCTTGGCCATGTTCGGCGTGTACTGGGAAATACTGACCCCGTACGACTTACTGTTGGCGTAGCCGAAACTCGCCATCTTGGTGTTGACGATGTAGGTCTCGGTGCCGCCCCAGGACAGCAGGAACGGACGGAATTCCTTGGGCGAGCGGAACGTGGCAGGGCCGTTTTCCTTTTCGCGCCAGCCGGTGACCTTGGTGTCGCGGATGAACATCCGGCCATCGTTGACCAGGAACGCGCCGCCCTCTTGGGACAGGCGCAATTCCTGGGTCTGCTTGTCGATTTCCAGGATGCCTTTCTCGCCGACCACAATTGGAATCCTGGCCAGGAACACGCCTGGCGAGGTTTCGCTGAGGTACTGCTTGGGCACCTTCTTGACCAGGTCCTTGAGGTTCATGTAGCCATCGTCGACGAAGATGGCCTGTGGGATACCGTGCTGACGCACGACCCACTCGGCCATCTTGTTGTCGCCGCCGATGAAGTCCTTCAAGGCGTTTTCCTGCATCATCCGACGCACGCTGACCTTGCCGGGCTTGGTTCGCACGATTTTTGCCGCGACCGCTTCGGCGGTGTAGCCGGAGAGGTCGGGCAGGGTCGGCGTGGCCAGCTCCAGTGGTGCGGTCGGCGCGCTGCTGACGGTGTAGGTCTTGGCCTGTTGCAGTCCCTTGACCACGTTGCCCGGCTTGACCACCGGCTCAACGTTGGCGAACGCCGGCGAGCCGGCCAGCAGCATCGCTGCGACCAACAGGCTGATCGAACCTTTCATCGCCTGGCTGTTCCTGAGGTAGCGGTTCATATCGGGCACTCCCATGGCCATTTGCATCAGAAGCGCCAGATCACGTCGACAAAGGCGCGATGCATGTACGAATCGACCTCTTTGCCGTAAGCGTCGCCTGGCTTGAACACGCCGCCACGAAAGCGCACCAGCGCCGACGGCTCATCAATGGACTGACTCAGCGCGGCCGGCAGCAGGCCTTGCTTGAAGTACTTGGTGACGACCAGGTCGACTTCCTGGCCCAGGTCCTTGTTACCGTCGCGCAGTGGCAGGGACGAGGTGGACAGGATCGCGCCGGTCACGTCGTCGGTGTTGTTTTCCACAGCGTTGATGCCGTTGCTGCCCACCGGCTTGTTGCCGTCCACGCGCCAGAACTTGTGGTACACAAGGCTGGCGTCGTATTCGTCACGCAACTGCCAGGAACCGAACAGGCTGGCGCTCTGGGTGTTGGCCATTTCGCCACGGAACGCTTCGCCGAAACGATGGACCCGCGAGCGCGTGCCGGTGAAGTTCGAGCGGTTGCTTTGCAGGCCGTTCTGTTCGTAGTCCTCGCTGGCGCGGGCATAGGCCGCACCGACTTGCCATTGCGGGTCCAGGCGCAGGCGGATACCCAAATCAGTGGCCCAGCCGTCCACGTCATCGCTGTGCTTGGCTTCTGTTGGGCGCGTGCCGTCGGCGTTGAGCGGGTTGACGGTGTCACGGTCGCCGGTCATGCCGGTGAGGCTGGCCCAGTAGTTGACCGTGTTGGTGTTGCGCCAGTTGTAGGCGTCGCTGTTGGCTTCCAGGCCCAGCCAGGTCAAGTCACCGTTCTCGGTCTTGTCCAGGGTGTCGGTGGCTTCGCCCGGGGTCGGGTAATCGAGGCTGCCATTGTCATGGGAGTGGTGGGCACGGATCCCGGCCCACTGGCCTGGCATCCACTGGTAGCCCACGTCGCCAAAGACGTGCAGGCGGTCCTTGTCCTGGGGGGACAATTCCTTGAGGTCGGTGCGGTATTCGCTGAACCGTTCGGCCACGCCGAGGTTGGCCCGCAGCAAGGTGGTGTCGAAGGTCCAGTTCAGGGCTTCGATGTTGGTGTCGCGCCATTGGCCGTCGTCATTGCGCAGGCGCTGGCGACCGAACTTCAATTGCTCGCCCGGGTAGGGGGTCAGGCCACGGTAGCCGATCCAGAACTCGCGCATGGCCAGGTAGCTTTTCTTGGCTTCGCGATCGCCGCTGTCGGTTTGCTGGGTGCTGTCATCGGACTGTTGCAGGGTGTCGGTCTCGATGATGTCGCTGGACGTCACGGCCTGGGCCATGGCGTAGGCGCTCCAGGCGCCGCTTTCGCTTTCACCGTAGACCCAGGGACGCAGGTCCAGGCCGACACCGTTGACGTCGCCACCGCTCTGGGTGCCGAGGTCGCGGTCGTCTTCGGACTGGCCAGTGATTTTCACTTCCAGGCCGAAATTCTTGGTGTCAGTCAGGGCCGCCAGGCTCGGGCTGGACCACAACAGGGCAAACGACAGGCCAATACCAGCCTGCACAAAAGGATTGAGCTTCAAAAGCTTCATAGAGGTTCCTCGCCGTCATCTTCTTTTAGGGCTTGCAGTTCCAGCGTATGGGGGCTCATCGAGCCGCGAATGGCCTGCTCTTGTTGTAGCAGGCGTTGCGCTTGTGCAAGTTGCTGCGGCGGTAATTGTGCTTCGAGGGTCTGGGCAAGCTCGGTGGCTTGCGGGGTGTTCTGCGCCTTGGCCAACTGGCTGAACACATAGGCGTTGACCGGGTTGGGCTTGGTGCCCTTGCCCTGGGAGAACAGCTGGGCAATGGCGTAGTCGGCGCTGTTCTGGCCGTTGCGGGCGGCCTTGAGCAGGTGGTCCAGGGCTTTTTGCGAGTAGACCTGGCCCAGGTAACCGCGGCGATAGATCTGGCCGAGGTAGTAGTCGGCGGCCACTTCGCGGCCAACGGCTTTCTGGAAATGCGCCTCGGCGACCTTGGCATCGGCCGGGACCCACTTGCCTTCGTAGTAAAGCTTGCCCAGCAACAGTTCGGCACGCGACTGGTCGGCGGCGCGGCCGTTTTCCAGGTACTGCATCATCTTGTCGACGTCACCCAGTTCCGGGAAGTCGTAGAGCAGTTGCGCAAGGCTGACCCAGGCAGCGGGGTAGCCCGGGGCGATGCCTTCGAGCAACGACTGGGCGGTCTTTTCATCGGGCTTGCCCAGGCTGGCATCGGCCAGGACACGGGCGACGCTGTCCACGCGCTGGGCGGACACGACGCCACGGGCGTGGCCATCCTGCATCTGCTTGAGCAACGCGGCCTGCTGTTCCGGTTGGCCGCGTTTCTGATAGACCGTGGCCAGTTCGACGTAGCAGATGTCGGTGGTCGCCAGCGCGGCCTTGCAGACCTTCTCGACTTCGTCCAGGTGCTGGTCGTAGGTACCCTGGGTGCGGTAGAGCAGAATCTGCGCCAGGCCCGCTTCCGGGTAGCCGGCGCTGCGCCATTGGCTGATCTGCTGCTGGGCGTTGACGTTCGGGAAGCTGTGGGGATATTGCAGGTACAGCATCGCCAGCGGGATCAGGGTGTTGCCTTCACCATTGGCGAAGGCTTTCTTCAACAGGCCTTCGGCTTCGTGTTTTTCCGCTTCGGTGGAACCGGGCTTGGCCACCAGCAGGCGACCCAGGCGAGCCTGGGCCCGTGGCGAGATATCGGCCGCGGCGCGGTAAGTCGCCTCGGCTTTTTTCATCTGCTCGGGGTCGTGGCTGTCCACCTGGATGTCGGCCAGGCCGACTTGGGCTTCGCTGTAGCCCAAGTCTGCCAGTTGCTGATAGTTCTGCTGCGCCAGCGCCGTGTCGCCGCGCTTGAGGGCTTCGTTGGCCAGGCGTTGATCGGGCAGGCCGGCGCAACCGGCCAGGCTGACGGCCAATGCCAGGGCGCACAGTGTTCCCATATGGGAACGAGTTAGCGGCATCTCATCCTGACCGCGTGGATCCTTTCGCGAGCAAGCTCGCTCCCACAGGGTCTGTGGGCTGTTCAGGATTTTTATAATGGTCACGGGCATATCCTCGACTTAAATACCGACGGCCATGGCTTTGTCGATCAGCCAGTTCAGGTTCGGGCCACGGTCGCTGGTGACTTCTACCGGACGGCCGGCCAGCGAGCTGTCCAGGGGTTCGTCAGGCTGGATCAGGACACGGATATCGGAGGACAGGTCAGCACTTTTCAGGCTGGTGCTGCTGACGATCTTGCCGGTACGGGTGGTGTCTTCGCCGGCGACCTGGAAGCTGACCGCAGTGCCTGGGCGCACGTCGCCGAACTGGCGATAGGAGAAACGCGCTTCGACGTTGGCTTCGGTGCCCCGTGGGACCAGTTGGAAGATCACGTCGCCCTTGCTGGCGTACTGACCATCGGACACCAACTGCTGGGTCACGATGCAGTCGCACGGAGACGTCAGGGTGCCGGTCATCTGCTTGCCGAACAGTTCCTCGACCTTGGCCGGCTGCAACTGGTTGTCGTCCAGGTGACCCTTGAGCACGTCGAGCATGCTGGTGCTGAAGGTCGCCAGCGGGGCGCCCTTGGCGGCCACGCCGTCGGCCTTGACCAGGCTCTGCACGGTGCCGTCACGCGGCATGGTGATGGCCATGCCCGGTACGTTCACCAGGCCTGCCTGGGCGTGGCTGACGAAGTACATGCCGTACACCGACTTGAAGATGAAACCGAACGCCGTCAGGCCAACGAGGAAGATCCCCAGGCTGAAGGTCACGGCGCGCAGGCGACCGAAGGCGCTCATGCCACCGTTTTCGTCTTTCTGCTTGCGGGCCTTGGTGAAGTTATCGCGCTGCAGGGTCGCCAGCACATCGCCGACACCGACGATGTCGCCGGCCAGGTGCGAGGTGATGATGTGACGCAGTGTCGAGATGTCCCGAGGCTCCAGGTTCTGGAACTGGCAACCGGTGCGGCCGGTCTGGCGGTCGTAGGAACGGATCTGCAATTCCACGTCCATGGCCAGGCCAAGGTTGTCGATGACGAATTGCAGGCGACCCTTGTAGGATTCCCCGGTCTTGAGGGGCATCTGGCCGGCGTTGAAGCTCAGGCCGCCGGCGGACAGGTCCAGGACCTTGACTTCCATCGGCGTACGGTCGGGGCCGAAGAAGCGCAGCTTGGCCGGGATTTTGACCCTGGCGTGTTGGCGCTGGGCTTCGGATTCATGCACTACGTTGACATTCACGGCGGTGTTCATAGGGGCGATTTCCTAGTTAATTCATTCAAGTCCGGTCAGACCATCGTCAGCAGCACGGCGACAAAAATGCTGCCGGCGGAGAAGGTCATGGTCCGAGACGACCAAGTGTTGAACCAACGTTGAAAGCTGGCGAGATCACGGGTCAGGTGGGTGGGCTGGCGGGTCCAGGACTGTTGATCGAGGCGGAAGAACACGTAGATCTTCACCAGGGCACCGACGATCTGGTTGTAATAGAGAATCGCCGGGTAGGCTGGGCCGATCCGGTGTCCGGAGCACGACAGCAGCAGGGTCAGCAGCAACCGCGTGATGCCGATCCACAGCAGGTACACCAGGATGAACGCGGTGCCGTACTTGAAGCTGGCGATCAGGGCCACGGTCAGGCCCAGCAGCGAGGTCCACATCGACACGCGCTGGTCGAACAGCACCACCGAGGTGAACAGACCCAAACGCTTCATGCCCAGGCCAAGTGCCCGGGAGTTCTGCCGCAGGTTGTTGCCGTACCAGCGGAACATCAGCTTGCGACTGGCCTTGATGAAGCTCTTCTCCGGCGGATGCTCGACGGTGTTGATCGCCGCATCGGGCACGTAGAAGGTGTCGTAGCCCAGGCGCATCAGGCTGAACCAGCTCGATTTGTCATCGCCGGTCAGGAACTTGAAGCGGCCCAGGCGCCAGTGTTGCAGCGAGTCGCTTTCCACGTCGGCGATGAAGTCCGGGTTGGTGACCACGGTGGCGCGGAACACCGACATGCGGCCGGTCATGGTCAGCACGCGCTTGGACAAGGCCATGGAGCACATGTTGATGTGCCGTTGGGCGAAGCGCAGTTTGTGCCATTCGCTCATGATGTAGCCGCCGCGCACTTCGCAGAACTCGTTGGTGGTCAGGCCGCCGACGTTGCCGAACAGCTGGAACCACGGCACGGTCTTGCGCACGACGCCTTCGGCGAGCACGGTGTCGCCGTCGATCACCGCCACCACGGCGCGGTCGTCCGGCAAGTGGCGGGAGATGGCGCGGAAACCGAAGGCCAGGCCGTCACGCTTGCCGGTGCCAGGGATACGCACGAAGTCCAGCTTGACCCGCGCTGGTGGGTTCATGCGGGCCCAGAGGCTCTTGACCAGCAGTTCGTCGGACATTTCCACGATGGAGCAGACCACGGTGGTGGGCAGCCCGCATTCGATGGCCTCGCGAATCACCGAGCCATACACCTGGGCGGTGGTCAGCGCATCGATCCGGAAGCTGGTGACCATCAGGTACACGTGGGACGGATCCGCCGCCTTGCCCAGCTTGCGTACCTTGCGGCGCAGGTGCGGGTAGACGATGTACAGGAAGATCATGCCGCGCACGAAATGCGTTGCTCCCATGGAGTAACGCCAGATGCCCACGGCGCCGATCAGGAAGATGAAGTCCTTGGAATCGGAGTCGAACGTGGACGTGGGCAGCGCCATGGCGATGCCCATCAATAAACTCAAGTAAAACAGCCAACCGGCGGCCT
This sequence comes from Pseudomonas sp. A25(2017), assembly GCF_002001065.1. Taxonomy (NCBI): domain Bacteria; kingdom Pseudomonadati; phylum Pseudomonadota; class Gammaproteobacteria; order Pseudomonadales; family Pseudomonadaceae; genus Pseudomonas; species Pseudomonas sp. A25(2017). The sequence continues at coordinate 53,392 of NZ_MUOA01000042.1, read as the reverse complement.
GAAGCAGGCCGTGCTTTAGCCTGTGCATAATCTGCATCCGTCTCTATCTCGGGCGGGCCTTGTGGGCGGCCCGATGGGTTAAGGCAGGCGAAAGGCCGGCCGGGGCGTGCCCCGGCCGGCAAACAGACTTACCAGCAGATGCCTTCGGTCCGGCCACTCGCGGAGGTGGCCTTGGACATGAAGCCGACCAGGTCGATGACCTGCTTGCCTTCCGGTACGTTCTCGGTCAGCGCGCGGAACTTCTCGTCGCGGTTGCCCAGGATGATGATGTCGGAGCTGTCGATCACCGAGTCGAAGTCGGCGTTGAGCAAGGACGAGACGTGAGGAATCTTCGACTCGATGTAGTCCTTGTTCGCACCGTGGACACGGGCGTATTCGACGTTGCTGTCGTAAATCTTCAGGTCGAAGCCCTTGCCGATCAGCATTTCCGCCAGCTCTACCAGCGGGCTTTCACGCAGGTCGTCGGTACCGGCCTTGAAGCTCAGGCCCAGCAGGGCGACTTTGCGTTTGTCGTGGCTGGAAACGATGTCGAAGGCGTTCTGCACCTGGGATTCGTTGCTGCGCATCAGCGAGTTGAGCAGCGGCGCTTCCACGTCCAGGGAGCCGGCACGGTAGGTCAGGGCGCGAACGTCCTTGGGCAGGCAGGAACCGCCGAAGGCAAAGCCTGGGCGCATGTAGTACTGGGACAGGTTCAGAGTCTTGTCCTGGCAGACCACATCCATCACTTCACGGCCATCGACGCCGACGGCCTTGGCGATGTTGCCGATCTCGTTGGCGAAGGTCACCTTGGTGGCATGCCACACGTTGCAGGTGTACTTGATCATCTCGGCGACGGCGATGTCCTTGCGGATGATCGGCGCATCGAGCTCTTCGTACAGCGACTGCAGAACGTCACCGGAGGCGGTGTCGAACTCACCAATAACGGTCATCGGCGGTTGATCGTAGTCTTTGATCGCGGTGCTTTCGCGCAGGAACTCAGGGTTCACTGCGACACCGAAATCGACGCCGGCTTTCTTGCCGGAGCAGTCTTCCAGGATCGGGATGACAACGTTTGCCACGGTGCCCGGCAATACGGTGCTGCGCACTACGATGGTGTGGCGGGTGGTCTTGTCACGCAGGACAAAACCGATCTCGCGGCACACGGCCTCGATGTAGTTCAGTTCCAGGTCGCCGTTCTTTTTGCTCGGTGTACCGACGCAAATCATCGACAAGTCAGTATCGCGAATGGCTTCGGCGAAGTTGGTCGTGCCGCGCAGTCGGCCTGTTTGAATGCCTTGCGCCAACAGCTCACCAAGACCCGGTTCAACGATTGGCGATTTGCCAGCGTTGATCATGTCGATTTTGTCTTTGGCGACATCTACGCCAACTACATCATGGCCCCGTGCAGACAGGCAACCGGCACATACTGCACCGACGTAACCCAAACCAAATATGCTAATGCGCATCGCATTTACCTCTGTTTTCATGCCATTAAATGGCCGGAGTTAATAGTGTTCAGCGGTCATCGAGCACTCGGAAGTGTGGAATGCAGGCGCCACAGTGCCGTGTGCAGGCATACTAAGTTCCGAGTGTCTAAATAAATGCACTCAAGTTGTGCGCAATGTGGCCTAGTTGTTATGACCTGCCCTGTTATGCAGCCAGTCCCTGTAAGTCAAGAACGCTCGTGCAAAAAGTCTCTCACCTCTGATCCCTGGCAAAAGCCCACAAAATCAGAAGCTTGTGTGCTCGGGTGAGCACGTTATAGGGGCGCAGCCTTGGCCTTGTAGGGGATAGCAATGGTGCGTTATCTCCCATCCTTTTAAGGGTGGATCCAATTAGACGACCGTTTCGCTAAGTTGACGTGACAACTTGGTTAATCCGTTCGATGTCCTTTGTAAGTTATCTCGTACACGCTCGCCGAGAATCGTTACGGATGGTATGAGCCATGCAATTTCACATAGTTCCGATCCGCTCATCGCGATTTTCGAAATTTTTCGAAATATTATCGAAGATGGCACTGACCTCAATATGATGGCACTTACCGTTTCGGCCTTTATTAATGGGGAGTTAGCAGGGGTAGATAGTTTTGTGCCACTACCGATGAAAAAAATCGGTGCCACTACGCAAAAAACTGACGAGTGTCGAGTGAAAGAAAAGTTAGCGCAGGAGTGGTGCGATTTATTGGCGCCATGAAACTGGCGAAGTGGGCGAGGAACTAAGATGACAAATAGGCAGATGATCGAAGCCCCCGATCAGGGGGCGGTATAAGGTCATGCTTTATTCGGGGGCGTGATCACGCAGGAAAACCAGTTTGTCCCGGCTCGACTGTTGGGCGTTGAAGCGGTAGCCCTGTACATCGAATTGGCTGAGTGCCGCAGGGTCGTTGATCCGTTCCTGAATCACGAAACGACTCATCAGGCCCCGGGCTTTCTTGGCGTAGAAGCTGATGATTTTGTACTGGCCATTTTTCAGGTCGCGGAATTCGGTATCGATGACGCGCGCTTTCAGTGCGCTGCGCTTGACCGCCGAGAAGTATTCATTGGAAGCCAGGTTCAGCAGCACATCATCGCCCTGGTCGGCGAGGGCTTCGTTCAGCCATTCGCTGATGCGCGTGCCCCAGAAGGCATAAAGGTCCTTGCCCCGGGCATTGGCCAGCTTCGTGCCCATTTCCAGGCGATAGGGTTGCATCAGGTCCAATGGGCGCAGCAGGCCATAGAGGCCAGAGAGCATGCGCAGGTGCTGTTGGGCGTAGTCGAAATCGGCGTCGCCAAAACTTTGCGCATCGAGGCCTGTGTACACGTCGCCCTTGAAGGCCAGCAGCGCCTGCTTGGCGTTGGCCTGGGTAAATGCCGGTGTCCAGCTGCCGAATCGCGCGGCATTGAGGCCGCCGATCTTGTCGGAGACGTGCATCAGCTCGCTGATCTGTGCCGGCGAGAGTTCACGCAACTGTTCGATCAGCTCCTGGGAGTGATCCAGGTACTGCGGTTGGGTAAAGCGCTCGGTGGCCGGCGGTGTTTCGTAATCGAGGGTCTTGGCGGGGGAAATCACCATCAGCATGAAGTCGTCTCCTTTAAGGTGCGGCGATTCTAGGGGGTTGGCCGGGTGGACTCCAGCTATTGGGGTGATAGGTGATCGGTGGTGGTGCTTTTGTGGCGAGGGAGCTGTGGGAGCAAAGTCTGTGGGAGCAAAGCTTGCTCGCGATGAACGATGACGCAATCTTGCAGATGGACCTTGTCGCCTGCATCGCGAGCAAGCTTTGCTCCCACAGGTGTCTGCTCCCCAAGTCCGCTGACCACAAGGGTATTGGGCCAGGATCGGCTATGATGCCGCGCGGGTTTCGTTATGGAGACATCCCTTTTGCGTATCGCCCTTCTGTTATCGGCCTGGCTGTTGAGCCTGGGCGCCATTGCCGCGTCCAACGACGTCGCCACCCTGGATCGCAGCACCTGGCCGGAACAACTCACCAGCCCGACGCTGTTCGACGTCGCCTCGCGGGCCGAGATCCTGATGTTCGCCCGAGCCCTGCTGGACGTCGATGCCATGGACGAAATCGCGCTCAAGCAGTACTTGGGGCTGCGCACGGTCAATATGGTTGCGATCGACGCGCTTCGCGCCCGGCTGTGGCAGCGGTTGCTGGCCAACTACAACGTTGCCCAGCGCAGCTGCGATCAGGACGCTTCCTTCTGTTACCTGGTCGAGGACATGGCGACCCTGCGCGAAGAGGCGCGCAGGTTCCATCTGGATGACAACTCCTACTACATCAAGTGGGCCGCGCCGAGCCAGATCTTTCATACCCAATACCGCGATGAACTGCTGCGTAAAGCTGCGCTTTTTCCGCAAACCAGTAGCGAAATCGCACGTTTCGGCGATTACGAGCGCAACGGCGAGGAGATGAACGACCGGCTGTTCCTGCTGACCTTCGACAGCGCCGCCAACGTTGTGCCGGACAATACCCCGTGGCTGACCGAATACCTGCGCAAGGCGAACATGAACGGCACCTTCTTCGTGCTGGGCAAGGACATCCAGGCGCGGCTGGAAGACGGCTCGGTCAACAACCTGCAGGCGTTGTATTCGCAACAGTGCGTGGGTGTACAGGGCTGGGAGTTTCGTTCCCACAGCCATTGGCAGGACTGGCAAGACTCGGTCCGGCGCAGTGTCGAGCTGGTCAAGGGCAAGCTGCCAGAGAATTACGTGCCGCTGTTCCGTCCGCCCCAAGGCCAGCGTCGTGGCGATGCGCAAGCGTTCTTCCGCCAGCAAGGCTTGCAAGTGGCACTGTGGGACATCGACTCCCAGGACAGCAACAATCGGCTCAAGCCTGAGCAAAGCGCCCAGCGAGTGCTGACCCTGATGCTGCTGTGGCGCCACGGGGTGATCAATTTCAATGCCAAGCAGGATGGGGTGAAAACGGCGATGCCCTGGCTCATGACGCAGACGGCGCAAAGCGGAATCGGTTGGGCAGACTGTCAGGAAGCGTTTCGCTGAAACCTGTAAAGGCCCGGAAACATTGGGGAAGGCGGAAAAACCGGTACACATTCATGACAACCGGACTTCCGACTTTAACGGCGTAATGGCAGTACGCCAAGGGTTATTCGTCACTCTGAAAAATAAACTTCAAAAAAACGTCAAAGTGCTTTTTCCTGTCATGGTTTTTGGAGTATCAAGAAGACAGACCGCCGAAACCTGCAACACAGGTGGCGTCTTCCAAGACCCAGATTGTGTGCAGTTCACCTGAATCCTCGCGGGTGAATTCGGTGGCTACCTCGAGGCGCAGCACTGTCACGGTATTGCGTCGAATGGCCCCCACATAGGTGACCGAGTATGGATGACCACGGACGTAGCCCTTCCTCCAACCAGCCAATCCTCTATGTACTCGATACCAACGTATTGATCCACGATCCAAACGCGCTCCTGAACTTCGAAGAACATCACGTTGCCATCCCGATGACCGTGCTTGAGGAGCTGGACAAGCTCAAGAGCGGACACCACAGCGTTGCGGCCGAATGCCGGCAGGCGATCCGCCTGATCGACAAGACCCTGGGTGATGCCTCCCCGGAAGACGTTGAGCTCGGCGTACCGATCCAGCGCGGCAAAAGTGGTCCCAAGGGCCTGCTTTCGATCCTGATGAGCAAGCGCACCGAACCCAACTTGGTGCTGCCTGAACACCTGAACGACAACATCATCATCAACCAGTTGATCGACCTGCACGCGCGCACCAAGGACCAGGCCGTGGTGCTGGTGACCAAAGACATCAACATGCGCCTCAAGGCCCGCGCCTGCGGGATCGCGGCGGAGGACTACAGCACCGACCAACTGGTCGACGACGTCTCGCTGTTGCCCAACGGCTACCACAACATGACCGGCTCCTTCTGGGACCGTGTGAGCAAGGTCGAGACCCGCCAGGACCACGGCCGCACCTGGCACCAGGTGCAACTGATCGACAACCTGCCGGCGGTGCACATCAACGAGTTCATCATCGACGAACAAGGCTTCGTCGGCTGGATCAAGGAAATCCATGTCGACAAGCTGTTGATTCTCGACCTGCACCAGGAACCTTTGCTGCACCAGGAAGCCTGGGGTCTCAAACCTCGTGACATCTACCAGAGCCTGGCGTTGTTCGCCTTGCTCGACCCGGATATCCACCTGGTCAACCTGTCCGGCGCCGCCGGTTCCGGCAAGACCATCCTGGCCCTGGCCGCTGCCATCGAGCAGACCATGGTCAGCAAACGCTACCGGCGCATCATCGCCACCCGCAGCGTGCAGGGCCTGGACCAGGAAATCGGTTTCCTGCCCGGTACCGAAGCGGAGAAAATGGAGCCATGGCTGGGGGCGATCACCGACAACCTCGAAGCCTTGCACATGGATGACGAAAGCACCCATGGCAGCGTCGACTACATCCTCAGCAAAGTGCCGTTGCAGTTCAAATCCCTCAACTACATTCGCGGACGCAGCTTCCAGCAGAGCCTGATCCTGATCGACGAATGCCAGAACCTGACCCCGCACCAGATGAAAACCATCATCACCCGTGCCGGTGCCGGTTCCAAAGTGGTGTGCCTGGGTAACCTGGCGCAGATCGACACCCCTTACTTGTCCGCGACCAGCTCCGGGCTGACCTACCTGACCGAACGCTTCAAGGACTTCCCAAACGGGGTCCACATCACCCTGCAGGGCGTACCGCGCTCGATCCTGGCCGAATACGCCGAATCCCACCTGTAACCCCAGACAAACCGGGCGACCCTATGGTCGCCCGGTTTTTTATGCCTGACACATAACCCCTGTGGGAGCGGGCTTGCTCGCGAAGGCGGTGTATCAGTTGACATATATGCTGCCTGACACGCCCCCTTCGCGAGCAAGCCCGCTCCCACAGGTAAATGCGGTGTTTTGCAAATTGCAGGTGCGACAATCAAGCCTGCCGGAATCTGACCCACAGGTTTACAATCGACACTCCCGATCAGGAGTATCCCTGTGCTGACTCATCTCGATTCCCAAGGTCGCGCCAACATGGTCGACGTGACCGACAAGGCCGTGACGTTCCGTGAAGCCACGGCCGAGGCCTTTGTGCGCATGCTGCCCGACACGCTGCAGATGATCGTCAGCGGCGGTCACCCCAAGGGCGATGTGTTCGCCGTCGCGCGCATTGCCGGCATCCAGGCGGCCAAGAAAACCAGCGACTTGATTCCGCTCTGCCACCCGCTGCTGCTCACCAGCGTCAAGGTCGAGCTCAATGCCGAAGGCGAGGACCGGGTGCGCATCGTTGCCCGCTGCAAACTGTCGGGGCAGACCGGCGTGGAAATGGAGGCCCTCACCGCCGCCAGCGTCGCCGCGCTGACCATTTACGACATGTGCAAGGCCGTCGACCGTGGCATGACCATCGAAGGCGTGCGGGTGCTGGAAAAACTCGGCGGCAAGAGCGGCCATTTCCAGGCGGATGCGTCATGAAAATCAACGTGAAGTTCTTTGCCCGTTACCGTGAAGCGCTTGGCGTGGATTCGGTAAAGGTGGAAGGTGATTTCGCCACGGTCGACGATGTGCGCGTGCTGCTTGCCGAGCGTGACGGTGCCGAGGTGCTGAAGGAACAAAACCTGATGTGCGCGCGCAACGAAGATCTGTGCCAGCTCGACGAACCGCTGACGGACGGCGACGAAGTGGCGTTTTTCCCCACCGTGACCGGAGGCTGAACCATGGCGATTCGTGTGCAGGTCGAACCGTTCGACGCAGGGGGCGAAGTCAACGCGATGCATGCGGCTAATGTCGGCGTGGGGGCGGTGGTGAGTTTTGTCGGCTACGTGCGTGACTTCAATGATGGCCTCGATGTGTCCGGGATGTTCCTGGAGCATTATCCGGGCATGACCGAAAAAGCCCTGGGCAAGATTGCCAGCGAGGCCGAGCAGCGCTGGCCGTTGCTCAAGCTGGAGGTGCTGCACCGCATCGGTGCCCTGGAGCCGGGCGAGCCGATCGTCTTCGTCGGTGCCGCCAGTGCCCATCGCCAGGCGGCGTTCGACGCCTGCGCCTTTGTCATGGACTACCTCAAGACCCGAGCGCCGTTCTGGAAGAAGGAAAACACCGTCGACGGCCCGCGCTGGGTCGAAGGGCGGGACAGTGATCATGCGGCGGCGGATCGCTGGAAGCAGTAAGCAGCAAGCAAACTGTTGTTTTTTCGCAGTCCATAAGTCCGTCTTCGCGAGCAAGCCCGCTCCCACAGGGAATTTGTGTTGTACACAGCATGTGTGTTCGGCACAGATCCTTGTGGGAGCGGGCTTGCTCGCGAAGGGGCCAGCAGCCTCCCATCACATTCCCCTGTTTCTCCAATTGACGATGTGTACATTAAAGTCCAGTATGGATTTATAAGTACATATAAAGTCATTGCCCCACCTTTCTCTGCCAAACCAACAACAACCCGCGAGAGATCGATCATGAAGAAACTTCCCCTCATCACCGGCCTGGCCTTGAGCCTGTTGGCCTCCAGCAGTCTGTTCGCCGCTGAGAAAACCTTGCGCATCGGCATCGAGGCGGCTTATCCGCCGTTTGCTTCCAAGACCTCGGAAGGGAAGATCGAGGGGTTCGACTACGACATCGGCAATGCCCTGTGCGCGCAGATGCAGGTCAAGTGCGAGTGGATCGAAGGCGAGTTCGACGGGCTGATTCCGTCGCTCAAGGTGAAGAAGATCGATCTGGCGCTGTCGTCCATGACCATCACCGAAGAGCGCAAGAAGTCGGTGGATTTCACCCACAAGTACTACTTCACCTCATCGCGCCTGGTCATGAAGGAAGGGGCGGTGGTCGATGACCAGTACGCCAGCCTCAAGGGCAAGACCGTTGGTGTGCAACGGGCCACCACCACGGACCGCTTCGCCACTGAAGTCTTCGAACCCAAGGGCGTGACGGTCAAGCGCTACAGCAACAACGAAGAAATCTACATGGACCTGGCGTCAGGTCGCCTCGACGCGATTTTCGCCGACACCATCCCGCTGGAAGACTTCCTGTCGATGCCTCGTGGCAAGGGCTACGCGTTTGTCGGCCCCGAGCTCAAGGACCCCAAATACGTCGGCGAAGGCGCCGGTATCGCGGTGCGCAAAGGCAATACCCAACTGGTGGCGGACTTGAACAAGGCCATCGATGGGATTCGGGCCAATGGGGAGTATCAGAAGATCCAGGGCAAGTATTTCAAGTCGGACATCTACGGCGACTGAAACATCGCCTTCGCGAGCAAGCCCGCTCCCACATTGGATCTTCGTCGGACATAAATCTTGTGTTCAGCGCAAATCCCTTGTGGGAGCGGGCTTGCTCGCGAAGGCGTCAGGCCAGGCAACAAGAATCTTAGCCCTTCAACTCCTTCAAATGCTTGTACACCGTCGCCCGCCCCATGTTCAGCACATTGGCCACATAGTTGGACGCGCTTTTGCCCTTGAATGCGCCTTCGGCATGCAGCGCCAGCACCAGCTCGCGTTTGTGGTCGCGGGTCAGCAGGTTCAGGCTCAGCTGACGCTCGCGCATCCAGGCATGCAGGAAGGTGTTGATTCGCTCCTGCCAGTCATCGCGAAACAGTGAATCCGGCTGAGGAATCAACTTGCCGGGTGACAGGAACAGATCCAGTGCGGCCTTGGCATTCTCGAACAGCGAAATATTCAGGTTGATGCACAGCACCGCCAGCGGATGCCCGTTGGCGTCGCGCAGTACGCTGCTGAGGCTGCGAATCTTCTGTCCGTCCCAGTTCAATTTTTCGTAGGGCCCGATGTTACGTTCGCTGACGTCCTCGCTGAGCATGTCCTCCAGGGACGAGTCATCGCCAATCTCGCGCTTGGACAGGTTATTGGCGATGTAATCGACTTTCTGGGTGCGCAGGTCGTGCAGTACCACTTCGGCGTGAGGGTAGAACAGCGTGGCGATGGCATCGGCGATGGTGCGGAAGTTTTCCAGCACCGGATCGGGTGGCGAGGCAGTCATGACAGGGCTCCAGGCAGCGTCAGCGCCCCGTGAAACAGGGGCGCGGGGGAGTGTGCCGCAATCGCGGCGATGCGTCACCTCAAGGTGGCTCAGCCCAGGCGCTCGGGTGACAGCATGGCGATGCTCAGGCCGAAACGGGCCAGGGCCTCGGGCAGCGGTTGACCACGCACCAGTGCCGCGCTGGCCTGGCCCATGGCCGGCGAGGTCTGGATGCCGTAGCCGCCCTGGGCCGCGACCCAGAACAGTCCGGGCAGCTGTGGATCGAAGCCGGACAGCAAATCACCGTCGGGCACGAAACTGCGCAAGCCGGCCCAGGTGCGGGTCGGGCGGCGGATGGTCAGGGTGGTGGCTTCTTCGATCTGGTAGATGCCCATGGCAATGTCGAGTTCTTCGGGCTGCACGTCGTGAGGTTCCACCGGGTCGGCGTTGGCCGGCGAGCCGAGGAACATGCCAGCGTCGGGCTTCATATAGAAGGATTCGTCCAGGCTCACCAGCATCGGCCAGTCATGGATATCCACGCCCTCGGGCCCGGCAAAAATGAACGCTGCGCGCCGCTTGGGCTGCAACCCCAACTTTCGAGCGCCGGCCATTTCGGCAATGTGATCGGCCCATGCGCCGGCTGCGTTGATCAGAACCGGTGCGGTGAACGTCTGGTTGGCGGTTTTCACCTGCCACAGTCCCTGATCATCGCGGCTCAATTGCTGCACTTCGCTGTCGGTGTGCACTTCACCGCCACTGCGACGAATACCGCGCAGGTAGCCTTGGTGCAGTGCATCGGTGTCAATGTCGCAGGCCGTGGGGTCGTAGATCGCCCCGTGGACCTTGTCCCGTCGCAGGATCGGCAGCCGCACACAGGCCTCGTCGGCGCTGAGCAGTTGCATCTGCGGCACGGTGGCCTTGGCGCTGAGGTACTGGTTGTTCAACTCGGCCGGGTCACCGGTGAAGTCCACGGTCATTTCGCCCCGTGGGGTCAGCAAGGGGTGTTCGCAGAAACCGGCCGGCGGGGCGTCGAAAAAATCCCGGCTGGCCTGGGTCAGCGCCCGCACCTGTGGGGTGCCGTAGGCGGCGGTATACAGCGCCGCCGAGCGTCCGGTGGAGTGGTAGGCCGGATGGGATTCGCGTTCGAGCACAATCACCCGGCCGTGGGGCGCCAGCCAGTAACCGGTGGAAGCACCGGCGATGCCGCCGCCGATGATGATGAAGTCTGCTGAGGTCATGAAGCTCTCCTGTCGAGCACATTGCCGGGCGTTTCCGAGAACCTGTGGGAGCGAGCCTGCTCGCGATAGCGGTGTGTCAGCCACATATTTTTATCTGATACACCGCTATCGCGAGCAGGCTCGCTCCCACAAGGGGAAATGGGTGTGTCAGTTATGCAACCGGTAAAGCGCATTCGCCAGTGCAACGTCTTCCAGCCCCAGGCCAATGGAACGGAAGAACACATGGCGTCCATAGCTTGGGCGCGCCACCCGTTCGCTGAGCAGGTCGGGTAAATCGCCGACAATGCGCGACGCGTCCCAGCCATGCAGTTCGCCGGCAATCAGCATCTCACCGGCCGAGCCCGGGGTGGTCTGACGATAGTCGCAGAACACGTCCATGTCGTTGAGGCTTTGAGGGGGGACTTCATGGGCACGTGGGGCGTTGGTGCTGATGGAGGTGATCAGCGCTGGTTTGCCCAGGGTCTGCGGATCGAGCACCGCTTTGGCGGACGAGGTGCAGAGCATCACCACGTCGGCATCATGCAGCGCGGCTTCAAGGGAGTCGGCGATGTGTAGGCGTGGGTCCAGGCCGGTGATGGAGGCAAGTGCTTGCGCCGACTTGGTCTTCAGACCTGGCGAATAGAGGCTGATACCTTGCCAGTCCCGCAGGCCCTTGACGTACTGCACGTGCGCCCGCGCCACCGCACCGCTGCCGATGACCGCCAGGCGCCGGGCGTTGTGCGGGGCGAGGGCATCGACGGCAACAGCCGTGGTGGCAGCGGTGCGGGCGGTGGTCAACTCGGCGGCATCGCACAACAGCAGCGGCTGGCCGGTCTGCATCGACATCAGCAAGGTCCAGGCGGTCACCAGCGGGCCTTGCTCGCGCACGATGTAGGGCGAGGTCTTGACCCCGTAGACCTGGTCTTCAGCCAGCACACCCAGGTAGTTGATGAAGTCCCCGGCGCCCTGGGGAAACACCACCAGTTGCTGGGGCGGCTGCACCGCTTGCCCGGCGGCGAGGTCGCGGAACAGCTTGCGCAGGATGTGCGGTACGTCGATTTGCCCGAGCAGTTCTCGGGCCTGGGCTTGGGTCATCACATAGGGCGTGCTGGACATGGGGGGCTCCGGGAAGCTGCTTGTAAACTAATTTGTCCATTATGGACTTTTAGTTTAATCGAGCAATATCCAAGGCAAAAAAAAGCGCAGCCTGTTTTGGCTGCGCTGATCGTTCCCACGCTCTGCGTGGGAATGCCTCGATGGACGCTCTGCGTCCGTCTCGATGCTAAGGGCGCTTGCGCTCGACCGGTCGCAACAAGTGGGTCGGGGGCATTTCGCAACTGATCTTGCGGCCCAGCAACGTTTCGATCGACGGCAACTGGTAGGAATCATCTTCGCCAGCGAAGCTGATCGAAACCCCGGCGGCCCCGGCGCGACCGGTACGGCCGATGCGGTGCACGTAGTCGTCCGGCACTTCCGGCAGGGTGAAGTTGATCACGTGGCTGATGCCGTCGATGTGGATGCCGCGACCGGCCACGTCAGTGGCGACCAATACGCGGATCTTGCCTTCGCGGAAGCCTTCGAGGGTCTTGATGCGCTTGTGCTGGGGCACGTCGCCCGAGAGCTGGGCCGCGTTGACGCCATCGCGCACCAGGCGTTCTTCGATACGCCGCACTTCATCCTTGCGGTTGGCGAACACCATCACCCGTTCCCAACCGTTGTCGTTGACCAGGTTGTAGAGCAGCTTGTACTTGTCGGCACCGGCCACGGCATAGATGTGCTGCTCGACGTTTTCGCTGGCGACGTTTAGCGCCTCGATCTCGACGATGGACGGATCGGTGGTCCATTGCTTGGCCAGGTTCATCACGTCTTCGGTGAAGGTGGCGGAGAACAGCAGGGTCTGGCGTTCGCTTTTCGGTGGGGTCTGGCGAATGATCTGGCGCACTTGCGGGATGAAGCCCATGTCGAGCATGCGGTCGGCTTCGTCCAGCACCATCACTTCGACCATGTCCAGGTGCACGTCGCCGCGCTGGTTGAAGTCCAGCAGGCGGCCCGGGGTGGCGACCAGGATGTCGCAGTGGCGGGCTTCGAGGTGCTTGAGCTGTTTGTCGAAGTCCATGCCGCCCACGAACGTCATGACGTTCAGGCCGGTGTACTTGGTCAGGTCGGCGGCATCCTTGGCGATCTGCACCACCAGCTCGCGGGTCGGCGCGATGATCAGCGCCCGTGGCTCGCCCATGTAGCGTTCCTTGGGCGGCGGGGTCTGGAGCAACTGGGTGATGATGGAGATCAGAAACGCGGCGGTCTTGCCGGTGCCGGTCTGGGCGCGACCGATGGCGTCTTTGCCTGCGAGGGTGAAGCCCAGCACCTGCGCCTGGATCGGCGTGCAATACGGGAACCCCAGGTCCTGGATGGCATGCATCAGTTCCGGGGCGAGCTTGAAGTCGTGGAAGCGGGTCTTGCCTTCCTGGGGTTCTACGACGAAGTCCTCGAGCTTCCAGGCGACGACCGGCGGTTTCGGTGCGCGCTCGCGGCGTGGCTTGGGGGCTTCGTTGCGTGGTTTCTCGGGCGCGGGGGCCGTAACAGGCTGGGCGACGGGTTCTTTTGTTGCCTGTGCAACAGGGGCCGCCCGGCGCGGTTGTTGCGCATCGGTATGGCTCGGGCCGTGGGTCGGCGCTGTGGAGCCAGGCGCGAGTTGCTCGGCCTCGCTTTTACCGAACATCTTCTTGAGTGCTTTGAGCACGGTCATCTCATCGATTGGTTAAGGAATGTACGCCGGCCAGTGTAATGCAAGAAACGGGCGCGGCGTAGTGTGATCGTCAAAGGACCGGCGTGGCGATCGGCCTCTTAGCGTAACCGCTCGGCCAGCCAGGTGCCGATGTCGCGAATCTCCTCGGGTAACACTTCGTGGCCCATTGGGTATTCTTGCCATGTCACGGTGACACCATGCTGCTTTAAATACTCTTTCGCGGTCCGGCCCATGGGGTTGAGTACCACTTCGTCGTATTGCCCGTGCAGCGCCAGCACCGGAATGCGTTGCTGGCTGGCTGACAATTGCAGCTCATCGCTGAAAGTCGGTGCATAAGTAGACAGCGCGATCACGCCGCCCAGCGGGCCCTGCCATTTCACGAATGCCGTGTGATAGACCACCGCGCCGCCTTGGGAGAAGCCCGCCAGGAAAATCCGCGAGGCGTCTATTCCGCTGGCTCGCTGGGTTTCGATCAGGTCGATGACCCGTTGTGCCGAGGCTTCGAGTTGCTGTTCGTCAATGGCTCGCGCCGGGCTCAAGGCACGGATGTCGTACCAACTGGGCATGGCGTAGCCGCCGTTGATCGTTACCGGCTGGGTCGGTGCCTGGGGTAGAACGAAACGTGTGGTGAGCAGGCTTTGCTGCAACATTTCGGCGACCGGCAGGAAATCAAAACGATCGGCGCCCAGGCCGTGGAGCCAGATAACGCACGCGTCGGCAGTGCTGCTGGGCTCGAGAATCAGGGGGTCGGTCATGGCTGTGCTCCAAATCTGTGCGGGTGCGCTCAATCAGTGCGTGATTACAGTGCGTTCCCGGTGTCTCAGTTAATTAGATGTCGCAAAGTTGAAAGTTTTTGTCTTGACGAGTTTTACATGGCCTAAGCGCAGCGGTCTGGTACGGGCTTTGCTATGGGTGTACCTGAGTGATGATTCTTACGCTGTGCGGTAACACTATCAGTTCGCCGCGCCGCATGGGATATCAGAAATCCGGTGATGAATGTTCGCCAACAGCCGTTACGGGCATCGCGAACGTGAAGGGCTACAGCCCGTTCGGCCGATTGGTGAGAGATGGGCATGACCACTGTTTACGGACATCCTCATTATTAGACTCATAGCGAAGGTCCAGACGTCGGTTGACCCTAAAAAAAGCCAACAAGGGTCGACAATGCCCCAAAAGGGTGCGATAGGACTCGAGCTCCGACACAACAAGAGCAAAACTGGAGGTTTGAATGAAGTTACTGAAATCCACCCTGGCAGTCGTGACTGCAGCTGCAGTACTCGGTGTCAGCGGGTTCGCTCAGGCGGGTGCAACCCTGGATGCCGTGCAGAAGAAAGGTTTTGTGCAATGTGGTGTGAGTGATGGCCTGCCGGGTTTCTCGGTGCCTGATTCGACCGGCAAGATCGTCGGCATCGACGCTGACTTCTGCCGTGCCGTTGCCGCTGCGGTATTCGGCGATGCGACCAAGGTCAAGTTCAGCCAGTTGAACGCCAAGGAGCGCTTCACCGCGCTGCAGTCGGGCGAAATCGACATGCTGTCGCGCAACTCCACCATGACCAGCTCCCGTGATGCGGGCATGGGCCTGAAGTTCCCTGGCTTCATCACCTACTATGACGGCATCGGTTTCCTGGCTAACAGCAAATTGGGCGTCAAGAGCGCCAAGGAACTGGACGGTGCGACTATCTGCATCCAGGCCGGTACCACTACCGAGCTGAACGTGTCCGACTACTTCCGCGCCAATGGCCTGAAGTACACCCCGATCACTTTCGACACCTCCGATGAAAGCGCCAAGTCGCTGGAATCCGGCCGTTGCGACGTGCTGACCTCCGACAAGTCCCAACTGTTCGCCCAGCGCAGCAAGCTGGCGTCGCCGAAGGACTATGTGGTTCTGCCGGAAACCATCTCCAAGGAGCCACTGGGCCCGGTCGTGCGTAATGGCGACGACGAGTGGCTGGCCGTTGTGCGTTGGACTGGCTACGCCATGCTCAATGCTGAAGAAGCCGGCATCACTTCGAAAAACGTCGAGGCTGAAGCCAAGGCTACCAAGAACCCAGACGTTGCTCGTATGCTCGGTGCTGACGGCGAGTACGGCAAGGACTTGAAGCTGCCGAAGGACTGGGTCGTGCAGATCGTCAAGCAAGTCGGCAACTACGGCGAAATGTTCGAGCGCAACCTCGGCAAGGACACCCCGCTGCAGATCGATCGCGGTCTGAACGCGCTGTGGAACGCAGGCGGCATCCAATACGCACCACCAGTGCGCTGATGGTTCTATCACCCGGTGGGCCAACCACCGGGTGATGTTCTGTTCCATTCTTTGCGGGGCACTTCATGCAAAATTCAATCGGCGCACCTAAGCAGAGGCTCAGCCTCAGCGATCCACGAGTGCGTGCGTGGGTATTTCAGATCGTCACCATCGTGGCGGTTATTTCGCTGGGCTGGTTTCTGTTCGATAACACGCAGACCAACCTGGAACACCGGGGCATCACTTCCGGTTTCGGCTTTCTGGAGCGCAGCGCCGGGTTCGGCATCGCCCAACACCTGATCGACTACACCGAAGCGGACAGCTATGCCCGCGTCTTTGTCATCGGTTTGCTCAATACCCTCCTGGTGACCTTCATTGGCGTGATTCTGGCGACCATCCTGGGGTTCATCATCGGCGTCGCACGCTTGTCGAAGAACTGGATCATCTCCAAGCTGGCGACCGTCTATGTGGAGGTTTTCCGTAACATTCCACCGCTGTTGCAAATCCTGTTCTGGTACTTCGCCGTATTCCTGACGATGCCGGGACCACGGGCTGCCCACAATTTCGGTGACACCTTCTTCGTCAGCAGTCGCGGCCTCAACATACCGGCGGCGCTGGTAGCGGAAGGGTTCTGGCCGTTCGTAACCAGTGTCGTGCTGGCGATCGTCGCCATCGTGCTGATGACCCGCTGGGCCAACAAGCGTTTCGAAGCGACCGGTGAGCCGTTCCACAAATTCTGGGTGGGCCTGGCGCTGTTCCTGGTGATCCCGGCACTGTGCGCCGCGATCTTCGGTGCGCCTGTGCATTGGGAAATGCCGGAACTCAAGGGTTTCAACTTCGTCGGTGGCTGGGTATTGATCCCGGAGCTGCTGGCCTTGACCCTGGCCTTGACCGTGTACACCGCGGCGTTCATCGCCGAGATCGTGCGCTCGGGCATCAAGTCCGTGAGCCATGGCCAGACCGAGGCGGCCCACTCGCTGGGCCTGCGCAACGGTCCGACCCTGCGCAAGGTGATCATCCCGCAAGCCTTGCGCGTGATCATCCCGCCGTTGACCAGCCAATACCTGAACCTGGCGAAAAACTCGTCCCTGGCCGCCGGTATCGGTTACCCGGAAATGGTTTCGCTGTTTGCTGGCACGGTGTTGAACCAGACCGGTCAGGCCATCGAGGTGATCGCGATCACCATGAGTGTGTACCTGGCGATCAGTATCAGCATTTCCTTGCTGATGAACTGGTACAACAAGCGCATTGCGCTGATCGAGCGGTGAGGAAAAGCGCATGACATCCCATACTTTCAAACCTGATATGCCGCCACCGAGCAAAGTGTTCGGGCCGGTGGCATGGATGCGCGCGAACATGTTCTCCAGCTGGCTCAACACCTTGCTGACATTGTTCGCGTTCTACCTGATCTACCTGATAGTTCCACCGATCATCGGTTGGGCGATCCTCGATGCCAACTGGGTCGGCACCACCCAGGCCGACTGCACCAAGGAGGGCGCCTGCTGGGTGTTCATCCAACAGCGTTTCGGCCAGTTCATGTACGGCTATTACCCGACGGGCCTGCGCTGGCGCGTAGACCTGACCGTGTGGGCGGCAGTGCTTGGTGTGGCGCCGCTGTTCATCTCGCGCTTCCCGCGCAAGGCGATCTACGGCCTCAGCTTCCTGGTGCTTTACCCGATCATTGCCTGGTGCCTGCTGCACGGTGGCGTTTTCGGTCTGGATACCGTAGCGACCAGCCAGTGGGGCGGCCTGATGCTGACGTTGGTGATTGCCACCGTCGGTATCGTCGGCGCATTGCCGCTGGGTATCGTCCTGGCCCTGGGCCGGCGCTCGAACATGCCGGCGATCCGTGTAGTCTGCGTGACCTTCATCGAGTTCTGGCGCGGTGTGCCGTTGATCACGGTGCTGTTCATGTCGTCGGTGATGCTGCCGCTGTTCTTGCCCGAGGGCATGAACTTCGACAAGCTGCTGCGCGCACTGATCGGGGTGATCCTGTTCCAGTCGGCCTACGTGGCCGAAGTGGTGCGCGGCGGCCTGCAAGCCATTCCCAAGGGCCAGTATGAAGCGGCCGCGGCGATGGGCCTGGGTTACTGGCGCAGCATGGGCCTGGTGATTCTGCCGCAAGCCCTGAAGCTGGTGATCCCGGGTATCGTCAACACCTTCATTGCGTTGTTCAAGGACACGAGCCTGGTGATCATCATCGGCCTGTTCGATCTGCTCAACAGCGTGAAACAAGCTGCCGCCGACCCGAAATGGCTGGGCATGGCCACTGAAGGCTATGTGTTCGCCGCCCTGGTGTTCTGGATTTTCTGTTTTGGTATGTCCCGCTATTCCATGCATTTGGAACGCAAGCTGGACACTGGCCACAAGCGTTAGGAGCGTAGTTTATGAGTGAAGCGATCAAACAGCCTGTGAGCCCTGAAGGCATTATTCAGATGCAGGGCGTCAACAAGTGGTACGGCCAGTTCCACGTGTTGAAAGACATCAACCTGAACGTCAAGCAGGGCGAGCGTATCGTGCTGTGCGGCCCCTCGGGCTCCGGCAAGTCCACCACCATCCGCTGCCTCAACCGTCTGGAAGAGCACCAGCAGGGTCGCATCGTGGTCGACGGCGTGGAACTGACCAACGACCTCAAGCAGATCGAAGCGATCCGCCGTGAAGTCGGCATGGTGTTCCAGCATTTCAACCTGTTCCCGCACCTGACCATCCTGCAGAACTGCACCCTGGCGCCGATGTGGGTACGCAAGATGCCCAAGCGCAAGGCCGAGGAAATCGCCATGCATTACCTGGAGCGCGTACGCATTCCAGAGCAGGCGCACAAGTACCCGGGCCAGCTCTCCGGCGGTCAGCAACAGCGTGTGGCCATCGCCCGTGCCCTGTGCATGAAGCCGAAAATCATGCTGTTCGACGAGCCGACCTCGGCCCTCGACCCGGAAATGGTGAAAGAGGTGCTGGACACCATGATCGGTCTGGCCGAAGACGGCATGACCATGCTCTGCGTGACCCACGAAATGGGCTTCGCCCGCACCGTGGCCAACCGCGTGATCTTCATGGACAAGGGTGAAATCGTCGAACAGGCCGCGCCGAACGACTTCTTCGATAACCCGCAGAATGATCGTACCAAGCTGTTCCTGAGCCAGATCCTGCATTGATCCGGCCTTAGGCAGTGAAATAAGCCCGGACTTGTCCGGGTTTATTTTTTTCTGCTTCGGCTGCTCAGGAAGTCGTGAGGATTTCGTGCTCCTTGTGCACCGTCGTCTTGAATCCTCTCAAGTCCGCGCCTTCAGCCAGGGTTCGTGCATCTGCAAGCAAATGCGGGTAGCGATCAAGCAGGCGCATCAGCAGCATCAACGCTTTTGGTGGCAATACCTCACCGCGCTCATAGCGGGAAAACGCGTTGTGCCCGCCACCTGACAAAAACGAAACCGCTTCTTTTTGCGACAGATGCAGTTTGCGACGTATGCGTTTCATTTCTTCGCCAATCATTCTCCTGGCCGCGTTGACCAGCTCATCACCTGCGTGGTCGTAGCGATCCGAGCAGCTTGAATCGAGCTCGACTTCGCCGCACATCTGACATTCCCAGCCAGACAAGTCATCGACCCGGCGTTCCAGTCCCTTGACGCTCATGGTTTCGCCGCGACCTTCGAAATGCAACATGCCCTCCTGGGCACCACAGCTGAAGCACTGCTGATTTTTCATGAGTTTTTCTCCTTGAAGGAAATTACCGGTGGGCCTCCACTGGGGTGGCACGTTACCTTCAGGTAAATCTCCAGACCGTGTGAATGGGCGTGATAGACGTCATGCCAGACTCGATGATCGTCATAGGTGGTCATCGATTTGTAGAACTGTTTTCGCTCAAGCCCATGGATGAGCTGCTGCATGTCCGAGACGTTTAAACCGAGCGTCCGAGCAGTGTTCTTCGCAGTGCTGGTGAAAGCTTTCCCTTTAAGCCGCCTGACATCCGCCTGTATCGCCACCAAGGCGTAATGGGGTGTGTTCTTTTCCATGGAACGGTGTGCCTTGTCCTTAAAGTTACCCTTAAAGGGTAATATTGACTAATCGAAAATTTCGCTCCTTTTCCGTCCCATTGACCCTAGGCAATTGCCGTCCTACGCGAAGCTGACTAACATGTCAGAAAATTCATCCTATGATTGGATGAAAGGGTGGACTCTATGTCAGATATTTCTCCATTAATGAAACGCTCCCTGGTCGATCAGGCCTTGGAGCAATTGCGTCGGCGTATCAGTGACGGGGTATGGACCGTCGGCCAGCGCTTGCCCACCGAGCCGGAATTGGTGGCGGAGCTGGGGATCAGCCGCAACACCGTGCGCGAAGCCATGCGCGTGCTGGCGTTTTCTGGACTGATCGAGATCCGCCAGGGCGACGGCAGCTACGTGCGGGCGGTGGTCGATCCGCTGGATACCCTCAAGGTGCTGTCGCGCTGTTCGCTGGAACAGGCCCGGGAAACCCGGCACATCCTGGAAGTAGAGGCCATTGGCCTGGCGGCGCTGCGGCGCACCGCTGAAGATGTATTGGCCTTGCGCCAGGCGCTGAAAACCAGTGGCGAGCATTACCACGGCGACCTGGAGCACTACATCGCCTGCGACCTGGTGTTTCATCGCCTGTTGGTGGACGCCGCGCACAACCCTGCGCTGAGCGAACTCTATCGCTACTTTTCCAGCGTCATCGGCGCACAGTTGCGCCAGAGCCTCAACATCATTCCCCGCCATCAACATGTGTTCGACCTGCACGTCGAAATCCTCGAAGCCGTCGAACGCCAAGACCCGGAGCAGGCCAAGGCCCTGTGCCGGCAGTTGATCAATGAACCCTGAAGCAGAGCTTTCCATGTCCCGCGATCCGTTTGACCGCACCCCTTTGACGGCGCCCAAACGCGCCGCCGAACTCGAAGAATTGCTGATCGATGCCGAAGCCGATGACGAGCAGGCCCAGCAGCGCCCTCCGCTGGTGCGCCGGCCTTGGTTGTTGCTGCTCGGGCTGATCCTGGTGGCGCTGAACCTGCGTCCGGCGTTGTCGAGCATGGCGCCGTTGCTCAGCGAAGTATCAAGAAGCCTAGGCCTGTCGGCTGCCCAGGCCGGTTTGCTGACCACATTGCCTGTGCTTTGCCTGGGCCTGTTTGCGCCGCTGGCGCCGGTGCTGGCGCGGCGCTTCGGTGCTGAGCGCGTGGTGTTGGGGATCTTGCTGACACTGGCGGGCGCGATTGTGTTGCGCAGTGCGTTCGGTCAGGTCGGGCTATTTGTCGGCAGCATCCTGGCCGGCGCGAGTATCGGTGTGATCGGCGTGCTGTTGCCGGGCATTGTCAAGCGTGACTTCGCCAAACAGGCCGGCGCCATGACCGGCGTCTACACCATGGCTTTGTGCCTGGGCGCGGCGATGGCGGCCGGGGCGACGGTGCCGCTGAGCGAGCAGCTTGGCCACAGCTGGGCCCTGGGCCTGGGCTTCTGGGTGGTCCCGGCGCTGCTGGCGGCGGTGTTCTGGTTACCGCAAGTGGGCGAGAAACACGGTGCCCACCAAGTGGCGTACCGGGTCCGCGGCTTGCTGCGTGATCCACTGGCCTGGCAAGTGACCTTGTACATGGGGTTGCAATCGTCCCTGGCCTACATCGTCTTTGGCTGGCTGCCGTCGATCCTGATTGGACGCGGCCTGACGCCGACCCAGGCCGGGCTGGTGCTGTCCGGTTCGGTCATCGTGCAGTTGATCAGTTCCCTCGCGGCGCCCTGGTTGGCAACACGTGGCAAGGACCAACGCCTGGCCATCGTGATCGTCATGCTCATGGTCCTGGGCGGGTTGTTCGGTTGCCTCTACGCTTCGCTCGATGGCTTGTGGGGCTGGGCGATCTTGCTGGGCCTGGGGCAGGGCGGATCATTCAGCCTGGCGCTCACGCTGATCGTGCTGCGTTCGCGGGACGCCCACGTGGCCGCCAACCTGTCCAGCATGGCCCAGGGCTTCGGCTATACGCTGGCGTCGCTGGGGCCGTTCGCGGTGGGTGTGGTCCACGACTTGACCGGCGGCTGGAATGCCCTGGGCTGGATCTTCGGCCTGGTTGGCCTGGGGGCGATCATCGCCGGCATCGGCGCGGGCCGGGCGTTGTACGTCGGGGTCAGCAGCGAAAGGGTCACTGACCTTCGTTGATATCATTTTCATGGCGAATGACGATAGTCTTCCCGGTGGCGGCAGATTATCGTGCTGGCCTACTGAAACGTTTTTCGGAGCCTGTCCATGAGTGATGCCCACAACGCCTTGATCACCCGTTTCTATCAGGCCTTCCAGCGCCTGGATGCCGAAGCCATGAGCGCCTGCTACACCGACGACGTGCTGTTCAGCGACCCGGCGTTCGGCGAACTGCGCGGGCGCGATGCCGGTGACATGTGGAGCATGCTCACGACCCGGGCCAAGGACTTTTCCCTGACCTTCGATAACGTGCGCAGCGATGAGCGTACCGGTGGTGCTCATTGGGTGGCGACGTACCTGTTCAGCCAGACCGGCAACATCGTGATCAATGACATTCAGGCGCGCTTCGTTTTTCGCGATGGCAAGATCTGCGAGCACCATGACAGTTTCGACCTGTGGCGCTGGTCCCGCCAGGCGCTGGGCACCAAGGGCCTGTTGCTGGGCTGGACGCCGCTGGTGCGCAACGCCGTCAGGGCCCAGGCCATCAAGGGCTTGCGGGCGTTCCAGGCCAGTCGCTGATAAGATCGCGGCTTGTCTTTGCCGATCTGTTGAACATCTTGTGACGACTGCTGCCCCCTCTCCCGATCTGCCTGCACAAGGCCCCACCGAAGCGGACAAACCCTGGTTCGTCTATCTGGTGCGGGCCGCCAACGGCTCGCTGTACTGCGGCATCAGTGATGACCCGGTGCGGCGCTTTGCCAAGCATCAAAGCGGCAAGGGCGCGCGCTTCTTCCTTTCCAGCCCGGCAGTGGCCCTGGTGTATACCGAGGCTTGTCGCGACAAGGGCGAGGCCCTGCGCCAGGAGCGGCTGATCAAAAAACTCAAGAAAAGCGCCAAGGAATGCCTGGTGGCCAGTGCGCTGTCGCTTCATCAGCCGGGCTGATAGGCCTCTATCAGGCCGGTAGGCTGACCCGCTCAGGCGCGCTAAGCTGCAAGACATCATTCCTGCAGTGGCTAATCTCATGTCAGAGCTGATCCTTCATCATTACCCAACGTCTCCTTTCGCGGAAAAAGCCCGGCTGTTGCTGGGTTTCAAGGGGCTGTCCTGGCGTTCGGTGAGCATCCCGCCGATGAT
Source organism: Pseudomonas sp. A25(2017) (assembly GCF_002001065.1). Taxonomy (NCBI): domain Bacteria; kingdom Pseudomonadati; phylum Pseudomonadota; class Gammaproteobacteria; order Pseudomonadales; family Pseudomonadaceae; genus Pseudomonas; species Pseudomonas sp. A25(2017). Next base: position 30,527 of record NZ_MUOA01000042.1, on the reverse strand, counting down.
GCCCAAGCCTGACCTGACGGCACTGACGGGCGGCTATCGCAAGACCCCGGTATTGCAGATCGGCGCGGATATCTATTGCGATACGTCGCTGATGGCCCGCCGGCTGGAGCAGGAAAAAGCCTCGCCGGCCCTGTTCCCCGAAGGCCGGGAAATGCTGGCCGCGTCCTTTGCCGCCTGGGCCGATTCGGTGGTGTTCCAGCATGCGGTGAGCCTGGTGTTCCAGCCTGAATCGGTGGCGGTGCGGTTCGCCAAGCTATCGCCCGAAGCGATCAAGGCGTTCATCAGCGATCGTGCCGGGCTGTTCAGTGGCGGCACGACTACGCGTTTGGCTGCCGAGCAGGCCAAGCACCAATGGCCAACGATCATGGCCCGGCTGGAGCAACAGTTGCAGCGCGAGGAGGGTGATTTCCTGTTGGGTGATCCGTCGATTGCCGACTTCGCCATGGCCCATCCGCTGTGGTTCCTCAAGGGCACTCCGGTGACCTCGTCGCTGGTGGATGCGTATCCGGCTGTCTCGGCCTGGTTGGCGCGGGTGTTGGGTTTCGGCCATGGTGCGCCGAACGGGATGAGTTCCGAAGAAGCCTTGGAGGTTGCCCGCAACGCTACACCGGCAGCGCTGCCGGATGAGGCATTCGATGAGCCGAACGGGTTCACGGCAGGGCAGCAGGTGACCATCGCCGCGACCGACTATGGCGTCGATCCGGTGGCCGGGGAGTTGGTGTTTGCCGGGAGCGAAGAATTGATTCTGCGTCGCGAAGACGCGCGGGGCGGGGTGGTGCATGTGCACTTTCCGCGGTTTGGCTTCCGGATCGAGGCTCGATGAACAACGAATGACCTTGTGGGAGCGAGCTTGGTGGGAGCAAGGCTTGCCCGCGATGAACGCGCCGCGGTCTCTTGAGTACCGCAGCGCCTGGATCGCGAGCAAGCTTTGCTCCCACAAAGCTCGCGATGAGGCCCTCAAATCTATATCGCGGACAGCACCCTATCGAACTCGCACTCTGCCGAGCATCAGTTGCGGCGCTTGAGCTGATCAGTCAGCGAAGTCGGCAACCCCTTGATGATCAGCGTCCCAGCCTCTTCGTCATACTCGATCTTGGAACCCAGCAAGTGCGCTTCGAAGCTGATGGACAAGCCCTCGGCGCGGCCGGTGAAGCGGCGGAACTGGTTGAGGGTGCGTTTATCCGCCGGGATTTCCGGCGACAACCCGTAGTCCTTGTTGCGGATGTGATCGTAGAAGGCTTTCGGGCGATCCTCGTCGATCAGCTCGGACAGTTCTTCCAGGCCCATCGGCTCGCCGAGCTTGGCCTGGCTGCTGGCGTAGTCGACCAGGGTCTTGGTTTTCTCCCGGGCATCGTCTTCCGGCAGGTCTTCACTTTCGACGAAGTCACTGAAGGCCTTGAGCAGGGTGCGGGTCTCACCGGGGCCGTCGACACCTTCCTGGCAGCCGATGAAGTCACGGAAATATTCCGAGACCTTCTTGCCGTTCTTGCCCTTGATGAACGAGATGTACTGCTTCGATTGCTTGTTGTTCTGCCATTCCGACACGTTGATCCGCGCCGCCAGGTGCAACTGGCCCAGGTCCAGGTGGCGGGACGGGGTCACGTCGAGCTCATCGGTCACCGCCACGCCTTCGCTGTGGTGCAGCAGGGCGATGGCCAGGTAGTCGGTCATGCCTTGCTGGTAATGCGCGAACAGCACGTGGCCACCCACCGACAGGTTGGACTCTTCCATCAGCTTTTGCAGGTGTTCCACCGCCACGCGACTGAAGGCGGTGAAGTCCTTGCCGCCGTCCAGGTACTCCTTCAGCCAGCCGCTGAACGGATGCGCCCCGGACTCGGCATGGAAAAAGCCCCAGGCTTTGCCTTGCTTGGCGTTATAGCTCTCGTTGAGGTCGGCGAGCATGTTCTCGATGGCCGAGGACTCTGCCAGTTCGGAGTCGCGGGCATGGAGCACAGCAGGGGTGCCGTCGGGTTTTTTGTCGATCAGGTGGACGATGCAATGACGGATCGGCATGGATTTCTCGGCTGTGGAAAGAGAGGAGGGCGTGCTCCCCGAAAAAGGGCCCAGTGTACCGCAATCACTGGTTTTGGAACCCGGCAAAGGCCCTTTCAGACCCGTCCGACACCCTATATGCATTTTTTTAACGTTTTAGCGCAAGAAAGCTGACCAAATGGGTAGCTAGAGGCGGATATTTCAGAGGCGTTGTGCTAGTTTTGCCCGGTCTTACGCGAAGTCACTGCGTTAAGCGTGCATTCAGCATCTGTCAGGTCGAACCAAACCCGGTTTTCGGCATCTATTACCCCGATCCGTCGCGGTGATTGCCGAGGGTGCCTGATCAAGAGAGATCGGGCTCGATGGCTGACACTGCACTCTGCAATCCATATGAATTTGATAGGGAAGGAACACTACATGGCTCTTACTAAAGACCAACTGATCGGCGATTTGTCTGAAGCTGTAGACGCACCAAAAGCTACTGTGCGTGCTCTGCTGGACCAACTGGGCCAAATCGTGGCTGATCAGCTGGAAAATGGCGGCGAAATCACTCTGCCAGGTGTTGGCAAGCTGAAAGTCTCCGAGCGTCCTGCCCGTACCGGCCGTAACCCTTCGACTGGCGCTGCCATCGAAATCGCTGCCAAGAAAGTGATCAAGCTGGTTGTGGCCAAAGGCCTGACCGACGCGGTCAACAAGTAAGACCGCAGTAAAAAAAACCGTGCCTCGGAGCGATCCGGGCACGGTTTTTTGTTGCCTTGGAAACCACCTGTAGGAGCTGCCGAGTGAAGCGAGGCTGCGATCTTTCCCCTGGCAGTTGAATCTCAAGTGAAAGATCAAAAGATCGCAGCCTCGCTTCGCTCGGCAGCTCCTACAGTAGAGCAGCGTCTTTCTAATCCTTGCGAACCCAACGCGACTGGCGCCAGGCTTGTTGCTGCGCTTCGGTCTGGAAGGTCCAGGCCACGAAACGACTCTGCTTCTGGCCCTGGGACATCTCCACCACCTGGCTGTGCAGCGCCCCGGCCTTTTTCAGTGCGGTTTGAATCGCCGGCAGGTTCGACGCCTTCGACACCAGGGTGCTGAACCACAGCACTTGCCCGGCCAACTGCGCGCTCTCGCCGATCAGTTGCGTCACGAACCGGGCTTCCCCGCCCTCGCACCACAACTCCGCAGCCTGACCGCCAAAATTCAGCACCGGCAGCTTGCGCTTCGGATCGGCCTTGCCCAATGCCCGCCACTTGCGCTGGCTGCCCTTGGTCGCTTCCTCCAGGGAGGCGTGGAACGGCGGGTTGCACATCGTCAGGTCGAACCGTTCGCCATCCTCCAACAGGCCCAGGAGGATCTGCTTGCGGTTGGCTTGCTGGCGCAACTGGATGGCTTTGTTCAAGCCATTGGACTGGACGATGGCCTTGGCCGAGGCGATGGCCGTCGGGTCGATCTCCGAACCGAGGAAGTGCCAGCGGTAGTCGCTGTGGCCGATCAACGGATAGACGCAATTGGCGCCGGTGCCGATGTCCAGCACCTTGACCGCCGCCCCGCGGGGGATTTCACCTTCGTTGTGGCTGGCGAGCAAATCGGCGAGAAAGTGCACATAGTCCGCCCGACCCGGCACCGGCGGGCACAGGTAGTCGGCCGGGATATCCCAGTGGGCGATGCCATAGAAAGCTTTGAGCAACGCCCGGTTGAACACCCGCACGGCGTCGGGGCTGGCAAAGTCGATGCTTTCCTTGCCGTAGGGGTTGATGATCACGAACTTGGCCAGTTCCGGCGTGCTTTTGATCAACGCCGGGAAATCATAGCGACCCTGGTGGCGGTTGCGCGGATGCAGGCTGGCCTTCTCACGCGGTGCCACGGCTTTGGCCTCGGTGGCGGGCTTGGGCTTCTGGCGGGCTGGTTTGGGTGTGCGGGGGGCGGTCATGGGCGGGTCGATTCGGGGATGGCTCAAAAAGTGGCGGGCATTGTCCCACATCCAGCCCGGTCTTGATGGTAGCGCGGACCAAATTGTGGGAGCGAGCTTGCTCGCGATGACGGCGACACATCCAATGTTGATGCAAGCTGACCCGCCGCTATCGCGAGCAAGCTCGCTCCCACAGGGGGGGCGATACCTGGAAGGAAAGTGACAGGCATAAAAAAGGAGGTCCAATAGGACCTCCCTTTTCATTGCGAACTGCCCGTTACAGGCTGGAGATCCGCCCATGCTGCTCGGCCAGCTTGCCCAAGGCCTGTTCAGCCTCGGCCAGTTTGGCCCGTTCCTTCTCGATGACTTCGGCCGGCGCTTTGTCGACGAAGCCGGCGTTGGACAGCTTGCCGCCGACCCGCTGCACTTCGCCTTTGAGGCGCAGGATTTCCTTGTCCAGGCGCGCCAGTTCCGCGGCCTTGTCGATCAGACCGGCCATCGGCACCAGCACTTCCATCTCGCCAACCAGGGCGGTGGCCGACAGTGGTGCTTCTTCGCCGGCTGCCAGGACCGTCACCGATTCAAGCTTCGCCAGCTTCTTGAGCAGCGCCTCGTTTTCGTTGAGGCGGCGCAGGTCTTCGGCGCTGGCGTTCTTCAGGAACAAGGCCAGTGGCTTGCCCGGGCCGATGTTCATTTCGGCACGGATATTACGCAGGCCGAGCATGAAGGTCTTGAGCCACTCGATGTCGTCTTCGGCCGCTGGATCGATGCGGGTCTCGTTGGCCACCGGCCACGGTTGCAGCATGATCGTCTTGCCTTGGGCGCCTGCCAGCGGTGCGACGCGCTGCCAGATTTCCTCGGTGATAAACGGCATGAACGGATGCGCCAGGCGCAGGGCCACTTCCAGCACGCGCACCAAGGTGCGACGGGTGCCGCGCTGGCGTTCGACCGGTGCGTTTTCGTCCCACAGCACAGGCTTGGACAGCTCCAGGTACCAGTCGCAATACTGGTTCCAGATGAACTCGTACAAGGCTTGCGCGGCCAGGTCGAAACGGAACTGGTCCAACTGGCGGGTCACTTCGGCTTCGGTGCGTTGCAGCTGCGAAATGATCCAGCGATCGGCCAGGGTCAGCTCAAAGGCTTCGCCGTTCTGGCCGCAGTCTTCGCCTTTGTCCAGCACGTAGCGCGCGGCGTTCCAGATCTTGTTGCAGAAGTTGCGATAGCCTTCGACGCGGCCCATGTCGAACTTGATGTCGCGACCGGTGGACGCCAGCGAGCAGAAGGTGAAACGCAGGGCGTCGGTGCCGTAGCTGGCGATGCCTTCGGCGAATTCTTCGCGGGTGGCTTTCTCGATCTTCTTCGCCAGTTTCGGCTGCATCAGGCCGGAGGTGCGTTTCTGCACCAGGGTTTCCAGGTCGATGCCATCGATGATGTCCAGCGGGTCGAGGACGTTGCCCTTGGACTTGGACATCTTCTGGCCCTGGCCGTCGCGCACCAGGCCGTGGACGTAGACGGTCTTGAACGGCACTTGCGGCGTGCCGTCCTCGTTCTTCACCAGGTGCATGGTCAACATGATCATCCGGGCGACCCAGAAGAAAATGATGTCGAAGCCGGTGACCAGCACGTCGGTGGAGTGGAATTTCTTCAGGAACTCGGTCTGCTGCGGCCAGCCCAGGGTGGAGAAGGTCCACAGGCCCGAGCTGAACCAGGTGTCGAGGACGTCGTTGTCCTGTTGCAGCGCCACGTCCGGGCCGAGGTTGTGCTTGGCGCGGACTTCGGCTTCATCGCGGCCGACATAGACCTTGCCCGACTCGTCGTACCAGGCCGGGATGCGATGGCCCCACCACAGTTGACGGCTGATGCACCAATCCTGGATGTCGCGCATCCACGAGAAGTACATGTTTTCGTATTGCTTGGGCACGAACTGGATGCGGCCGTCTTCCACGGCGGCAATCGCAGGCTCGGCCAGCGGCTTGGTGGACACGTACCACTGGTCGGTCAACCACGGCTCGATGATGGTACCGGAGCGGTCGCCTTTCGGGACTTTCAGGGCGTGATCGTCGACGCTGACCAACAGGCCGGCGGCATCGAATGCCGCGACAATCTGCTTGCGTGCTTCGAAGCGGTCCAGGCCGGCGTATTCGGCCGGGATCTGGCCGTCGACGCTTTCGTTCAGCGTGCCGTCGAGGTTGAATGCCTGGGCTGCCGGCAATACGTTGGCGTTCTTGTCGAAGATGTTCAGCAGCGGCAGGTTGTGGCGCTTGCCGACTTCGTAGTCGTTGAAATCGTGGGCCGGGGTGATTTTCACGCAGCCGGTGCCGAATTCAGGGTCGCAGTAGTCGTCGCCGATGATCGGGATGCGACGGCCAACCAGCGGCAGTTCAACAAACTTGCCGATCAGCGCCTGGTAGCGTTCATCGTTCGGGTTCACCGCCACGGCGGAGTCGCCCAGCATGGTTTCCGGGCGCGTGGTGGCGACGATCAGGTAATCCTTGCCTTCGGCGGTCTTGGCGCCGTCGGCCAGCGGGTACTTCAGGTTCCACAGGAAACCTTTCTCGTCGTGGTTCTCCACTTCGAGGTCGGAAATGGCCGTGTGCAACTTGGTGTCCCAGTTGACCAGGCGCTTGCCGCGATAGATCAGCCCGTCTTCATGCAGGCGCACGAAGGCTTCCTTCACCGCTTCCGAGAGACCGTCGTCCATGGTGAAGCGCTCGCGGCTCCAGTCCACGGACGAGCCGAGGCGACGGATCTGGCGGCTGATGTTGCCACCGGACTCGTCTTTCCATTCCCAGACTTTCTCGAGGAATTTTTCGCGACCCAGGTCATGGCGATTCTGGCCCTGGGCTTCGAGGCGGCGCTCCACCAGCATCTGCGTGGCGATACCGGCGTGGTCGGTGCCCGGCTGCCACAAGGTGTTGCGACCTTGCATGCGCCGGAAACGGATCAGTGCGTCCATGATCGCGTTGTTGAAACCGTGGCCCATGTGCAGGCTGCCGGTGACGTTCGGCGGCGGGATCATGATGGTGTAGGAATCGCCCGCGCCTTGCGGAGCGAAATAATTCTCGGACTCCCAGGTGTTGTACCAGGAAGTTTCAATGGCGTGCGGCTGGTAGGTCTTATCCATGCGCGGCGGGACCCTATTGGCATTTATTCAGGAAAAGCCGGGAAGTATAGCGGGCGGGGCTGGTGCAAGCCACATGCAGCAAGCTGAATGCAGGTACAGTTGAACCCTGTGGGAGCGAGCCTGCTCGCGATGAGGCCATCACATTCAACATCCATGTTGATTGACAGACCGCTATCGCGAGCAGGCTCGCTCCCACAGGATGTTCACCATGAGGGAGGGGACGCTATTCGTACTGGCTGAGCAACCGCTCCATCCGCGCATCCAGCCGACGCTTGATCTCGGTCTCGATGTGCGGGGCGAAGTCGTCGATGACGTCTTGCATGATCAACTGCGCGGCAGCGCGCAATTCGCGGTCCAGGTGCAGCAGGGCGTCGGGGCCCTTGGTTTCGGTCTTGGCAGCCGGCTTGGGTTCCGGCTGGCCGTTGATCGGGTCGAACAGCAGGGGGATCTGTTCGTCATGCACCGGCTCGTGCACGACCGTGTCGGTCAGCAGCGGCGGTTGCAGGTTGTCGTCGCCGAGCAGTTGGCGGATCGACTCGAGGTCATCCAGCAGGTGCGCAGGTTTTTGTGGCGGTTTTGGAGTGTCCATCGTAGGGCTCAGAGTCGCTGTAAACGGTGGTCTTGCAGAGGATAGCCCTGTTCGCGGTAGAAACGGAAACTCTCCCGCGCGGCTTGTCGGATGGCCGGGTCTTCCACCACCACTTCCGCCACACGGGCGAAGCGCTGGGCAAAGGCCGGTACTTTCAGGTCGAGGTTGACCAGCAGGTCCTGGTGCTGGCCGCAGTCATCCCCCAGCCCCAGCACGATCAACCCTTCGGGTTCGTTTTCGGCCGGGCCGTGGGGCACGAAGCTCTCGCCCTTGAAAGCCCACAGGCGTGCGTCCAGGTCCTCGCGCTGGGCGGCATCGCTGCAATGCAGGTAGATGCGGTGCCCCATGCGCCAGGCCTTTTCAACGAGCTTGCAGGCGAAATCCAGCCGCGCCGACGGATCGGCGCTGGGCAGGATATAGAAATCGACTTTGGTCATTGCGGTTCCTGAGCCGCCGATGACGCCGCCCGAGGGCGACGCCAGCGGCGGTCATTGGTGTCAGGCCTTGGCGCGGTCCAGCAGGTACTGGGTCAGCAGGGGCACCGGACGACCGGTGGCACCCTTGTCCTTGCCGCCGCTGGTCCACGCCGTGCCGGCGATGTCCAGGTGCGCCCAGTTCAGGTTCTTGGTAAAGCGCGACAGGAAGCAGGCCGCGGTGATGGTCCCGGCTTTCGGGCCGCCGATGTTGGCGATGTCGGCGAACGGGCTGTCCAGTTGCTCCTGGTACTCGTCGAACAGTGGCAACTGCCAGGCGCGGTCGTCGGCCTGTTGGCCGGCGCTGAGCAGTTGGCCGATCAGTTCGTCGTTGTTGCCCAGCAGGCCCGAGGTGTGGGAACCGAGGGCGACGATGCAGGCGCCGGTCAGGGTCGCGATGTCGATCACCGCTTGCGGCTTGAAGCGCTCGGAGTAGGTGAGGGCGTCACACAGCACCAGGCGGCCTTCGGCGTCGGTGTTGAGGATTTCCACGGTCTGGCCGCTCATGGTGGTGACGATGTCGCCCGGACGCGAGGCCGTGCCGCTGGGCATGTTCTCGGCGCAGGCCAGGATGCACACCAGGTTGATCGGCAGTTGCAGTTCGAGCACGGCACGCAGGGTGCCGAACACGCTCGCGGCGCCGCCCATGTCGTACTTCATCTCATCCATGCCAGCGCCCGGCTTGAGGCTGATGCCGCCGGTGTCGAAGGTGATGCCCTTGCCGACCAGTGCGTACGGCTTCTCGGATTTCTTGCCGCCGTTGTATTGCATCACGATCAGGCGCGGCGGCTGGGCGCTGCCCTGGCCGACGGAGTAGAACGAACCCATGCCCAGGTCCTTGATCTTCTTCTCGTCGAAGACTTCGACCTTCAGGCCCTTGAATTCCTTGCCCAGTGCCTTGGCTTGTTCGCCGAGGAACGTCGGGTGGCAGATGTTCGGCGGCAGGTTGCCCAGGTCGCGGGTGAACGCCATGCCGTTGGCAATCGCGGTGGCGTGGGTCACGGCACGCTGGACTTCAGCCTGGGCGGCCTTGATGGTCAGCACGGTGATTTTTTTCAGGGCGCGGGGTTCGGCTTTCTGGCTCTTGAACTGGTCGAACTGGTATTCGCCGTCCACCAGGGTTTCGGCCAGCAGGCGGTTCTTGCCGTAGCTGTCGCGGCCCTTGATCACCAGCTCGTCCAACGCCAGGGCGGCCTCAGCGCCGCCAAGGCCCTTGAGTGTGCCCAGCACGCCGGCAATGATTTTACGGAACGGACGATCGCCCAGTTCAGCGTCTTTGCCCACGCCCACCAGCAGCACGCGCTCGGCCTTGAGGTTGGGCAGGCTGTGCAGCAACAGGCTCTGGCCGACCTTGCCGGCCAGGTCACCGCGCTTGAGCACGGCGCTGATGGCGCCGCCGCTCAGGGTGTCGAGCTGGGTGGCGACCACGCCGAGCTTGCGGTTTTCACCGACGGCGACTACCAGTGTGGCGGTTTTCAACGTTTCTGGGCTGACGCTTTTTACAACCAGTTCCATGTCCGGATCCCTGAGTCAATGGTCAAGAGGCCAGGCGCCGAGACAGTGGCGCGCTGAGCAGCTGTCTTCTATATAAGAGAAGCGCCGGGACTAGCCGGCGACAAGGGCCGCAGTTTGAACCCCGGCGGCCGAGCCTGACAACCCTGGGAGCCGTTAACTTTTGACTGTGGAGCCTCTGCTTAAAGCGTGCGCAGTGACAGGCGCCTCCAATCACAGGATAATGCGGCTCTTTTTTTGGCGGCTCGCGGCATGAGCTGGCTCGATACGTTTCTTGTTTGGCCGCCTTAGCCTGACAATCCTGGAGTGTCTGGTTTGATCGTCTTCCGTTATTTATCCCGCGAAGTCCTGCTGACCCTGAGCGCGGTCAGCGCTGTGCTGCTGGTCATCATCATGAGCGGGCGCTTCATCAAATACCTTGCCCAGGCAGCCTCCGGTGCCCTGGACCCGGGCTCGCTGTTCCTGATCATGGGGTTCCGCCTGCCGGGCTTCTTGCAATTGATCCTGCCGCTGGGGTTGTTCCTCGGCATCCTGCTGGCCTACGGGCGCTTGTACCTGGACAGCGAAATGACCGTGCTGTCGGCCACCGGCATGAGCCAGCAGCGCCTGTTTCGCATGACGCTGTTCCCGGCCACGTTGGTGGCGCTGGTGGTGGCCTGGCTGAGCCTGAGCCTGGCCCCCCAGGGCGCCAACCAGTTTCAACTGCTGATCAACCAGCAGGACGCCATGACCGAGTTCGACACCCTGGTGCCGGGGCGTTTCCAGGCCCTGCGCGACGGTACGCGCGTGACCTACACCGAACAGCTCTCGGAGGACCGGGTCGACCTGGGCGGTGTCTTCATTACACAAAAGAACCTGTCTTCGGATACCAAGAAAGACCGTGGCATTTCCGTGCTGGTGGCCGAGAAGGGCCGGCAGGAAATCAACCCCGACGGCAACCGCTACCTGATCCTGGAAAACGGCTATCGCTATGACGGCAAGCCGGGGCAGGCCGATTACCGGGCCATCAAGTACGACACCTATGGCGTGTTGTTGCCCAAGCCCGAGGTCAGCGACGAAGTCACCGACCGCGACGCGATGTCCACCGCCAGCCTGCTGGGCAACAAAGACATCCGTGCCCGTACCGAGCTGCAATGGCGCCTGTCCTTGCCGCTGCTGGTGTTCATCGTGACCCTTATGGCGGTCCCGCTGTCGCGGGTCAATCCGCGCCAGGGGCGTTTCCTCAAGCTGCTGCCGGCGATTCTTCTCTATATGGCTTACCTGACCATCCTGATTTCCGCCCGCGGTGCGTTGGAGAAAGGCAAGATCCCGCCAGCCCTGGGCTTGTGGTGGGTGCACTCGATCTTCCTGGCCATCGGCCTGGGGTTGCTCTACTGGGAGCCGCTACGCCTGAAGCTGGCCAGTCGCCGCAGCGCGCTGGAGGTGGCCCGTGGTTAAGCTCGATCGCTACATCGGCAGCAGTGTGTTCATGGCGATCCTTGCAGTGCTGGGGATCATTCTTGGCCTGGCGACCCTGTTCGCCTTCATCGATGAAATGGGCGACGTCAGTGACACCTATACCTTGGTGGACGTGGCGAGCTACGTGCTGCTGACGGCGCCACGGCGCTTGTATGACATGCTGCCGATGGCCGCGCTGATTGGTTGCCTGATCGGCCTGGGCAGCCTGGCCAGCAACAGTGAACTGACCATCATGCGCGCCGCCGGCGTGTCCATTGGTCGGATCGTCTGGGCGGTGATGAAGCCGATGCTGGTGTTGATGCTGGTGGGTGTGTTGGTTGGCGAATACATCGCCCCGGCCACCGAGAATACTGCCCAGGCCAACCGTTCCCTGGCCCAGGGCGGCGGTGATGCGCAAAGCGCCAAGCACGGCCTGTGGCACCGCCAGGGCGACGAGTTCATCCACATCAACTCGGTCCAGCCCAACGGCATTCTGTATGGCGTGACCCGCTATCGCTTCGACGAGCAGCGACACATGCTGTCGTCGAGCTTCGCTAAGCGCGCCAAATTCGCCGAGGATCACTGGCAACTGAATGATGTCACCACCACCGTGTTCCATGACAAGCGCACCGAGGTGGTCGCCGCCCCGCAGGAGCGTTGGGATGTGTCGATCAGCCCGCAGTTGCTCAGTACCGTGGTGATGGCACCTGAATCCCTGTCGATTACCGGCTTGTGGAGTTATATCCACTACCTGGCGGACCAGGGCCTGAATAACGGCCGCTACTGGTTGGCTTTTTGGGTCAAGGTGTTGCAACCGTTGGTCACTGCCGCCCTGGTACTGATGGCGATCTCCTTCATCTTTGGCCCGCTGCGTTCGGTGACCCTCGGCCAGCGGGTGTTTACCGGCGTGCTGGTGGGCTTCACTTTCCGTATCGCCCAGGACCTGCTGGGGCCGTCGAGCCTGGTGTTCGGCTTCTCGCCGCTGTTTGCGGTGCTGGTGCCGGCCGGTGTCTGCGCGTTGGCCGGGCTCTGGCTGTTGCGTCGGGCCGGTTGATTGCTCGTGTAGCGAGAGGGCTGTGGGAGCAAGCTGTGGGAGCAAGGCTTGCCCGCGATGAAGGCCCTGTGGTCTTTCATAGAGCGAGGTGACTGTTTCGCGAGCAAGCTTTGCTCCCACTTGCGCGGTGTATCAGGTACAATTCCCGGCTATTTTTCGGCGGGCTATGCCTGCAGCCTTTTTGAGTGTTGATCCGTGAGTGATTTGAGTCATATCCGCAATTTCTCCATCATCGCCCACATTGACCATGGCAAGTCGACGCTGGCCGATCGCTTCATCCAGATGTGCGGCGGCCTGGCCGAGCGCGAAATGGAAGCCCAGGTCCTGGACTCCATGGACCTGGAGCGTGAGCGCGGGATCACCATCAAGGCCCACAGCGTTACCCTCTACTACAAGGCCCGCGACGGCATCACCTATCAGCTGAACTTCATCGATACCCCGGGCCACGTAGACTTCACCTATGAAGTCAGCCGGTCGTTGGCGGCCTGTGAAGGTGCATTGCTGGTGGTCGATGCTGGCCAGGGCGTCGAGGCCCAGTCGGTTGCCAACTGCTACACGGCCATCGAGCAGGGCCTGGAAGTCATGCCGGTACTGAACAAGATCGACCTGCCCCAGGCCGATCCGGACCGCGTGAAGGAAGAAATCGAGAAAATCATCGGCATCGATGCCACCGACGCGGTCACCTGCAGCGCCAAGACCGGCCTGGGCGTGGACGAAGTGCTCGAGCGCCTGGTGCATACCATTCCCGCGCCGACCGGCAACATCGAAGATCCGCTGCAGGCGTTGATCATCGACTCCTGGTTCGACAACTACCTGGGCGTGGTCTCCCTGGTTCGCGTGCGCCATGGCCGCGTGAAGAAGGGCGACAAGATCCTGGTCAAGTCCACCGGCAAGATCCACCTGGTGGACAGCGTCGGTGTATTCAACCCGAAACACACTGCCACCGTAGACCTGAAGGCCGGTGAAGTGGGCTTCATCATCGCCGGCATCAAGGACATCCATGGGGCGCCGGTCGGCGACACCCTGACCTTGAGCACCACCCCCGACGTCGATGTGCTGCCAGGTTTCAAACGCATCCAGCCGCAGGTCTATGCCGGCCTTTTCCCGGTCAGCTCCGACGACTTCGAGGATTTCCGCGAAGCCCTGCAAAAGCTGACCCTGAACGACTCGTCCCTGCAATACACCCCGGAAAGCTCCGACGCCCTGGGCTTCGGCTTCCGTTGCGGGTTCCTGGGCATGTTGCACATGGAAATCATCCAGGAGCGCCTGGAGCGCGAGTACGACCTGGACCTGATCACCACGGCGCCGACGGTTATTTTCGAGCTGTTGCTCAAGAGCGGCGAAACCATCTACGTCGACAACCCGTCCAAGCTGCCGGACCTGTCGGCCATCGAGGACATGCGCGAGCCGATCGTGCGGGCCAACATCCTTGTGCCTCAGGAGCACCTGGGTAACGTCATTACCCTGTGCATCGAGAAGCGCGGCGTGCAGCACGACATGCTGTTCCTTGGCACGCAGGTCCAGGTGACCTACGACCTGCCGATGAACGAAGTGGTGCTGGACTTCTTCGACCGCCTCAAATCCACCAGTCGCGGCTATGCATCGCTGGACTATCATTTCGATCGTTACCAATCGGCTAATCTGGTGAAGCTGGATGTGCTGATCAACGGTGAGAAAGTCGATGCCCTGGCCTTGATCGTGCACCGTGACAACGCGCACTACAAAGGTCGTGCATTGACCGAGAAGATGAAGGAACTGATTCCGCGGCAGATGTTCGATGTGGCAATCCAGGCCGCCATTGGCGGGCAGATTGTGGCGCGTACAACCGTCAAGGCGCTCAGAAAGAACGTATTGGCCAAATGCTACGGTGGCGACGTCAGCCGTAAGCGCAAGCTGTTGGAAAAGCAGAAGGCCGGTAAAAAACGCATGAAGCAGGTCGGTAACGTGGAAATTCCACAGGAAGCCTTCCTTGCGGTGCTCAGGTTGGATAGTTAGGTCCTATGTCGCTAAATTTCCCGCTGTTGCTGGTTATCGCCGTGTTTGTCTGCGGCCTGTTGGCGTTGCTTGATCTGTTGTTCCTGGCGCCTCGGCGCCGGGCGGCCATCGCCTCTTATCAGGGCAGCGTCAGCCAGCCTGATGGTGTGGTGGTCGAAAAGCTCAACAAGGAACCGCTGCTGGTCGAATACGGCAAGTCGTTCTTTCCGGTGCTGTTCATCGTGCTGGTGTTGCGCTCGTTCCTGGTGGAGCCGTTCCAGATCCCGTCCGGCTCGATGAAGCCGACCCTGGACGTGGGCGATTTCATCCTGGTGAACAAGTTCTCCTACGGGATTCGCCTGCCGGTGATCGACAAGAAAGTCATCGAAGTCGGTGATCCGCAACGCGGCGATGTCATGGTGTTCCGCTTCCCGAGCGACCCGAACGTCAACTACATCAAGCGTGTTGTCGGCCTGCCGGGCGACACGGTCCGCTACACTGCCGACAAGCGCCTGTTCGTCAATGGCGAGTCGGTGGCCGAACAGTTGCTTGGCTCCGAGCCGGGTACACTGGGCAGTGCCGAGCTCTACCAGGAAAAACTCGGCGAGGCCGAACACCTGATTCGCAAGGAAATGAGTCGCTACCGCGCAACGCCGGACCGTTCATGGACCGTGCCGGCGGGGCACTATTTCATGATGGGCGACAACCGCGACAACTCCAACGACAGCCGTTACTGGGATGATCCGAACATTCCCAAGAACCTGCTGGGCATGGTCCCGGACCGGAACATCGTCGGCAAGGCCTTTGCGGTCTGGATGAGCTGGCCGGAACCCAAACTCAGTCACCTGCCGAATTTCTCGCGGGTTGGCCTGATCAAGTAATCCCACACGGCGCTGTTGAACACAGCGCCGAATGCTTTTCTGGAGCCTGCGCAAGGTTGCCCGAAGGCATGAAGCCAACGATAGTCAGGACGTATTTTTGAACACAGCGTTAATTGTCCCAAGCCAACGGCGCCTTGCCGCCGTGGCGGTGGAATCCAGCCACGAACTCAGCGTGGGTAAACCGTGAGCGTTTCTCTAAGCCGTCTCGAGCGTCAGCTCGGTTACACCTTCAAGGACCAGGACCTGATGCTCCTGGCCCTCACTCACCGCAGTTTTGCCGGGCGCAATAACGAACGCCTGGAATTCCTCGGTGATGCCATCCTCAACTTCGTGGCCGGCGAGGCGCTGTTCGAGCGTTTCCCGCTGGCCCGCGAAGGCCAGTTGTCGCGTTTGCGCGCACGATTGGTAAAAGGTGAGACCCTGGCCGTATTGGCCCGTGGTTTCGACCTGGGCGACTATCTGCGCCTGGGCTCCGGTGAGTTGAAAAGCGGCGGTTTCCGTCGCGAGTCGATCCTGGCCGATGCCCTGGAAGCGTTGATTGGCGCGATCTACCTGGATGCGGGCATGGAAATGGCGCGCGAACGCGTGCTGGCCTGGCTGACCTCCGAGATCGACAGCCTCACGCTGGTGGACACCAACAAGGACCCCAAGACCCGTTTGCAGGAATTCCTGCAATCACGCAGTTGCGAGTTGCCGCGCTACGAAGTCGTGGATATCCAGGGTGAGCCGCATTGCCGTACCTTCTTCGTTGAATGCGAAGTTGTCCTATTGAACGAAAAAAGCCGGGGTCAGGGTGTGAGTCGTCGTATTGCCGAACAGGTAGCGGCCGCCGCAGCACTGATTGCCCTGGGTGTGGAGAATGGCAATGACTGATACAACCGTCACCCGCTGCGGCTACGTCGCCATTGTCGGTCGGCCGAACGTGGGCAAGTCCACGTTGCTGAACCACATCCTGGGCCAGAAGCTGGCGATCACCTCGCGCAAGCCCCAGACCACCCGCCACAACATGCTGGGCATCAAGACCGAAGGCGCCGTGCAGGCGATCTACGTCGACACCCCTGGCATGCACAAGGGCGGCGAAAAGGCCCTGAACCGCTACATGAACAAGACCGCCTCGGCGGCGTTGAAAGACGTCGACGTGGTGATCTTCGTGGTTGACCGCACCAAGTGGACCGAAGAAGACCAGATGGTCCTCGAGCGCGTCCAGTACGTGACCGGTCCCTTGATCGTGGCGCTGAACAAGACCGATCGCATCGAAGACAAGGCTGAACTGATGCCGCACCTGACCTGGTTGCAGGAACAGTTGCCGAACGCCCAGATCATCCCGATCTCTGCCCAGCACGGCCATAACCTCGACGCGCTGGAGCGGGTGATTGCCGAACATCTGCCGGAAAACGATCATTTCTTCCCCGAAGACCAGATCACCGACCGCAGCAGCCGTTTCCTCGCCGCCGAGCTGGTGCGCGAGAAAATCATGCGCCAGATGGGTGCCGAGCTGCCGTACCAGATCACGGTCGAGATCGAAGAGTTCAAGCAGCAGGGCAAGACCCTGCACATCCATGCGTTGATCCTCGTCGAACGTGACGGCCAGAAGAAAATCATCATTGGCGACAAGGGCGAGCGCATCAAGCGCATCGGCACCGAGGCGCGCAAGGACATGGAGCTGCTGTTCGACTCCAAGATCATGCTCAACCTGTGGGTCAAGGTGAAGGGCGGCTGGTCCGACGACGAGCGGGCGTTGCGTTCGTTGGGTTACGGCGACCTGTAATCGTTTACTTGAGTGCATGAATTCCACTGTGGGAGCGAGCCTGCTCGCGATAGCGGTCTGTCAGTCAACATCCCTGTTGAATATCAGTCCCTCATCGCGAGCAGGCTCGCTCCCACAGTGGTTTGTGGTTGTCAGTAAAATTGCATTACTCATTGAGAACTCTGATTCCCATGCCCCCAACCCAACCCACCGGCCAATCCGCCTACGTCCTCCACAGCCGCGCCTACCGCGAAAGCAGCGCCCTGGTGGACTTCCTCACGCCGCAAGGGCGGTTGCGGGCGGTGTTGCGTGGGGCGCGGGGCAAGGCCGGGACGCTGGCGCGGCCGTTCGTGCCGCTGGAAGTCGAGTTCCGGGGCCGGGGCGAGTTGAAAAATGTCGGGCGCATGGAAAGCAATGGCGTCGCCGCGTGGCTCAACGGTGAGGCGCTGTTCAGCGGCTTGTACCTCAATGAGCTGCTGATCCGCCTGCTGCCTGCCGAAGATCCCCACCCGGCTGTCTTCGACCACTACGCCGCCACCCTGCTGGCCCTGGCCGAAGGCCGTCCGCTGGAGCCGCTGCTGCGCTCCTTCGAATGGCGGCTGCTGGATGACCTGGGCTATGGCTTCGCCCTGAACACTGACCTGCACGGCGAGCCCATCGCCGCCGATGGCCTGTACCGCTTGCAAGTGGATGCCGGCCTGGAGCAGGTCTACCTGCTGCAACCGGGGCTGTTCAACGGGGCCGAGCTGCTGGCCATGGCCGAGGCCGACTGGAGTGCGCCGGGCGCCTTGTCGGCGGCCAAGCGGCTGATGCGCCAGGCGCTGGCCGTGCATCTGGGCGGGCGGCCACTGGTCAGTCGCGAGCTGTTTCGCAAGCCCTGATCAACCCGTATGCTGTGGGCCGACTATTCGTCCATTCAGGAGCCTTTTCGTGAGCACCAGCAATCGCATTCTTCTCGGCGTGAACATCGACCATGTCGCCACCCTGCGCCAGGCCCGCGGTACGCGTTACCCGGATCCGGTCAAGGCCGCACTGGACGCGGAAGAGGCGGGCGCCGACGGCATCACCGTGCACCTGCGTGAAGACCGTCGCCACATCCAGGAGCGTGACGTGCTGCTGCTCAAGGATGTGCTGCAAACCCGCATGAACTTCGAAATGGGCGTGACCGAAGAAATGATGGCGTTCGCCGAGCTCATCCGCCCGGCGCACATCTGCCTGGTGCCGGAGACTCGCCAGGAGCTGACCACCGAAGGCGGCCTCGACGTAGCGGGGCAGGAGGCGCGGATCAGCCTGGCGGTGGAACGCCTGTCGAAGATTGGCGCCGAGGTATCGCTGTTCATTGATGCCGACGAACGGCAGATCGAGGCGTCCAAGCGTGTTGGCGCGCCGGCCATCGAACTGCACACCGGCCGTTACGCCGATGCCGAGACGCCCACGGATGTGGCCGATGAGCTGCAGCGAGTCGCTGATGGCGTCGCCTTCGGCCTGGCCCAGGGCCTGATCGTCAACGCCGGCCATGGCCTGCACTACCACAACGTCGAAGCCGTCGCGGCCATCAAGGGCATCAACGAGCTGAACATCGGCCACGCGCTGGTGGCCCATGCGTTGTTCGTCGGGTTCAAGTCGGCTGTGTCGGAAATGAAAGCGCTGATCCTGGCTGCCGCCAAACCCTGACCCTGCCACCACACCCTGCGGAAGGTAGCCTGTGAGAGCCAGCCTGTGGGAGCAAAGCTTGCTCGCGATAGCGGACTGACAGTCAAACCGCTATCGCGAGCAAGCTTTGCTCCCACAGGCACCACATTAAGGAGTGTTTGCTCCCACAGGTCCGCTACCACATTAAGGGTTGTGTACGGCTGTTATAGCTGCGGGGATTCCTGGTTAGGCTTGCTCTTGTCGACACCCGGCACATGCAGGTTGCCCTCGGCCACCTGGTTGCCTTCGAGCTGCGGTTGCGTGACCCAGGTCAGGATGTCGTAGTAGCGACGGATGTTCGCCACGAAATGCACTGGCTCGCCGCCCCGGGCGTAGCCGTAGCGGGTCTTGCTGTACCACTGTTTCTGGGACAGGCGCGGCAGGATCTTCTTCACATCCAACCACTTGTTCGGGTTCAGCCCTTCCTTGGCCGCCAGTTTGCGGGCGTCGTCCAGGTGACCGCTGCCCACGTTATAGGCGGCGAGGGCGAACCAGGTGCGGTCGGGCTCCTCGATGCTTTCGTCCAACTGCTCCTTCATGTAGGCCAGGTACTTGGCGCCGCCCATGATGCTTTGCTTCGGATCCAGGCGGTTGGATACGCCCATGGCCTGGGCGGTGTTCTGGGTCAGCATCATCAGGCCGCGCACGCCAGTCTTGGAGGTGACCGTCGGTTGCCACAGCGATTCCTGGTAGCCGATCGCGGCCAGCAGGCGCCAGTCGACTTTCTCTTTCTTGGCGTAGGCCTTGAAATGTTGTTCGTATTTGGGCAGTCGTTGCTGCAAGTGTTGGGCGAACGTGGTGGCGCCCATGTAGCCTAGGACGTCAACGTGCCCGTAATAACGGTCTTTGAGGCGCTGCAAGGTGCCGTTCTTCTGCACCTTGTCCAGGTAGCTGTTGATCTCGTTGAGCAGGCTGTTGTCCTCGCCAGGGGCAACCGCCCAACTCTGGCTGCGGGCATCGCCCAGGTCGAACGCCACGCGCACGTTGGGGAAGTACACCTGGTTCATCGCCACTTCGTTGGAATCCACCAGCGTCAGGTCGATCTGCCCCTCATCCACCATGCGCAGCAGGTCGACAACCTCGACTGCGTCGGACTCTTCGTATTCGATGCCTGGATACTGCAGTTTCAGTTGGGCCAGTTGTTCAGCGTGGGTGCTGCCCTTGAGCACCATGATCTTCTTGCCCGCCAGGGCCGCCGCGTCGGTGGGGCGTGATTGGCCGTTGCGGTAGATGATTTGCGGGGTGACTTCCAGGTAGGAGCGGGAAAACCGCACCTGCTTCTTGCGCTGCTCGCTGCTGACAAGGCCCGCCGCCGCGAGTACCGGACCGTTGGGCTTGCCGATCTGGTTGAACAGATCGTCGAGGTTGTCGGCGGTCTCGATCTTCAGCTCCACCCCCAAATCGTCGGCGAAGCGCTTCACCAGCTCGTATTCGAAGCCGGTTTCACCATTGCGATCCTGGAAGTAGGTGGCAGGGCTGTTTCGGGTAACCACCCGCAGCACGCCATCCTCCTTTACGCGCTCCAGTGTGTTGGGTTTCTCAACACAACCACCGAGCACCAGGAAGAGTCCGGTTGCGATCAGCCATCTGGCATATCGCGGACGCAAAGCCGTTGGGGAAAACATCTGCGCAGTATACGCAAACGGCCCCTACCGCCATATCTCGACAGCAAAAGGCCAGTCTGCTAGCCATTGCAAAACATGTCCGCAGCACCAGCCGGCCGGGGCGCGCAGGGCTTTGCGTCGCTGAAAAATAACTCTGCGAAAACCTTGGTGCGGGTGTCCAATACCGCCGTGTGCGCAAAGACCGACATTCGGCCAGCATCGCGCGTGCCGTTTCGGGTGCCGTTGCCGGCGGTTTAGGCTAGAATGCACGGCCTCAAAGCACACCCCTTCCCGAGGCTGTCCCGAAGATGTTGATCCTGCGCGGCGCTCCTGCCCTTTCTGCCTTTCGCCACAGCAAACTCCTTGAGCAACTGAGCCAGAAGGTTCCGGCTGTCAGTGGCTTGTATGCTGAATTCGCTCACTTCGCCGAAGTCACCGGCGGTTTGACCGGCGACGAACAGCAGGTGCTTGCGCGCCTTCTGAAGTACGGTCCCAGTGTTCCTGTCCAGGAGCCGGCCGGTCGCCTGTTCCTGGTACTGCCGCGTTTCGGCACCATTTCGCCGTGGTCGAGCAAGGCCAGCGACATCGCCCGCAACTGCGGCCTGGCGAAAATCCAGCGCCTGGAGCGCGGTATTGCCTTTTATGTCGCCGGTGAGTTCAGCGAGGCCGAGGCCCAACTGATCGCCGAAGGCCTGCATGACCGCATGACCCAGGTCGTCCTGGGCAACCTGGAGCAGGCCGCCGGCCTCTTCAGCCACGCCGAACCCAAGCCACTGACCGCTATCGACGTACTGGGCGGCGGCCGTGCCGCGCTGGAAAAAGCCAACGTCGAGCTGGGCCTGGCCCTGGCCGAAGACGAGATCGATTACCTGGTCAACGCCTTCCAGGGCTTGAAGCGCAACCCCCACGACATCGAACTGATGATGTTCGCCCAGGCCAACTCCGAGCACTGCCGCCACAAGATCTTCAACGCCAGTTGGGACATTGACGGCCAGGACCAGGAAAAAAGCCTGTTCGGCATGATCAAGAACACCTATCAGATGCACAATGAAGGTGTGCTGTCGGCTTATAAGGACAACGCGGCGGTGATCGTCGGTAGCGTTGCCGGTCGTTTCTACCCGAACCCTGAGACCCGCCAGTACGGTGCGGTCCAGGAGCCGGTGCACATCCTCATGAAGGTCGAGACCCACAACCACCCGACCGCGATTGCCCCGTTCCCGGGCGCGTCCACCGGTTCCGGTGGCGAGATCCGTGACGAAGGCGCCACCGGGCGCGGCGCCAAGCCCAAGGCCGGCCTGACCGGCTTCACCGTGTCGAACCTGCAGATCCCGGGCTTTGAACAGCCGTGGGAAAAGCCGTACGGCAAGCCTGAGCGCATCGTCAACGCCCTCGACATCATGATCGAAGGCCCCCTGGGGGGCGCGGCGTTCAACAACGAATTCGGCCGTCCGGCCCTGACCGGCTACTTCCGTACCTTCGAACAGTCCATCACCACCCCGCGTGGTGAGGAAGTCCGTGGTTACCACAAGCCGATCATGTTGGCTGGCGGCATGGGCAACATCCGCGCCGAACACGTGCAGAAAGGCGAGATCCTGGTCGGCTCCAAGCTGATCGTCCTCGGTGGCCCGGCCATGCTCATCGGCCTGGGTGGCGGTGCCGCTTCCTCCATGGCCACCGGCACCAGCTCGGCGGACCTGGACTTCGCCTCGGTCCAGCGGGAAAACCCGGAAATGGAACGCCGTTGCCAGGAAGTCATCGACCGTTGCTGGCAGTTGGGTGAACACAACCCCATCAGCTTCATTCACGACGTCGGCGCGGGCGGCCTGTCCAACGCCTTCCCGGAACTGGTCAACGACGGTGGCCGTGGTGGCCGCTTCGAACTGCGCAACATTCCGAACGACGAGCCGGGCATGGCCCCGCACGAAATCTGGAGCAACGAATCCCAGGAGCGTTACGTCCTGGCGGTCGGTCCGGCCGACTTCGAACGTTTCCAGGCCATTTGCGAGCGCGAGCGCTGCCCGTTCGCGGTAGTGGGTGAAGCCACCGCCGAGCCGCAACTGACCGTCACCGACAGCCATTTCGGCAACAGCCCGGTGGACATGCCGCTGGAAGTGCTGCTGGGCAAGGCCCCGCGCATGCACCGTTCGGCCGTTCGCGAAGCAGAGCTGGGCGACGATTTCGATCCGTCGACCCTCGATGTCGCCGAGTCCATTGAGCGCGTGCTGCATCACCCGGCCGTGGCGAGCAAGAGCTTTTTGATCACCATCGGCGACCGCACCATCACCGGCCTTGTGGCCCGTGACCAGATGGTTGGCCCGTGGCAGGTGCCGGTGGCTGACGTTGCCGTGACCGCCACCAGCTTCGACGTCTACACCGGTGAAGCCATGGCGATGGGCGAGCGCACGCCGCTGGCACTGCTGGACGCCCCGGCGTCGGGCCGCATGGCGATCGGCGAGACCCTGACCAACATCGCGGCTTCGCGTATCGGCAAGATTTCCGACATCAAGCTGTCGGCCAACTGGATGTCCGCCGCCGGTCACCCGGGTGAAGACGCCCGTCTGTACGACACCGTCAAGGCGGTCGGCATGGAGCTGTGCCCTGAGCTGGGCATCACCATTCCGGTGGGCAAGGACTCCATGTCCATGGCCACGCGCTGGAACGACGAAGGCGTGGACAAGAGCGTGACCTCGCCGCTGTCGCTGATCGTGACGGGTTTCGCCCCGGTCACCGACATCCGCCAGACCCTGACCCCGCAACTGCGCATGGACAAGGGCACCACCGACCTGATCCTGATCGACCTGGGCCGTGGCCAGAACCGCATGGGCGCCTCGATCCTGGCCCAGGTGCATGGCAAGCTCGGTTCGCAAGCACCGGACGTCGACGATGCCGAAGACCTGAAAGCGTTCTTCGCCGTCATCCAGGGTCTCAACGCCGACGGTCACCTGCTGGCTTACCACGACCGTTCCGACGGTGGTTTGCTGACCACTGTGGTGGAAATGGCCTTCGCCGGCCACTGCGGCCTGAGCCTGACCCTCGACAGCGTTGCCGAGTCCACCGCCGAAATCCCGGCCATCCTGTTCAACGAAGAGTTGGGCGCGGTGATCCAGGTTCGCCAGGACGCCACCCCGGACATCCTCGCCCAGTTCAGCGCAGCCGGCCTGGCCGACTGCGTCTCGGTGATCGGCCAGCCGATCAACAACGCCCACATCAACATCACCTTCAACGGCGACACCGTCTTCGAAGGCCAGCGCAGCCTGTTGCAGCGCCAGTGGGCGGAAACCAGCTACCAGATCCAGCGCCTGCGCGACAACGCCGACTGCGCCGAGCAGGAATTCGACGCGCTGCTGGAAGAAGACAACCCGGGCCTGAGCGCCAAGCTCAGCTACGACGTCAACGAAAACGTGGCCGCGCCCTACATCAAGAAAGGCATTCGCCCACAAGTGGCGGTCCTGCGCGAGCAGGGCGTCAACGGCCAGGTGGAGATGGCGGCAGCGTTCGACCGCGCCGGCTTCAACGCGATCGACGTGCACATGAGCGACATCCTCGCCGGTCGTGTCGACCTGAACGACTTCAAGGGCATGGTCGCTTGTGGCGGTTTCTCCTACGGTGACGTGTTGGGTGCCGGTGAAGGCTGGGCCAAGTCGGCGCTGTTCAACAGCCGCGCCCGCGATGCGTTCCAGGGTTTCTTCGAACGCACCGACAGCTTCACCCTCGGTGTGTGCAACGGTTGCCAGATGATGTCCAACCTGCACGAGCTGATCCCGGGCAGCGAGTTCTGGCCGCACTTCGTGCGTAACCGTTCCGAGCAGTTCGAAGCCCGCGTGGCGATGGTCCAGGTGCAGGAGTCGAACTCGATCTTCCTGCAGGGCATGGCCGGTTCGCGCATGCCGATCGCCATCGCCCACGGCGAAGGCCATGCGGAATTCGAAAGCGAAGAAGCGCTGCTCGAAGCCGACTTGTCCGGTTGCGTGTCGCTGCGTTTTGTCGACAACCACGGCAAGGTCACCGAAACCTACCCGGCCAACCCGAACGGCTCGCCGCGCGGGATCACCGGCCTGACCAGCCGCGACGGCCGCGTCACGATCATGATGCCGCACCCGGAGCGTGTGTTCCGCGCGGTGCAGAACTCGTGGCGTTCGGACGACTGGAACGAAGACGCGCCATGGATGCGCATGTTCCGCAACGCGCGCGTCTGGGTGAACTAAGGCGGTGTACAAGCTCTGCTTCTTCGTCCCGGCCAGCCATCTGGACGTGGTCAAAAGCGCCGTATTCGCTGCCGGTGGCGGGCGAATCGGCGACTATGACCACTGTGCCTGGCAAGTGTTGGGCCTGGGCCAGTTTCGCCCGTTGGACGGCAGCCAGCCGTTCATTGGTGAGGCGGGGCAGGTTGAGCAGGTCGAGGAATGGAAGGTGGAGCTTGTCGTTGCTGATGAGTTGATTCGTGCGGTGGTGGAGGTTTTGAAGCTCAGCCATCCCTATGAGACGCCGGCGTATGAGGTGTGGCGGTTGGAGGATTTTTGATCTTCTCCGCTTAAATGAAAAACCCGCTGATTGGATCAGCGGGTTTTTTATTGGGTGTGGGTTTTGTGTGTATATCCGTTGCTGCGGTCACGGCTGCTTAGGGTTCCGCCCTGACGGCGGCTCACTTTTGAGAAGCGCAAAAGTAAGCAAAACGCTTCTGCCCCACCACTCGGCACCTCGCTTAGGCTCGGTGTGCCCTCACTCCGGCATTGCTCCGTGGGCCCGCCGCGAAGGGCCATCCATGGCCCAGCGCGGCTAACCCGGCATCCATGCCGGGTTGCCCACTGCGCAATGCCTGCGTTCGGCCAGCGTGGTTAACGGGGCGCCCGAGATCAACGTCCACCGCGAGGCGGCCTAACAGCCGACCTGGTTCTCTCGGTCGTACACCCATCAGATCTGTGGGAGCAAAGCTTGCTCGCGATGGCGGTGGTTCAGTCACATGGATGTTGGGCTGCAGGCCTCTTCGCGAGCAAGCCCGCTCCCACAGTGGTTCTGTGTTGGGCATAAATTTTGTGTTCACTGGAGATTAAATGTGGGAGCGAGGCTGCTCGCGATGGCGGTGGTTCAGTCACATGGATGTTGGGCTGCTGGCCTCATCGCGAGCAAGCTCGCTCCCACAATGGGATCGGAGTACTACTGGAAGAACCAGGTTGGCTGTAAGGCCGCCTCGCGAGCAAGCTTTGCTCCCACAGATCTGATGGGTGTACGACCGGGAGAGCCAGGTCGGCTACCAGGCCGCCTCGCGGTGGATGTTGATCTCGGCGCCCCGTTAACCACGCTGGCCGAACGCAGGCATTGTGCAGTGGGCATCCCGGCATGGATGCCGGGATAGCCGCGCTGGGCCATGGATGGCCCTTCGCGGCGGGCCCACGGAACAATGCCTTCGTTCAGGCATGCCGAGCCTAGGCGAGGCACCGAGTGGTGGGGCAGTGCGTTTTTGGTTACTTTTGGCGCTCTTTCCAAAAGTGACCCGCCGTCAGGGCGGAACCCTAAGTGGCCGTTACCGCAGCAACGGATATGTACCCAATTCAATCCAAAAAAGCCTATCTGAATTTGTGCGAAACATCTCTGATCAGATGGCTGGTCTGTCAGACGCACCGAAGTTTCCGACATGTTTTTAAGGTTGTCCCTCGGAAGGTAGGGCTCTAGCCTTTGGGTGTCGCTGCCAATTCAGCGACCGGGTTTGACCGTCCGAAAAAAATCAAGGGGCAACAAGCCCGGACGTTTTGTCCTGGGCTCCATTAATTTAAAGGAGCTTCAATTGAAAAATAATTCTGACATGCCAAAACCCGCCTCCACCTTCCCCTACGGCGACTACGCCCCCGAAAAGCTGAAAGAAGCCGCCGACCGCGCGATGGATCATTACCTCAAGCCTGACGACAGCGAACCAGAACCCAAACCCTCGGTGCAGTTGTTCAGCGTATCGGACAACGTTGACACCGAAACCTTGCTAGCTAACCTCAGCGAAACCCTGGCCTCGGCCAATGCGGTGCTTAGCGACCTCCTGTTTGACTTGGACGGTTCGCGGCGGCATGTGGCGTTGGGGGTGGCGCAGATGATCGAGCTGGGAACGTTGTTGGCGAACAAAGCCTTGGACCGGGTAGAGCTTCGGACTTGATGCCATAAGTGCCGGCCCCATCGTCGGATCGCCGCCCGGAGCAAGCTCGCTCCCACAGTGGTTAGTGGCGTTCACAACACCATTGTGGGAGTTAGCATTAGCCAGCCAGCCTGCACTGCGAAAACTATTGATGGCGGTTTTCGAGGCGGCAAGCTTCTTTTTCGATGCCAATGCACTCGACCGGTTCGCCCACGCCTTTCTCGAAACGGCGGGCGTTCATCAACAGGCCTCCCTTGATACCGCCGATGAACGCGAAGGCGCCTTCGCGTGCGCCGGTGTTACGCCCTGATAGATCCACTGCCACGCTGTTGGGTCTGACTTCATATACCCATCCACCGTTTTGTGCTTCCACGACAGCCCAGACCTTGGCTTCGCTATAGTCGCGAAATGCCACAACGACCGATTGAATGTAGGGGGACTCCGGCTGGCTGGCCCATCTGAGAATGGGTGGCAGCGAGCTCCTGCCCCGTAACCCTTGGGCAAGCGCAGCCGCCCCCTGTACTGGATTGATTGTCTGGGAACCGACCGCCCAGAGGGACTCTTTGCTTTTTACCCACGCCAAACCTTCTGGAGGCGTGATCCGGCTCCATTCTATGCTGACCGCCGCGACCTCCAGTGGGCTTTCATGGCCGGTCGGCTCGCGGTAGTTCTGGTTCGCTTCACAATCGGCAAGGTTGTCTTTCTTGCATGCTTGCCTGATGAACTCGCGCTTGACTCCCCCCGGAAAGCTGATTTCCTGCTCGCTGACAGCTCCACCAGATGCATCCTGGTCAATACCATGAGGGGCTTTGATCTCATACACCCATTCCTTGGCGAAACGTTGGGCGAGACTCTGGTCGCGGGTTGTACTGCTGTAGACCGATTTCCCTGCCCCAGCTCCGTGGCTCCACCAGTCATACATCCACTCGGGTATGGGAAAGCCTGCGGCTTTGGGTAAGATCCCGTCTTGGAAGGCCCCGAGTCCCTGATCCGTAGTGTCTCCTCGATAGAGCGTGCCCATGTCGGTACGCCAATGCAACGATGGCTTGGTATCGCGGATCGGCACGCTCGAATCCGCCGCGACCTGAAGCCAGGCGGTATACCACGGCTCCTCTTTTCCATCGGCCCCCCACGCGTCGGAGCCCGGTTGCCACACACCCGTCAACGCCACCACCGCAACCGCTGTCGTCCGTATAAAACTGTTATGAGTTGTCATGATTTGATGTCTCATCTGGAACAGGTGAAGCCCTGTCGAATCACATACGTCATGACTACCTATGCTTCGACGTGACACGTCTCACTTTGGATTCTGCGGGGCACAGCGAGCCGAACCACCGCATCAGTTCTGAGGGTAGATCAAGGCTGGGGGAGGGGATTGCGTTGCGGTTCTTGGACTTGTAACAAAAGGCTGGTCGACACCGTTCCCTGTGGCGAGGGGATTTATCCCCGTTGGGCTGCGAAGCAGCCCTCAAGCCAGGCAATTCGGTGTGTCAGGAAAATTGAGTTGTTTGTTTAGGGGGGCTGCTGCGCAGCCCAACGGGGATAAATCCCCTCGCCACAGGGATCTCATGTGTGGTCGGGTACTACGGTCGAATTTCGATCATCGTCCCATCCGGCACCAGGCTCCACACCTCGCGCATGTCCACATTGCGCATGGCGATGCAGCCATCGGTCCAGTCCAGCGTATGGAACAACTGCTCAGGGTTCTCTTCCGAATCCGGCGTGCCGTGGATCATGATCATGCCCCCCGGTTCCACGCCTTCGCGGCGGGCGCGGGCGGCGTCGCTGATGTTGGGGTAGGAAATGTGCATCGACAGATAGAACCGGTCGCTGGTCTTGCGCCAGTCCAGCCAATAGAAGCCTTCGGGGGTGCGCTTGTCGCCTTCTATCAGCTTGGGGCCTTTTTTGGCGCCCTTGCCCAGGGAGATGCGATAGGTCTTGAGCGGCTTGCCGTCGTTGATCAATTGCAATTGATGGGCGGACTTGAGCACCAGCACTTTTTCGATGACCTTGCCGTTGTAGGTTCCCACCGCCGAGGCCTGGGACACCGTTGTGAACGACAAGCAGAACAGGACAAGCAACCAGCGCATTGAAACGATATCCCTAGAGGTGTCGCGACTATATTGATTGGTTTTTCAGGTGTTGGCCGGCTGAGCCAACGGTGGAATCGATTCGGATCGCACCGGGTAATCCTCGGCGCGGCGGTCGGCATAGAAATATTCCAGGGTGCGGCCCACCGTACGGAAAGCCAACTCGTCCCAGGGAATGTCCGCTTCTTCGAACAACTTCACTTCCAGGCTCTCGGGCCCGGCGGCGAAATCCTCATCCATCAGCTCGGCGCGGAAGAATACATGTACCTGGCTGATATGCGGTACGTCAATCAGCGTATAGATGCTCAAGTTTCGCACCCGGGCGCAGGCTTCTTCGGCGGTTTCGCGCACGGCGGCCTGTTCGATGGTTTCGCCGTTTTCCATGAAGCCTGCCGGCAGCGTCCAGTAACCGCGCCGCGGCTCGATGGCGCGCCGGCACAACAGGACTTTACTGCCCCAGGTCGGTACGCAGCCGGCCACGATGTTGGGGTTCTGGTAATGGATGGTGTGGCAGGTGTCGCAGACAAAACGCAGGCGCGAGTCGCCTTCGGGTATGCGCTGGGTCACCGGGTTACCGCACTGGCTACAGAATTTCATGCTTGGGTTCCTGAATGCTGCGCCTATCTTGGCGTGCGTAGGCCGGTGCGGCAAGTTGTCGTTTCGCGACACGACGTGGTGCGGGGGTTGGGCCGCTTGAACGATTGGTGCATGATGCAAGGTAGCGAATAAATCGAGAAGTCTCATGCTGGACGAGCTACTGCATCGAGTAAGCAACCATGCCCCGCACGATCTGCAGGCCGACCAACGTTTCCCTGAAGCCGCGGTGCTGGTGCCGATCACCCGCAGCGATGAACCGGAGCTGGTACTGACCCTGCGCGCCAGCGGGCTCTCGACCCATGGCGGCGAGGTGGCGTTCCCCGGCGGGCGCCGCGACCCGGAAGACCCGGACCTGATCTTCACCGCCCTGCGCGAAGCCGAGGAAGAAATCGGCCTGCCGCCCGGCCTGGTGGAAGTGATCGGCCCCCTCAGCCCGTTGATCTCGCTGCATGGCATCAAGGTCACACCGTATGTCGGGGTGATTCCGGACTACGTCGAATACCAGGCCAACGATGCCGAGATCGCTGCGGTATTCAGCGTGCCGCTGGAGTTTTTCCGCAAGGATCCGCGTGAACACACGCACCGTATCGATTACCAGGGCCGCAGTTGGTACGTGCCCAGCTATCGATTTGGCGAGTACAAGATCTGGGGCCTGACGGCGATCATGATCGTCGAACTGGTCAACCTGCTGTACGACGCCGACATCGACCTGCACACACCGCCCAAAAGCTACATCAATACCTGATGACCCGAGGACCCTCATGAAATACCGCCTGGGCGATGCCCGTGTCGAAACCCACCCACAGAGCTGGGTCGCGCCCAACGCCACGCTGGTGGGCAAGGTCCGCCTCGAAGAGGGCGCCAATGTCTGGTTCAACGCCGTGCTGCGCGGCGACAACGAACTGATCCTGATCGGCAAGAACAGCAACGTGCAGGACGGCACGGTGATGCACACCGACATGGGTTATCCGCTGACCATCGGCACCGGCGTGACCATCGGCCACAACGCCATGCTCCATGGCTGTACGGTGGGCGACTACAGCCTCATCGGCATCAACGCGGTGATTCTCAATGGCGCGAAGATCGGCAAGAACTGCATCATCGGCGCCAACTCGCTGATCGGCGAGGGCAAGGAAATTCCCGACGGCTCGCTGGTGATGGGCTCGCCCGGCAAGGTGGTGCGTGAACTGACCGAGGCCCAGAAGAACATGCTCGAGGCCAGCGCCGCGCACTATGTGCACAATGCCCAGCGCTACGCCCGCGACCTGTTCGAGCAGGAACCATGAGCGCCCCTGAACGCCCGGTGCCTTCGCCCTGCGTGAACATCTGCGCGCTGGACGATGACGACATCTGCACCGGTTGCCAGCGCACCGTGGCGGAGATCACCCGGTGGAGCCGGATGGACAACGAGGAGCGCCGCGGTGTCTTGGCGTTGTGTCATGAACGGGCCAAGGCCAGTGGGTTGGTGTGGATGTTGCCGGCTAGGCGGTGATCTCCACCTGTGAACACAAAATCCCTGTGGGACACCTACCTGGGGGACACCTATCTGTGGGAGCAGAGCTTGCTCGCGATGCGGGTGCCGTGGTCTTCAGGTAAACCGCGTGATCTTCATCGCGGGCAAGCCTTGCTCCCACAGTCACGGGCAAGCCTTGCTCCCACAGGTTTGGCTCACACAGCTATGTGCTCTGCAGGCCTCTATTTCAACGATGCCCACCGATCGACCCCCACCACCCCCAGCGCAATCGCGAT
>NZ_MUOA01000054.1:0-91410 GCF_002001065.1 Pseudomonas sp. A25(2017) | reverse complement strand
GTCTAGGCTAGGCGCTAGCCGTTTACCGAGGATGCCTGCATGTCCACTCCCAGCATGACGCTGTTCCACAACCCCGCTTCGCCCTTCGTTCGCAAGGTCCTGGTGCTGCTGCACGAAACCGGCCAGCAGGACCGCGTGGCGTTGCAGCTCAGCCAGCTCTCGCCGGTCAAGCCGGACCGGGCGCTGATCGATGACAACCCGTTGAGCAAGATCCCGGCCCTGCGCCTGGCCAACGGGACGGTGATCCACGACAGCCGCGTCATCCTCGACTACCTCGATCACCAGCACGTCGGCAACCCGCTGATCCCCCGGGACGGCGCGGCCCGCTGGCGGCGCCTGACCCTGGCCTCCCTGGCCGATGGGATCATGGATGCGGCCGTGATGATCCGCTACGAAACCGCGCTGCGCCCTGTGGAAAAGCACTGGGACGAATGGCTCGATGCGCAGCGGGACAAAATTCGCCGGGCCCTGGGCATGCTCGAAGCCGAAGCGATTGCCGAGCTGGCCTGCCACTTCGACGTGGCCTCCATCAGCGTGGCCTGCGCCTTGGGCTACCTCGACCTGCGCCATCCCGACCTGGAATGGCGCAAGGCCAATCCGCAACTGGCGGCGTGGTTTGCCGAGGTCAGTCTGCGGCCTTCGATGGTCGAGACGGTGCCCAGGGTTTAGCTTTGCGTTAGCCGTGCCGGCCTTATCGCGGGCAAGCCTTGCTCCCACATAGACCCCGCTCAACCTTGGGAGCAGGTTAGCCCCCACATAGACCCGCTCAACCTGTGGGAGCAGGTTAGCCCCCACATAGACCCGCTCAACCTTGGGAGCAGGTTAGCCCCCACATAGACCCGCTCAACCTGTGGGAGCAGGTTAGCCCCCACATAGACCTGCTCAATCTTGGGAGCAGGTTAGCCCCCACATAGACCCGCTCAACCTGTGGGAGCAGGTTAGCCCCCACATAGACCCGCTCAACCTGTGGGAGCAGGTTAGCCCCCACATAGACCCGCTCAACCTGTGGGAGCAAGGCTTGCCCGCGATGGCAGTGCACCGGATCCAGCGGAAACAACCCAGCAATCTGCATCACCAACACCTCCCGCACCCGCTGGTCCTCACGCAACCCCAGCGACCGGCTCATTTCACCTCTCCCAGATCAAAGCTCATCGCCGCCGCCGGCTTCGACCCGACCCCGTACCAGTCCAGCTTGCGGGTCAGCACCATGAACACGCCCAGCAGGCCGAACAGCAACAGCGAGCCCATCAACAGCGCGTAGTCCTCGGCGCTCAACAGGCCGTAGAGCAAACCGTACAAGCCCGCCAGCCCCACCGAGAATCCCAGGCCGTGGCTCACGCTGCGCAACACATGGCAGACATAGAAC
This sequence comes from Pseudomonas sp. A25(2017), assembly GCF_002001065.1. Classification (NCBI taxonomy): domain Bacteria; kingdom Pseudomonadati; phylum Pseudomonadota; class Gammaproteobacteria; order Pseudomonadales; family Pseudomonadaceae; genus Pseudomonas; species Pseudomonas sp. A25(2017). The sequence goes on along the minus strand of NZ_MUOA01000054.1, from coordinate 90,044 downwards.
CCGATCAGCAATACACAGGCGCTGGCCGACACCAAGTACGCCAGGGTGAAGCCGATGTGCTCCGACAGCGACAACAGCAGCAGGTAAAAGAACGCCAGCGCCACGCCCACCAAGGCGTACTGGACCGGGTGCACCGCCAGGCTCTTGAGTACCTCGAAGAGGAAGAAACCGGCGAAGGTCAGGGCGACAAACAGCAGCGCATATTTGATCGCCCGGTCGCTCTTGAGGTACTGGTCCACCGGGTCGATGAAGCTCACCCCGAAGGCCCGGCTGCGGAACGCTTCACAGCTATCGCTCGGTTCGCAGGCTTGCAGTGTTTCCAGGAGGTTGGTGGAGAAAAACGACGTCTGCCAGTCGGCACTGAAACCCTGCTCATTGATTTCACGATTGGTCGGCAGGTAGTTGCCGATAAAGCTCGGATGCGGCCAGTCAGCCGACAGGTGCACCTTGGTGGATTTGCCCACTGGCAGAATCTGGAACTCGCCAGTGCCTTGCAGGCGCAGGTCGAAACCGAAGGTCAACTCAGGGCCGCCCTGGGCGGTGATCATCGGCAGCGGCACATGCACACCCTGCCCCAGCCAACCGAGCCGCGAGCCAGGCAGGAAGTCGACGGTCTGTTGGTTGAGCGTCAGGGTCAGCGCATTCTCGATGCCGCGAATGTCGCTGATGCCGACGCTCAGGTACGGCTCATCGAAGCGGTAATCGGCAAAATCCTTGGCGGCTACACCGTAGCGCTCAGGCACCTTGAAACGGCCATCGATCCGGTTATCGGCATGGAACAAGCGCGCTTCGTAGATGCCCCGGGCACGGGTTTCGGTGCGGATCTGGCCGTCGAGTTCAAACTGCTCCGGTAAAAAATACAACTCGCCCGCTCGCTCGACGGTTTCCAGGAAACGCACGCCGGTCTTCTCGTTGGTATTCCAGACCTTCACGCTCTTGCGAAACGGCACCACGATCATCGGCCCGATCAGTTGCTGGTTGTAGCTGGAGCTGCGGGCGATGTCCTGCAGCACACCGTCACGCAGTTCCTGGCGCTCATCAATGAGCCCGTTGATCATCAACAACGGGATCATCAACAAGAGAATCAAGAGGGCGATCATGCCCAGTTTTATGGCGAGGCTGCGGTTCATGTGGGGCTCTCCCTGTTCGAATGAGGGAGAGTCTGGGGTGGCTGTGTGTTGGGCTTATGGAGCGATTGTGGAGATTGTGTGGAGACTGCCATCGTCGTGTCGAGCACGAACGCCGGCATCCGCCACGTCCACGGCCTGGAAAGCTTCGCGCAGGGAGTCCTCCATCAGCTGCCAGGCCTCCTCGGCCGACTCGTCCGGTCCCAGGTGGGTGAACATATGGTCGCAGCCTTCAAACATTCGCTGGCGCACCGGCACGCCGGCCTGGCGTAACTTCTCGGCGTAGGCCTCGCCTTCGGCACGCAAGATATCGTATTGCGCCGTGATCACCGTGGCAGCCGGCATCCCCGCCAGCGCCTCGACCGGCGCCAACAGGGGTGAGGCCAACGGATCGAGCGCCTGTGCCGGATCGCTCAGGTAGCAGCTATTGAAGAAGCGCATCAGGCCGGCATTGAGCAGTGGCCGGGCACTGGTGGACGTCTTCAAGGCTGGGTCCTGGTGCAGATCCAGCGCCGCATAGTCGATCAACTGATGCACCACCTTCAACGCCTGATGCCCTCGCGCCAGGCCCGCCACGGCGGCGGCCAGATTGCCGCCGGCGCTATGGCCGCCGACGGCGAAACGCTGAGGATCGATGCCCAGCGTTTCGGCTTCGCTGGCCAGCCATTCGAGCACCGCGAAGCACTGCCGCGGGCCTGCGGGGAAGGCGTGCTCCGGCGCCAGCACATAGTCCAGATTGACCACCAGGCAGTTCAGGTTATGGGCCAGTCGACGGCAATAGCTGTCGTCGTGTTCGGGCGTCCCCGCGACAAAGCCACCGCCATGGAAATTCAGGTACACCGGCAGATTTGCCGAGGACTGCGAATGGGGCCAGTAAAACAGCGCCCGCGCAGGCCCCCAAGGCGTCGGAATGGTTTGCTCGACAACGGCGCGCAACGGAAACAACGCAGCGTCGTAGGTAAACTTCGCCTTCATTCTCTTGGCGAAGGCGCGCAACAACTTGGCCTGCAGTTTTTGCCAGAGGCTCACCATGCTCATGCTCCCGGTTGTGTATCCACGAATAGGACCAGCCGACCGAAAGTCATCTCGCCGTAAGGCATGGCTTGCTGACAGGTCTACAAAATTGTTCGCCGGTGCTGAGGGGAAATTAAACCTAAAAAATGGTTATGTAAATTAATCAATAATAAGATTAACCAAGTTCCCTCAAGGCAACCTCAGCACCACCTCAACCCCACCCACGATATTGCCAATACTGAATTGCCCCCCATGCAACTGCACCACCTCCTCCACGAAGTTGAGCCCCAGGCCAGTGCTCTTGCGGCCGCTGTCCGGGCGCGGCAGGGAGTAGAAGCGCTCGCTCAGGCGTGGCAGCGCGTAGTCGGGAATCGGCGCGGCCTGATTGAACAAACGGATCTCGACGCGGTTCCCGTTGCGCTCGGCGCTGATACGTAGCCGACCGTTGACGGGGGTGAAGTCCAGGGCGTTTTCCAGCAGATTGCCCAAGGCCTGGCGCAACAGGAACGGCTCACCGGTCAGCGTCAGGTCGGCAGCGATATGCTGTTCAACCGTCAACTGGCGACTTTCAATCCAGCCGCCACGCGCTTCCAGCAGCTCGTCCATCAACGCTGCCAGCGGCACCGCGACTTCTTCTTCCAACCCCTGGCGCTGCTCGATCTGGGCCAGGTTGAGCAACCGTTCGATCAACTGCTGCATGCGCACACTTTCGTTGTCGATGTTATTGACGAAGCGTTGGTGCTGGGCGGCGGGCATGTCGCTTTGCAGCAGCTCGGCGGCCCCGCGAATCGCCGCCAGCGGGCTCTTGAGCTCGTGGGTCAGCGTATGCACATAACGCTCGACGTAAGCCTTGCCTTCCAGTTGCGTGCGCATGTGCTCCACAGCGCCCGCCAGTTGCTCGAACTCGCCCCCACGATAATGCGGCACTTCCACCCGACGCCCCTGGCTGACCGCCTGGGCATAGCTCGTCAAACGCCGCAATGCCGCGCTGAGCCACCAGGACAACAAGCCGCCCAGCAACAAGCCCAGGGCCACCAACCCGGCGCCATAGATCAACAGGCGCCGCTCGGTGCGATCGACATAAGGCTGCAAGGAACTGTTGGGTTTGGCGACGGTGACGACCCCAATGATGCGGCCGTTGTCGCGGATCGGCGCGCCGACGTGCATCACCGAAGACGTCGGATCATCGGCAACGCTGCGGGTCGAGCGGGCGCCGTAGTGGCCGCGCAGGGTCAGGTAAACGTCGTTCCAGCGCGAATAATCCTGGCCCACCGCCACGCCACTGGAGTCGAGCACCACGATGCCGTTGGCATCGGTGACATAGATGCGATGGCTGACCTGGTTTTTCGGCAAGCCCCAGATCGTCGCCGCCGGCTGGCGCTCGCCGTAGGCCTTGAGCAACTGCGGCCAGCGATTCTGGTTGAGGGTGCCGGCCTTGAAATCGTCCCGCAGGATCTCGGCCATCAGGTTGGCCGTGTCCACCAGGGTTTCTTCGGTGGACTGGCGCACGCCGGGGCGGATTTCCTCCATGACCGTGTTGAGCACGAAGTAACCGGTCAAGGCGATAAACAGCACATACACCAGGAAAATCCGGATCCCCAGCGACATCAGCTGTGCCCCGGGCTGTAGCTGTAGCCCAGGCCCCGATGCGTCTGGATCGGCTCGGCCTCGGCCCGGACCAGGCGCAGCTTGGCGCGCACGCTCTTGATGTGGCTGTCGATGCTGCGCTCGTAGCCGGCATCGCTGGCCACGCCCAGGGCATCGAGCAGTTGCTCACGGCTGAAGACCCGCTCAGGTTGCTCCAGCAGACAATTGAGCAGGCGGAACTCGTGACGGGTGAGGTTAAGCGGTGTGCCGCGATAGTTGATCTGCACACGGTCGGCATCGACCTGAAACAACGCCGTGCCCACCTCCGCCGCCGGACGCGGCGCCACGCGTTTGAGAATCGCCCGGACCCTGGCCGCCACCTCGCGGGGGCTGAAGGGTTTGACCACGTAATCGTCGGCACCGATTTCCAGGCCCACGATCCGGTCGATCTCGCCATCCCGAGCTGTAAGAAAGATGACCGGAACGTCGCTGAAACGTCTGATTTTTTTACAAGTCTCGAATCCACTGATATCCGGCAGGCCCACATCGAGAATGATCAGGTCCGCCGGGGTGTTTTTCTGGTGTTCGAGGGCGGCTGCGCCAAGGCTCAACCAGGTGGTGTCAAACCCCTCCCCTTGCAGGGCAAACACCAGTGTATCGGCGATGGCGGCTTCGTCTTCGACAATCAGGATATGAGGCATGGCTTGCGGGCCCGGCAGTAAAGTTGCCGGAACGGTGCCGCAAGGTTTGGGGTACGTCAATCGGCAGTCGAGTTGGTCGGTGGTTGGCGGTCACGACTAACAGTTCTGATAGTTGGCAAGCGCTGGAAAACGGCTGATGCTGAAGACCGGTTTTTTTTGGACTTCAGATGGAGCTCAGTCGATGCCGGCCTCCCCTCGCGAAACCGTATTGTGCCGCTACCGCTACGACCCGCTGGATCGCCTGGTCGACTGCGCACCTTCCGCTGAGGCGGGTATTCAGCGCTTTTATTGCAAGAGCCGATTGGCGACGGAGATACAGGGGGCGGTGCAGCGTAGCGTGTTTCAGCACGACGATCAGTTGCTGGCGCAACGTCGGCGCGAGGATGCGAAGGTGAAGACCGCCCTGCTGGCGACTGATCAGCAGCGGTCGGTGTTGAATGTGCTTGATGCGAACCGGGTTCATCCACTTGCCTATAGCCCTTACGGACATCGTCCGGCGGAAAGCGGGCTGCTCAGTTTGCTTGGGTTTAACGGCGAACGACCGGATCCGGTGACGGGGCATTATTTGTTGGGGAATGGGTATCGGGCATTCAATCCGGTGTTGATGCGGTTTAATAGTCCGGACAGTTTGAGTCCGTTTGGGGAGGGTGGGTTGAATGCTTACGGGTATAGCGTAGGAGATCCGATTAATTGGACGGACCCTACAGGACATATAAATCTCCCAATAAACATGTCACTCATCACACCTCAGATCGATGATTTCCTTAAGAGTTTGATTGCACCTCCAGGGGCGATATCAAGATCAGCTAAAAATCATAGCAGGCTTATGACACATCGGGCCAGGCAAAGAGAATATCTTACTTCATTAAAAAATAGAAAAAACACCATAACCGCCAACGAAAAACTATTAAAAAATCAAAACAGCTACACCATAAACAACAACATAACCGATCTAGAGCAAAGCTCAAAGGCATACGAACTCGCAAAACAAGGCTATGGCTTTGAAACATATCCGGACCCAAGCGTTAAACATGAAATCCAGATCAACGGAAGCACACTACTCGACACGTCCCATTTTGACGCAACCATAGCCCACTTTAAAAATGCAAACAGTAGTCACAAGATCAAAAAATTTAACCTCAAAAACCCAAGTACGCCGATCAAAAAAACACACTACGATTACGTTTATCGAGCCAATATCAAGCGTGCCGAATATATAAAAAACTTTACCGGCATTGATTTACTCAAGGAAATCCGCCAATAACGTCCCTCGCACTAAAACATCAACATCAGGTCGCCCAAGCCCCGAAATATCTATCATTTCTCAGGGCCTCGCTCGCATTCTGACTACCCCATCAGCAGTCCGGCTTATCTGCCGTAAACCGCCGCGCCGGGTTCACCGCCGCGCCAAACTCACGCAGCGCCTTGGCCCCGATCAACAGCGGATAATTGAAACTGCTGCGGTCGGTCAGGTTGACCTCGACCGTGCGCTTGACATTACCCAGGCACAACTCCAGATCGACCACCGGGCGCTTGGTGGGGGCGATCTTTTCGTCGTCGTCCTCATCCTCTTCGGAACGGGTCTTGATCTTGCTGATGCGGGCGATCTTGTGTTCGTAGACCTTGTTGCTCGCGCCCTTGGTCGCCAGGCGGAACCGCACCCAGTCATCGCCGTCGCGGGTGAAGGTCTCGATGTCCTTGGCCGACAACGAGGCGGTCAGGGCGCCGGTGTCCATCTTGGCCTTGAGCACTTCACCGCCGATTTCCGGCAGCGCGATGTATTCATAGCGCCCGTACAGGGTCGGCTCGGCGGCCAGCACTGGAAGGGCCACCAGGGAAAGCAGGGCTAGAACTGATTTCATGTAGTTAGGGCTTCCATTGTGGGAGTGGGGTTTTAGACCGTTGCTGATGAATTCGTTCGGTTGACTTCGATAGCAATGGCTAAGAGAAACTCCAGCCAAGCGCTACCTCTGTGGCGAGGGGATTTATCCCCGCTGGGGTGCGAAGCAACCCCAAAACAGTCAGCTCAATCAGTCTGGCGCACCGAGATATCAGGTTTCAGGGGCGCTTCGCACCCCAGCGGGGATAAATCCCCTCGCCACAAAAGCCCATCCAGTTTAGCCAAGCCCAAGTGAAACTTTCGTCCACACCGATTTGGCCTGCCGCCCGAAGCCTGCTTATCATGGCCCGCCCACCTGTTTGCAAGAGTCATCTATGCGCCGCCTGCTCACCGGCTGTTTCGTCACGCTGCTGTTATTGCTCAACACCCTGGTGCTGTTCGGGCCGCTTCTGGTGTTCGCCGTGCTCAAACTGATCCTGCCCGGGCGCTTTCGCGACTATGCCTCGTGGGCGGTGATGTGGATCGCCGAGACCTGGGCCGAAATCGACAAGCTGATCTTCGCCCTGTGCATCCCCACCCACTGGGACATCCGCGGCGGCGCGAACCTGCGCGGCGATACGTCTTACCTGGTGATCAGCAATCACCAATCCTGGGTGGACATCCCCGCCCTCGTCCAGACCCTCAACCGGCGCACGCCGTTTTTCAAGTTCTTCCTCAAGAAAGAGCTGATCTGGGTGCCGTTCCTGGGGTTGGCCTGGTGGGCGCTGGACTACCCGTTCATGAAGCGCTACACCAAGGCGTTCCTGGCGAAAAACCCGGAACTGGCCGGCAAGGACCTGGAAATCACCAAGGCCGCCTGCGAGCTGTTCAAGCGCCAACCGGTCACGGTGGTCAACTACCTCGAAGGCACCCGCTTCACCGCCGCCAAAAGCCAACAACAGCAATCCCCCTTCACCCACCTGCTCAAGCCCAAGGCCGGTGGCGTGGCGTTCGTGCTGGCGGCCATGGGCGAACAGCTGGACGCGGTGCTGGACGTGACAGTGGTCTATCCGCAGCAACGCATCCCCGGGTTCTGGGACTTGATCAGCGGCGCGGTGCCCAGGGTCATCATCGACATCCAGACCCGCGAACTGGACCCGACGCTGTGGCAGGGCGACTACGAAAACGACCCGGTGTTTCGCCAGCAAGTGCAGGATTGGGTTAATCGGCTCTGGACTGAAAAGGACCGACGCATCGCCGAATTGCGCAACGAAAGGAGTGGAACCTAACAGTTCTGATAGTAGGCAGCGGCTGAAAAAGCTCCGATGCTGGAGGTCCGGATGTTTGGACCTTGCACGGAGTTCGGAGCATGCCTGCTGCCCCTCGTGAGACCGTATTGTGCCGCTACCGCTACGACCCGCTGGATCGGCTGGTCGATTGTGCGCCTTCTGCTGAGGCTGGAATTCAGCGGTTTTATTGCAAAAGCCGATTGGCGACAGAGATACAGGGCGCGGTGCAGCGCAGCGTATTTCAGCATGAAGACCAGTTGTTGGCGCAACGTCGGCGCGAGGATACGAAGGTTGATACCGCCCTGCTGGCGACCGATCAGCAGCGGTCGGTGTTGAATGTGCTCGATGCGAACCGGCTTCATCCCCTTGCCTATAGCCCTTACGGCCATCGCCCGGTAGCGAACGGTCTGCTCAGTTTGCTCGGGTTTAACGGCGAACGGCCGGATCCGGTGACGGGGCATTATTTGTTGGGGAATGGGTATCGGGCATTTAATCCGGTGTTGATGCGGTTTAATAGTCCGGATAGTTTGAGTCCGTTTGGGGAGGGAGGAATAAACTACTATATGTATTGTGGAGCTGACCCAATAAACCGAACAGATCCAACTGGGCATATACTCACGAAATTCACTCAATTCTTCAAAGGATTCTGGCAAACTTCTCCAGCGAGCAAAACGCAGCTCACTGATTTGAATTTCGACACCTTTCAGGAAATATCAAAGCATCTATCAAGCACGGACATGAACAACTTAAGACTCGCATCCAAACAAACAAAACACATGGCCGACCAAGCCTCAGGCCACAACTTTAACTCTTACTTAAACGAACAAATCTCTCATTTTCCCGACGGCCCTCCAAAGACCCAGCTAGACAAACTAATAGCGGTCGGTCTAGGTCGACAATCTGGAATCAGCAGCTCCGAAGCTAGCAAGTTAATGACCCTTAACAAGGCCCAACAGCTTTTTCCTAAGCATTCATCAGTTGGCTATTCATATATGACTCCCGACTTCATAACTGGCAGATGGGTACAATTCGAGAGGAGGCCGGGTCATGGGCTGGGGAATACAATAGTGCGTCGTCATTCCTTCAGCCTAGGCGATAAATTAGGCAAATTAGGCCCATTACCTTTAGACATACGCAACATCCGCCGTGAAAGTTTATAACGCACAACCAAAAAATAACTAGCAACAATAATCATAAAGAATAAAAACCTTAGCAATAATTCCAAATAAGCATAAAAAACTGTCAACCCTGACAGTACCCCTCACCAGCCCCAGCCGTAACCATGTCGCCGGGACATCATACGGAAGCACACCCATGCGAAACTTCATGACGGGCGGCGGCGGAATAATTCTGCTGATGATCGGCCATGTCCACGCTGGAGAAGTCACTTGTCCAGCCGTGACACAACTCCATGACCACACTGAAACGGTAGAAATGCAGGATGACCCCGAATGGCAAAGCCAGAGCCCCGTGCAGGAGCTCAACCCGGCGGTGCTGCCCTTCAACGACGCCGAGTTCGCGATCCATGAACCCGACGAAGATGAGCAGGTAACGAGGAGGGTGAGCATCACCTGCAATTACGGCGAGAACAATCTCACGCTGGATTATCAGCCGATGTCTTTACCCTCGGCCGCCGACCATTGCGCCAGCCGGGACACCAACACCTGCAGACGAGTGAACACCGACTACTTCAGCTTGAGGTTCTGATGGTTGCGTGGCGGATTTTCGATGTCGCCACACCCTCATCAAACACCCGCACTACTCCCCCAAATCCCCCCCAGATTCTGCAGCAACGAACCCGCCACGCCCTGTTGACCGAGGTACTGCAAGATGATCGGGGCAAACTGGCCGATCATGCCACTGTCCATGCCCAGCGCACTGAAGGCGTTGTTCAGGTCGCCGGTGTCCTTGACGTTGCCCAGCAAGCCGTCGAGCAGTGCATTCTTGTCCGACCCGCCCCCGAGCAAACCGCCCAGGCCATTGAGCCCGCCGATGGCACTGTTCCCAGCGATCTGATCCAGGCCCGGGACACTTTTGCTCAACTCGGAAAACTGCGGCTCACTGAGTCGGTTCTTCGCCAGCCCCAGCATCGCACCGGCACCACCGATGGCCTGTTCCGGCGTGATCTTGAGTTCCGATCCCAAGGTGTTGAGCAGGCCGGCGGCTTTCGGCGCGGCGGCCACGGCGCCCTCGCCCTGCTCGCCTTGGTTGCCCTGCATCGCCGACACCACATTGGCTGCATCACTGAGGCTGAACTGCGCGAAGGCTGGGCTGGCAGCCAGCGTCAACAGGCAAGACAGAGCAAAACCACGTGAAACCTTCATCCGGGACATCCTCTAGACCATGAAAAAGCCGCTCATGAAGAGCGGCGTAAAGCGAGCGTTGGACTGGCGCGGACGCAGATTGTTCCTAAACGTATTACATAAATGGCCGATAGCCATTACAGAAAATTCTCCAAAGGCCGTCAGAAGTGTCTGATTCAACGAAAACTGCGCTTTTTAATATATCTAAAAGTTACCAAACATCCATATACAGTTCTAAATTGACATAAATAACTGCCTACATTGACAGTAGCCCGCCCGACCAAAGCCGTGAATCGTTGAACGGAGACTTTTGGAGCCTGGCAGATGAAAAAAATACTGGCTGGACGCACGGTGTTACTTTTACTGATTGTCGGCCACGCCCATGCCGGTGAAATAACCTGCCCTGCCGTCACTGACATCCATAGAAACATTGAATCGGTAGAGGATATTTTCTTCGTCGAGATACAGGACGACCACGAATGGGAGAGCGAAAGCCTCGTGGACGTGGTCGACCCGGCATCGTTGCAGTTCGAAGGTGCCGAGTACGTTATCCATGAAGCCGACGAGGAAATACAGGCAGCCACAAGGGCGACCATCACGTGCCGGTACGGGGACATAAATCTGAATATGGAGTATCAGCAGATCCTGGAACCGGCCTTTTCAGGGTGGGTGAACAATCGCTGCGAAAGCCCGAACACCAGAATGTGCAGGTTAATGGACGGCGACTACTTCAACCTGTTTCTTTGATCGGGAATGGCAACCGCGTCACTGTTCCTGCACAGCGTTTCAAGGCGCCCTGCCATCGCCTGCACCGTTACCGTACAGTGCGGCTTCCTCCAGCAGAGTTTGCCCATGAACGTAAAAATCGGCGGCGCGACCCTCGCCGTTATCCTGACGGGCATGCTCATTGTCCTGGGCGTCAACGAATGCCAGCGCGGCCCGCTGAATCCGGAACTGGCCGACGGCACCAGCGAAGAACAAAAGACCTGGCTGACCATCGAACACCGCATCAAGCGCTCCGACCCGACGCTTACCGATGTGACCCGCGACCAGCAAACGCTGACGGTGCTTTACCGTCCAGGTGCTTGCGCGGATGACTGCGAGCCCTGGGTCCCGCATCTGCTGCGCGTTGTCGGCCATGGCCTGGCAGCGCTCAACGGCGCGCCAGGGGGCAAGCAGTACACACAAGTGACGGTCAAGGCGCGGATCCTTGCCGATGATGATGTGGAACTGGTCTATGACATGCCAGGGTTCGACGCCATCAAGACCCAACAAGGCGGCTACGAAACCTTTGCCGGCATGCCCCGCAGCCTGAAATTCAGCAGCGACGCCCTGGCCCAGGCGCAGGACTATTGCCAAGGCCCTAGCGCCAAAGGGTTCTACCCTGAATTCTGCGAACGGGTCGAGACTGCAACGGCCCATCGCTAACCGTGGCGAGGGCACTTGGACCCTGTAGGAGCTTGGCGAAGCCTGCGATCTTTTGATCTTTCGCTTGAGACTCAAGTGTCTGGGGAAAGATCGCAGCCTCGTTTCACTCGGCAGCTCCTACACAGTGTCCACAACCCGACGCGTGCAATTTCTGGCCACAACCGGCGCTCGATCACCGTCGACTAAAAATCTTACAACTACTTGGGAAATCACCCGCAACAGCGAGCCTTGCCCAAGCCAATCCGCGATGCCTATAGTTTGTCCCGTCGTCCACATGGCGACTCGGGTTTGGCGACTCGGAACACTGCGGTCAGAAGTCCCAATTTAACTAAATGAGGCTCCACCCAATGAACCGATACATGCCCCTCACCGGCGTCGACTGCTCCCCCGCCGCCCTGCTCATCGATACCCAAGCCCCCCTCGACGTCCTCCACGAAACCGCCGCCTACCGCATCCGCGCCGTGACCCAACTGTTGGAAAACATCGCCTTTCGCGAAGAGCTCAGTTCCGACGCCGTCGTCCTCCACGATTTCGCCCTGCTCCTGGCGATTCCGTTGCGCGATGGCTGCGATGTGCTGGACGTGATCGGCCGGCGCTTGCAGGCACACGCCATGGCCTGACCGCGGCGCCAGTCATCCGACTATCAACGCGCAAGCCGTTATTTCCTCTCGGTATTGCCTACTGTCAACGTTGACAGTAGGCAGCTGTTCGTTCGGGTTCTAACCTGCAGCCGTGACAACGACAAACAAGGCTCTGGGCAAACCACAGTCCCTGTGCCTTGCTTCATTCGGGCAAGCAGGAAGAATAAAAATGAGCGACCGAATCAAAGGAACCGTGAAGTGGTTTAACGATGCAAAGGGCTATGGCTTCATCACTTGCGGCAAAGGAGGCGAGGAATTGTTCGTTCATTACTCGGCCATCGCCGGCGAGGGTTATAAAACATTGAAACAGAAGCAAACGGTCTTTTTTGAAATCGAAAAGGGCGACAAAGGCATGCAGGCCACGAGAGTGACGCCGGAGTAACCCTCGGCTCACGCAGGAGTCAATTCATGTCGGCAAACCGCAAAACGCTGCTCTGCCGCTACCACTACGACCCACTGGATCGCCTAGCCGACTGCACACCCTCGGCCCAGGCCCACACCCAGCGCTTCTACCTGAAAGAGCGCCTGACCAGCGAAATCCAGGGCTCGGTACAGCGCTCGATTTTCCAGCAGGACGGCCGACTCCTGGCGCAACAACAGCGCCAGGATGGCGGCGTCGAAACCACCTTGCTCGCCACCGATCAGCAACGCTCGGTGCTGCACGCGCTCGATGCCACACAGCCTCATCCCCTCGCCTACACACCCTACGGCTACCGCCCTGCGGAAAACGGTTTACTCAGCCTCCTCGGCTTCAACGGCGAACGGCCGGACCCGGTGACGGGGCATTATTTGTTGGGCAATGGGTATCGGGCGTTCAACCCGGTGTTGATGCGGTTTAACAGCCCGGACAGTTGGAGTCCGTTTGGGGAGGGTGGGTTGAATGCTTATGCCTATTGTGAGGGGGATCCAGTGAATCGAAGTGATCCGAAGGGGCACACTTGGCAATGGATAAAGGCTTTCCTGAGGTCACTTAATGTCATGAAGCCGTCAGCTGGCGGAGTTACAAGTGCAAGCTCCTTGAACTCTGCGCTGAAGGTGAACGCTGTAAAAACCGGTTCTCTATCTCATCCATTCCGAAGGTCTATTTCCTCGCAGTCCTCCACCGCTACTATCGCTTCAATTCATTCTCAGGATTCAATTTACGCTGACATCTCAAACAGTGCCGCAGCTGGACAAAGACCTCCACGAATTGGACCTTTACCAGCACCGCCACCTAATGCACGACTTCATACCGAATGGTCATTTCCTCAAGTGAAGGTCCGTCCCCACAATATTTACCACTTACCTCAAGGTCAGGTTTATAAACCCCGGCTCGTCAAAACAGCACCGGGAAGGGTTGAACCTGTTCTGTCAGGCGATCTCCCTATGGACACTATTTATGAGCTTCCAAGACAAAGCCTCCGGTATCTGGCTGCCCAAAAAATCATTGAAAGAGGCAAATCGATTCGATACACATAAAAAAGGGCGACATCAAGTCGCCCTTCTTGTTTTCCGAACCGCCCTTACGCCGCACTAAACAACTTATGCGGATCAATCACAAACTTCTTCGGCACGCCCGCATCGAACTCGCCATACCCCTTCGGCGCGTCATCCAGGCTGATCACCTGTACGCCAACGATTTCAGCAATGTTGATACGGTCCCACATGATCGCCTGCATCAACTGGCGGTTGTACTTCATCACTGGCGTCTGGCCGGTGTGGAAGCTGTGGGATTTGGCCCAGCCCAGGCCGAAGCGGATGCTCAGGCTGCCCATTTTCGCCGCTGCATCGACAGCGCCCGGGTCTTCGGTGACGTAGAGGCCGGGGATGCCGATTTTGCCGGCCACGCGGACCACGCCCATCAATGAGTTGAGCACGGTGGCCGGGGCTTCGTGCTTGACGCCGTCATGGCCGTGGCCGCGGGCTTCGAAGCCGACGCAGTCGACGGCGCAATCTACCTCTGGCTCGCCCAACAGTGCGGCGATTTGCTCGTGCAGCGGGGTGTCGGTGGACAGGTCGACAATTTCGAAGCCTTGAGCCTTGGCGTGGGCCAGGCGGATGGAGTTGACGTCACCAATGATCACCACGGCCGCGCCCAGCAGACGGGCGGAAGCGGCGGCCGCCAGGCCAACCGGGCCGGCACCGGCGATGTAGACGGTGCTGCCAGGGCCAACACCAGCCGTCACGGCGCCGTGGTAACCGGTGGGCAGGATGTCGGACAGGCAGGTCAGGTCGCGGATTTTCTCCATGGCCTTGTCGCGGTCCGGCAGTTTCAGCAGGTTGAAGTCGGCGTACGGCACCAGTACGTATTCAGCCTGGCCGCCAGTCCAGTCGCCCATGTCCACGTAACCGTAGGCACCGCCGGCACGGGCCGGGTTGACGGTCAGGCAGACACCGGTGTGTTGCTCTTTGCAGGAACGGCAGCGCCCGCAAGCCACGTTGAACGGCACCGACACCAGATCACCGATTTTCAGGTTCTCGACGTCGCTGCCCTTTTCGATCACTTCACCGGTGATTTCGTGACCCAGGACCAGACCGGTCTGGGCGGTGGTACGGCCGCGCACCATGTGCTGGTCGGAGCCGCAGATGTTGGTGGAGACCACGCGCAGGATGACACCGTGCTCAATCTTCCTGCCGCGCGGGTCCTGCATTTTTGGATAGTCGATTTTCTGTACTTCGACCTTGCCGTTGCCGAGATACACGACACCACGATTACCAGACATGCTTTCACCTCGCTGTTGTTTTTGTGGAACTGCGTTGCCCAGGCAGGCAGCGCGTTGATTGCTCGGGTTAGTGCTTGTGTCTTGCTTCTGTGTTGTTTGGGAGGGCCTCATCGCGAGCAGGCTCGCTCCCACATTGGAATCTGTGTGCTCCCGTATTTTGTGGGAGCGAGCTTGCTCGCGATGTCGGCCTAAAGAACGACAGTGCGATTGGCGTTCAAGAACACCCTTCGCTCGATGTGATACCCCACGGCCCGGGCCAGGGTGAGCCCTTCGATGTCCCGGCCCTTGGCGATCAGGTCTTCGGGATAGTGGCTGTGGTCCACCACTTCCACGCCCTGGGCGATGATCGGACCTTCATCCAGGTCGTTGTTGATGTAGTGCGCCGTGGCGCCCACCAGTTTCACGCCTTTGTTGTAGGCCTGGTGATACGGCTTGGCGCCCTTGAAGCCCGGCAGCAGCGAGTGATGGATGTTGATCGCCTTGCCGTCGAGCTTGCGGCACAACTCCGGCGACAGCACTTGCATGTAGCGGGCAAGGATCACCAGCTCAGCACCGGTGTCTTCGATCACCTGCCACACCTGCCGCTCCTGGGAGGGCTTGTCGTTCGGGTCCAGGGGGAAATGGTAGTAGGGAATCTGGTGCCAGTCGGCCAGCGGCTTGAGATCAGGGTGGTTGGACACCACGGCCACCACGTCCATGGACAACTGGCCGATGCGCTGGCGGTAGAGCAAGTCGTTGAGGCAGTGATCGGCCTTGGAGACCATGATCACCACTTTGGGCCGGTAGTTGGGCGGCGTCAGTTCGAACACCATGCCGAAGGCTTGCGCGCGTTCGGCCAGGCCGGAACGGAAATTCTGCTCGTCAAAACCGTCGGGTTGACGAAACTCCACGCGAATGAAGAAGCGCCCCGAGAGTCGGTCGTCGAAGGAGTGGTGCTCGGTGACGTAGCAGCCCTGCTCGAACAGAAAGCGGGTCACCGCGTCCACCGTGCCGAGCACGCTGGGGCAGTCGGCAGTCAAGATCCATGTGTCTGGGGCGCGGCTCATTGCGGTGACTCCTGTTTGTTATGGATACCCCCGCCGGACACAGAACCTGTGGCGGAGGATTTATCTGTGGGAGCAAAGCTTGCTCGCGATAAAAACAACGCGGTCTATCTGGAACTCAAGCGCCTGCATCGCGAGCAAGCTTTGCTCCCACAGTCTTTCTTCCACTGTCTTGCTTCCACAGTCTGGCTGCATCAAGGACTGCGGTGTTTCAGGCCTGCACGCTCAACCCATACTCAGCCGCGGCATCCTGCAACCACAGCCACCAGTAATCCGAGAAGCTGCGGCGGATCACCAGTTCCCAGGTGTCTTCGCCCGTGTGGCGGATCACCAGTTGCGACTTGGCGAACACCGTGCCCACGGCCTTGCCCACCGGGAAGTTGCTTGGGTGAACGTCATAGCTGGTGGACTTCATCAGCACGTCGCGCACGTTCGGGCCGGACAGTTCGAGGATCTGCTGGCCACCGCTGACGTTGACGATCTGGATGTGCAGGTCGCCCAGGGCTTCACGCAGTTTCTGCTCGGCGGCAAACTCTTCGCCCGTGGGCACCACCAGCAGCCATTCGTCCGGGCCGAGCCATTGCAGGCTGGTTTCACCCTTGACGATGACGGTCAGGGCGCCCGGCAATTCCAGGCCCAAGGCCTTGTGCACGCCGGCGGCGAACGCCGGGTCGTGACCGTCGCCACGAAGGGTCAGGTGGCCCAGGAGTTTTTTCTCGCGCACGGTCACACCGGCGTTCTTGCGGCCCTTGCCCACCAGGCTGGCGAGGTCGGCATGGTGCAGCGACGACTCGGCCTTGGCCCCGGTGGTTGGGCGTTGTGGGTACACGTTGACTGCGGTCATATGGAGCACCTGTCTGAATGCTTGTTCGACCTGCCGGTGGGTGGCGCTGTGGGAGCAAGGCTTGCCCGCGATGAACGATAACTCGGTCTGATGGCTACCGTGTCGCCTGCATCGCGAGCAAGCTTTGCTCCCACACGCCCCCACCACAGGGCTTAAATGTTAGATATTCTGCCGATCCCCCTTCGGATCGAAGAACACCGAAGAAACAATCTCTGCCTCGATCACGCTGCCGTCGGCCAATGGCGCGAACACGCGCTCGCCCATCCGCTTGAGGCCGCCCTTGACCACGCCCATGGCAAATGAATAACCCAGGGAGTTGTGGGCATAGCTGGAGGTCACGTGACCAACCATGGTCATCGGGATCGCCTGCTTGGTGTTGAACACCAGTTGCGCACCCTCCGGCAGCCAGACATTCGGGTCGATCGGCTTGAGGCCCACCAGTTGCTTGCGCTCTTCACGCACGCAATCTTCGCGATTCATGCCGCGCCAGCCGATCCACGAGAACGGTTTGGTCCGGCCTACGCACCAGCCCATGTTCAGGTCGTCCGGGGTCATCGAGCTGTCAGTGTCCTGACCGACGATGATGAAGCCCTTCTCGGCCCGCAGTACGTGCATGGTCTCGGTGCCATACGGGGTCAGGTTGTACTTTTTGCCGGCCTCGACGATCTGCTCGAGCACGCCCATGGCGTAGTCGGCCTGCACGTTGATTTCGTACGACAGCTCACCGGTGAACGAGATGCGGAACACCCGCGCCGGTACGCCGCCCACCAGGCCTTCCTTCCAGGTCATGAACGGGAAAGCGTCCTTGTCCAGGTCGATGTCGGTGACGTCGCTCAGCAGCTTGCGGCTGTTGGGTCCCGACAGGGTCATGGTTGCCCAGTGGTCGGTGACCGAGGTGAAGTACACCTTCAGGTCCGGCCATTCGGTCTGGTGATAGATTTCCAGCCATTGCAGCACGCGCGCCGCGCCGCCGGTGGTGGTGGTCATCAGGAAGTGGTTGTCCGCCAGACAGGCCGTTACGCCGTCGTCGAAGACCATGCCGTCTTCCTTGCACATCAGGCCGTAGCGGGCCTTGCCCACGTCGAGCTTGGTCCAGGCGTTGGTGTAGACGCGGTTGAGGAACTCGCGAGCATCCGGACCCTGGATGTCGATCTTGCCCAGGGTCGAGGCGTCCAGCAGGCCAACGCTGTCACGCACGGCCTTGCATTCGCGCTTGACCGCGGCATGCATGTCTTCGCCGTTCTTCGGGAAGTACCAAGGACGCTTCCACTGGCCGACGTCTTCGAACTCGGCGCCGCTTTTCACATGCCAGGCATGCAGCGCGGTGAAGCGCACTGGCTCGAAGATGTGCCCGCAATGCCGGCCCGCCACCGCGCCGAAGGTCACCGGCGTGTAGTTCGGACGGAACATGGTGGTGCCCATCTGCGGGATGCTCACGTTCAGCGAGCGGGCCGCGATGGCCAGGCCGTTGACGTTGCCCAGCTTGCCCTGGTCGGTACCGAAGCCCAGTGCGGTGTAGCGCTTGACGTGTTCCACCGACTCGAAGCCTTCGCGGGTGGCGAGCTCGATGGCGGCGGCAGTGACGTCGTTCTGCAGGTCGACGAATTGCTTCGGCGCCCGTGCAGTGGATTTTTCGTGGGGCACCTGGAACAGCGCCAGGGTTGGCTCTTCATGACGGCTCAGGGCTTTGGGCAACACACCCTCCACCGCTTTGAAGCCGGCTTCGTTGGCCGCGCGCACGCCGCCTTCAAAACCGTCAGCCAAGGTATCACCGAGGCTGTAGACACCGTTCACACCACCGACGCAGACACGCTTTTGCGGTGCTTCGCCCGGTACGAAACCGAGGATGTCTTCACGCCAGATCGGCTTGCCACCCAGGTGCGAAGCCAGGTGAACCACCGGGCTGTAGCCGCCGGAGCTGGCCACCAGGTCGCAGTCCAGCCATTCGCCGGGGCTGGTGACTTTGTGGGCACGGACGTCGATCGCGGCAACACGTGCCCCGCTGACGCGCTTGCTGCCACGGGCCTCGATCACGGCGCTGCCGGTGAGGATGCGAATGCCCTTGGCGCGGGCTTCTTCCACCAGCGCACCACGCGGGTTGCTGCGCGCATCGGCGACAGCCACCACTTGCAGGCCGGCGTCGAACCAGTCCAGGGCCACGCGATAGGCGTGGTCGTTGTTGGTGCTCAGCACCAGTTTCTTGCCCGGTGCCACGCCGTAGCGACGCACGTAGGTGGACACCGCACCCGCCAGCATGTTGCCCGGCACGTCGTTGTTGCCATAGACCAGCGGGCGCTCGCAGGCGCCGGTCGCCAGGACCACGCGCTTGGCGCGGACGCGGTTGATGCGCTGGCGGACCTGGCCGATCGGTGCGCGGTCGCCGAGGTGGTCGGTGAGGCGCTCGTGGATGGTCAGGAAGTTATGGTCGTGGTAACCGTTCACCGTGGCGCGAGGCAACAGCAACACTTGCGGCATCGATTGCAGTTCAGCCACCGCAGCAGCGACCCACTCGGTCGCCGGCTTGCCGTCCAGGCTCTCGCGGGATTCGAGTAGGCTACCGCCGAACTCTTCCTGCTCATCGGCCAGGATAACGCGCGCCCCGCTGCGGGCCGCGGCCAGTGCGGCGGCCAGGCCAGCGGGGCCTGCGCCGACGATCAGCACGTCGCAGTGACGGTTCATGTAGTCGTAGGTGTCCGGATCGTTCTCGGTCGGCGAGCGACCTAGCCCTGCGGCCTTGCGGATGTACTTCTCGTAGGTCATCCAGAACGATTGCGGGTACATGAAGGTTTTGTAGTAGAAGCCCGGCGGCATCAGCTTGCCGCCGACCTTGCCGAGAATGCCCATCATGTCGTTGTTCACGTTCGGCCAGCCGTTGGTGCTGGTGGCGACCAAACCCTGGTACAGCGCCTGTTGCGTGGCGCGCACGTTCGGAATTTGCGTGGCTTCGGTGGCACCGATCTGCAGCACCGCGTTCGGCTCTTCGGCACCGGCGGCGAAGATGCCGCGCGGACGCGAATACTTGAAGCTGCGGCCGATGATGTCGACACCGTTGGCCAGCAACGCGGCGGCCAGGGAATCGCCCTCGAAGCCTTTGTAGGTCTGGCCGTTGAAGGTGAAGCTCAGCGCTTTGTTGCGGTCGATCCGTCCGCCGTTGGACAGGCGATTGATCTGGCTCATACCTTCTCTCCCAGAGCCTGCGCGGCCGCTTTCGGACTGTCAGCCTTGTCGGTGAATTGCGGCTTTTGGCCGATCTTGTAGGTTTCGAGAATCTCGTAGGTCACGGTGTCGCGGGTCACGTTGAAGTACTGGCGGCAACCGGCGACGTGATCCCACAGCTCGTGGTGCAACCCGCGTGGGTTGTCACGGAAGAACATGTAGTCGCCCCACTGTTCGTCGGTGCAGGCATTCGGATCCAGTGGACGCGGGATATGCGCCTGGCCGGATGCATGGAATTCCTCTTCGGAGCGCAGTTCGCCGCAGTGAGGACAGAAGATGTGCAACATAGGGATTTCTCCTGTTAGTGGGCGACGGCAGCAGCGCCGTGTTCGTCGATCAGTGCGCCGTTGTGGAAACGGTCGATGGAAAACGGTGCGGCCAGCGGGTGCATTTCACCCTTGGCCAGGCTTGCAGCGAAGACGTTGCCCGAGCCCGGGGTGGCCTTGAAGCCACCGGTGCCCCAACCGCAGTTGAAGAACATGTTCGGCACCGGGGTCTTGGAGATGATCGGGCAGGCGTCCGGCGTGGTGTCGACGATGCCGCCCCACTGGCGGTTCATGCGTACGCGGGACAACACCGGGAACATCTCGACGATGGCCTGGACCGTGTGTTCGATCACCGGGTACGAGCCACGCTGGCCATAGCCGTTGTAGCCGTCGATACCGGCACCGATCACCAGGTCACCCTTGTCGGACTGGCTGATGTAGCCGTGCACGGCGTTGGACATGATCACGCTGTCGATGATCGGCTTGATCGGCTCGGACACCAGCGCTTGCAGCGGGTGGGATTCGATCGGCAGGCGGAAGCCCGCGAGCTTGGCCATGTGCCCGGAGTTACCGGCGGTCACCACGCCGACGCGCTTGGCACCGATGAAACCCTTGTTGGTTTCCACGCCGATGCACACGCCGTTTTCCTTGCGGAAACCGATCACTTCGGTCTGCTGGATCAGGTCCACGCCCAACGCGTCCGCCGCCCGGGCAAAGCCCCAGGCCACGGCATCGTGACGGGCCACGCCGCCGCGACGCTGGACGGTGGCGCCCATCACCGGGTAGCGGGTGTTTTTCGAGCAATCCAGGTACGGGATCTCGTCGGCCACTTGCTTGGCGTTGAGCAGCTCGCCGTCCACGCCGTTGAGACGGTTGGCGCTGACGCGACGCTCGGAATCACGGATGTCCTGCAGGGTGTGGCACAGGTTGTAGACGCCACGCTGGGAGAACATCACGTTGTAGTTCAAGTCCTGGGACAGGCCTTCCCACAATTTCATCGCGTGTTCGTACAGGTGGGCCGATTCGTCCCACAGGTAGTTGGAGCGCACGATGGTGGTGTTGCGCGCGGTGTTACCGCCGCCCAGCCAGCCCTTCTCGACCACGGCCACGTTGGTGATGCCGTGTTCCTTGGCCAGGTAGTAGGCGGTCGCCAGGCCGTGCCCGCCACCGCCGACGATGACCACGTCATAGACCTTTTTCGGGGTCGGCGTGCGCCACATCCGCTGCCAGTTTTCGTGATGGCTGAGAGAGTGTTTGAAGAGGCCGAAGCCCGAATAGCGTTGCATAGTCATTACTCCAAAACCGACTCAGCGATAAACCGGGAAGTCCGCGCACAGGGCCGCCACTTGCTGCGCGACATTGGCCTCGACATCGGCATCGCCGAGGTTGTCGAGAATGTCGCAGATCCAGCCGGCCAGCGTGACGCACTGGGTCACCTTGAAACCACGCGTGGTCACCGCCGGGGTGCCAATGCGCAGGCCCGAGGTCACGAACGGCGATTGCGGGTCGTTCGGCACGGCGTTCTTGTTGACGGTGATGTGGGCGCGGCCCAGGGCAGCATCGGCGTCCTTGCCGGTCAGGCCCTGACGGATCAGGCTGACCAGGAACAGGTGGTTATCGGTGCCGCCGGACACTACATCGTAGCCGCGCTTGATGAACACGCCAGCCATGGCCTGGGCGTTATCGATCACTTGCTGCTGATAAGCCTTGAAGCCAGGCTCCGCCGCTTCCTTGAAGCACACCGCCTTGCCGGCGATCACGTGCATCAACGGGCCGCCCTGGGCGCCGGGGAATACGGCGGCGTTGAGCTTTTTCTCGATCTCTTCGTTGGCCTTGGCCAGGATCAGGCCGCCACGTGGACCACGCAGGGTCTTGTGGGTGGTGGTGGTGACCACGTCGGCGTAAGGCAGTGGATTAGGGTACAGACCCGCGGCGACCAGACCGGCAACGTGGGCCATGTCAACGAACAGCAGGGCACCGACCTTGTCGGCGATCTGGCGGAAACGTGGGAAGTCCAGGGTCTTGGAGTAAGCGGAGAAACCGGCAACGATCATCTTCGGCTTGTGCTCGACCGCCAGGCGCTCGACTTCGTCGTAGTCGATCAGGCCGGTGGTGGTGTCGATGCCGTATTGCACCGCGTTGTAGAGCTTGCCCGAGGACGACACCTTGGCACCGTGGGTCAGGTGACCGCCGTGGGCCAGGCTCATGCCCAGGATGGTGTCGCCAGCCTGCAGCAGGGCCAGGTACACGGCGCTGTTGGCCGAAGAACCGGAATGCGGCTGGACGTTGGCGTAATCGGCACCGAACAACTGCTTGGCGCGCTCGATGGCCAGGGCTTCGACTTTGTCGACGTGCTCGCAGCCACCGTAGTAGCGCTTGCCTGGATAGCCTTCGGCGTACTTGTTGGTCAGGCCGCTGCCCTGGGCCTCCATCACGCGCTTGCTGGTGTAGTTCTCTGACGCGATCAGCTCGATGTGATCTTCCTGGCGTTGCTCTTCGGCGTTCATCGCCGCCAGCAGTGCATCATCGTAGCCTTGGATTTGGTCTTGCTTGCTGAACATCGCGTCTCTCCCAGCGGCGGCGGTGCGCCTTTCGTCTCGGTGAGGCACGGACCATTCGGTCGTGCCCTTTGGATGCGATGGTATGGCTGGCGCAGGCATGTCAAATGCCTATGGACGCCACGCAAAGGTGCGTTTACGACATGGGACCAAAGAGTCGGAGAGCAAGGCCTGCGCGATAGCACTGTGGGAACTGAGATTTGTGGGAGCAAAGCTTGCTCGCGATCCAGGCGCCTCGGTCCACGGGAGACCGCGGCGTTTTCATCGCGGGCAAGCCTTGCTCCCACAGGCCTTGCTCCCACAGGTATTGTTCCCACAGCTTGGCTCCAAAAATGCTGCTCCCACAGGGCTATGCGGCGATCTGGCGAACCGCGAGCAACAGTAGAAAATGCGCGGGATAAAGGCCATACGCCCAGCGCCGCATCGCCGGTGGATGAAAACGACCCGCCTGTCGCAAAAGCATCAGCCCAAGCCATGGCGCGATCAGGCAAGCCACCAACCCGCCGATCGCCACTGGCTCCCCCAGCCACGCCGCGCCATACAGCACCCGCCATTGATTGGCCGCCACGCAGACCAATCCCGGCAACAAGGCCATGTACAAGGGACGCTTGAATACCAGCAACATCGCCAGCGGCAGCAGCACACCAAAGAACCCGAACATCAGTTGCGATGAAAACAGCGCCGCCAACAACAACGCCACCGCGGCCAGACATCGCGCCTCCAGGGTGGGCGTCTGCCAACAGCGCGCCACCAACAAGCCCAGCATCAGGGTTGGCATCACATTCAGGGTGGCGGGGACGGGAATGAACAAGCGGTAGGGGATTTCGCTGACGGCGCTGAATAGCAGCAGCCAGCCCAGGTAACGCCAGGGGGCGGTGCTGGCGTCGTTGCGCGACAGGTTCGCCGCCATCGCCAGGCAGAACCACGGAAACGCCAGGCGTCCCGGCACATATAGCCAATCGACGGAGAAACCGACATATCGCAGATGATCGAGCACCATCGCCAACAGAGCCAGCCACTTGAGCAGGTCCAGCGCCCCGTCACGCCGGCTCATGTGTAAAACGACTCGATGAGTTTGATACTTTCCGACAGAAACATCCGGTGTGTTCCCCCGCTAATCTTGGGTAAAGTGCGCACCAGTATCGATCACGGCGTTGCGGACTCAAGCGCGCGAACCATGATCGACCACGGCGCTGTGGACCCAAACACGCCGAACCATGGAACGCCCCACCCGGGCATTCCGCCAGGGATCTCTTTACCCAGGACTCTCTATTCAAGGAGCAAGGCCATGACCGACAAGAGTCAACAGTTTGCCAGCGACAACTATTCCGGCATTTGCCCCGAAGCCTGGGCGGCCATGGAAGAAGCCAACCAGGGTCACCAACGCGCCTACGGCGACGACGAGTGGACCCACCGCGCGGCGGACGATTTCCGGGCCTTGTTCGAAACCGACTGCGAAGTGTTCTTCGCGTTCAACGGCACGGCGGCCAACTCGTTGGCGCTGTCCTCACTGTGCCAGAGTTACCACAGCGTGATCTGCTCGGAAACCGCCCACGTCGAAACCGACGAATGCGGCGCACCGGAGTTCTTCTCCAACGGTTCCAAGCTGCTGGTGGCGCGCACTGAAAACGGCAAGCTGACCCCCGAGTCGATCCGTGAGATCGCCCTCAAGCGCCAGGATATCCACTACCCCAAGCCCCGGGTCGTGACCCTGACCCAAGCCACGGAAGTCGGCAGCGTCTACACCCCGGAAGAAATCCGCGCCATCAGCGTCACCTGCAAGGAACTGGGGCTGAACCTGCACATGGACGGCGCGCGTTTTTCCAACGCCTGCGCCTTCCTCGGCTGCTCCCCGGCCGACCTGACCTGGAAGGCCGGCGTGGACGTGTTGTGCTTTGGCGGCACGAAAAACGGCATGGCGGTGGGTGAAGCGATCCTGTTCTTCAACCATGACCTGGCCGAAGACTTCGACTATCGCTGCAAACAGGCCGGGCAACTGGCCTCGAAGATGCGCTTCCTCTCCGCGCCCTGGGTCGGTTTGCTGCAAAACCAGGCCTGGCTCAAGCACGCCCGCCACGCCAACCACTGCGCCCAATTGCTGGCAGAGCTGGTCAGCGACATTCCCGACGTGGAACTGATGTTCCCGGTCCAGGCCAACGGCGTGTTCCTGCAACTCTCGGAACCGGCCATCGCCGCGCTGACCGCCAAGGGCTGGCGTTTCTACACATTCATTGGCAAAGGCGGCGCACGCTTCATGTGCTCGTGGGATACCGAAGAAGCGCGAGTGCGGGAATTGGCGGCGGATATTCGGGAAGTGATGGCGAGCTAGGAAAGCCGCCCCGGCCTGTCATGCCCGCCGTGGTGAAAGAGGCTTACTGTGGGAGCAAAGCTTGCTCGCGATGCAGACGGCTCGGTCCATGGGAGACCCCGTCGCTTTCATCGCGAGCAAGCCTTGCTCCCACAGGCTTTGCTCCCACAGCAAGCTTTGCTCCCACAGGCCTTGATCCCACAGGGGGCGGCTCACCGCCACTAGGATGGGCAGATCAGAAATCGATCCGCACATCCCCCTTCGGCACGCTGCAGCACGACAGGATATACCCCTCGGCCTCGTCGTCCTCGGTGATCCCGCCGTTGTGGTCCATTTCCACTTCCCCGCCCAGCTTCAGCACCTTGCAGGTGCCGCAGATACCCATACCGCAGGCCTTGGGGATCATCATGCCGAGCTTGGCAGCCGCGGCGTGCACGGTTTCGCCCGGCCCCACGCGAATGCTCTTGCCCGAGGAGGTGAACTCCACCAGGTGCAGGTCCGCCGCATCGACTTGCGGGGCGTCGGCCGCTTGTTCGGCCTGTTCCACGGCGTCGGCGCGGGCTTCCGGTGGCGTGGCGCCGAAGGATTCCTCGTGGTAACGCTTCATGTCGTAACCAGCCGCTTCCAGCAGGCGCTTGACCGCGGTCATGTACGGGGTCGGGCCGCAGCAGAACACCTCGCGCTCGAGGAAGTCGGGCACCATCAGTTCCAGCATCTTGTGGTTCAGATAACCGCGATAGCCGGCCCAAGGCTCGCCCAGGCCGTGTTTTTCGCAGATCAGGTGCAAGCTGAAGTTGTCGATCCGCGACGCCATGTGCTCCAGCTCGCGGTGGTAGATGATGTCCTTGGGCGAGCGGGCGCTGTGGATAAAGGTCATGTCGACATTGGCGTTGGTGTCGTAGAACCAGCGCGCCATGGACATGCACGGCGTGATCCCCACGCCACCGCTCAGGTACAGGACTTTCGGGCTCGGGAAATCGATGGCGTTGAACAACCCCACCGGCCCGTGCACCGCCAGCTCCTGGCCTTCATGCAGGGTGTCGTGCAGCCAGTTGGAAACCTTGCCCCCCGGCACGCGCTTGATGGTCACCGAGAAACTGTAGGGCACCGACGGCGAGCTGGAGATGGTGTAGGAGCGCATGATCGGCTGGCCTTCGATTTCCAGCTCCAGGGTGACGAACTGCCCAGGCTTGAAAAAGAACAGGATCGGCTGGTCGGCCATGAAGCAGAAGGTGCGCACATCCCAGGTTTCCTGGATGACTTTGACGCAACGTACGATATGTCGGCCATTGGCCCAGGTCTGGGTCGTGACCGGGTTCAGGAAGTTATTGGACATGCTGATCTCCACGGCCGACTGTCGGCCTTCATGAGGGCGATTGTGCGCAGGCGCCTGGGTGACCATTTACCTATCTGCGACATTCACATACTTATCGCGACCAGCCCCCAACTACCGGGGCTAGCGCGTCGGGAACAGATTGGGCCATGTCGCCCATGGATAAGGTTGCGCCCCTGCGCGGCCCCACACTCGCCCCAACAGATAAACAAAGTTTTCTGCCTTGCGTAGCACAACCGATTAGTCATTTTCACCGGCTCCGCTTAGAGGGCCACGAGGATAAAACGATGGACACCACCACCCTGAGCCTGGGCGATCCGCTGGAACCCGCACGCAAGGCCACCGCGCAAATGCTGCAAGAGCGCGAGCGCACCTTTTCGCTGCCGCAGCCGTTCTACTCCGATGAGCGCCTGTTTGATATCGATATGCAGGAAATCTTCCAGAAAGAATGGTTGATCGCCGGCATGACCTGCGAGATCCCGGCCAAGGGCAATTACCTGACCCTGCAAGTCGGCAAGAACCCGATCATCGTGATTCGCGGTGCCGAGGGCGTGGTGCACGCGTTCCATAACGTCTGCCGCCACCGTGGTTCGCGGCTGTGCACCAGCGACAAGGGCAAGGTCGCCAAACTGGTCTGCCACTACCACCAGTGGACCTACGAGCTGGACGGTCGCCTGTTGTTCGCCGGCACCGAGATGGGCGCCGACTTCGACATGAAGCAGTACGGCCTCAAGCCTGTGAACGTGAAGACCGCGGGTGGCTACATCTTCATCAGCCTGGCCGAGAACCCGCCGGCCATCGATGACTTCCTGTCGACGCTGAACCATTACATGGAACCGTACGACATGGAGAACACCAAGGTGGCGGTGCAAACCACCTTGATGGAAAAGGCCAACTGGAAACTGGTGCTGGAAAACAACCGCGAGTGCTACCACTGCAACGCCTCGCACCCTGAACTGCTCAAGACCCTGCTGGAATGGGACGACGTCACCGACCCGCGGGCCGACCAGGCCTTCAAGGACCACGTGGCTGCCTCCGCCGCCGCCTGGGATGCCGAGAAGATCCCTTACGCCCACGCCAGCTTCGGCCTGCGTAACCGTATCGTGCGCATGCCGCTGCTCAAGGGCACCGTGTCGATGACCATGGACGGCAAGCAAGGCTGCGCCAAGCTGATGGGCCGCATCAAAAATCCGGACCTGGGCTCGATGCGCATCCTGCACCTGCCGCACTCGTGGAACCACTGCATGGGCGACCACATCATCGTGTTCACCGTGTGGCCGATCAGCGCCCAGGAAACCATGGTCACCACCAAGTGGCTGGTGCACAAGGACGCGGTCGAAGGCGTGGACTACGACGTGGCGCGCATGCGCGAAGTCTGGGACGCCACCAACGACCAGGACCGTCGCCTGGCCGAAGAAAACCAGCGCGGCATCAACTCCACCGCCTACCAGCCAGGCCCGTACTCCAAGACCTATGAGTTCGGCGTGGTGAACTTCGTCGACTGGTACAGCGAGCGCATGCTCAACAACCTGGGGGCCGAGCCGGCGCCGTACCTCAAAGGCGTTCCGGTCCAGGGCTAAAATCCAAAGCATCGCGAGCAGGCTCGCTCCCACATTTGATCTTCGGTGCGCCAAAGATCCCTTGTGGGAGCGAGCCTGCTCGCGATAGCAGTCTCCCATTCACCCAATTACTGCGAAGACCACCGCACCGACCCATCCTCCCCATAAAACGTCTCGACAATCTCCTCCCCCTTCAGCCGCACCTTCACATACCCGTTCAACACCCGCAGCGGATACGCCTCGTCACCCGCCAATTGGGTCTCCGACCACAATACCCCGGCATGCCCGTTCAATTCGCTGGTGGTGCCATAGGGGATCGCCCCGTGCCCGGCGCAGCGCGCATGCAATCCGCCTTGCGGTGCGTAGCAGATGCCGTTGTGCAAATGCCCCCAGTACCAGTAGTCCGGTTCACGCCCCAAGGCATCGCACACCGGTTGGTAAAGCGCCGTCTTGTTGTGCCCGGAAATATCAAAACCCTGGTGATGACTGAGCACCATGAGTTTCTTGCGCTTGGGCAGGGTTTTCATCCACTCGATCTGCTGGGTGTTGAGGGTGCCGTCCATGTACAGGTTCATGGCGTCCGAGGCGTAGGCGCTGTCGAGGCCAACCACCAGCCAGTCGTCGTTGTACAAGGCAAAGTAACTGGTGCCCTGCTGCACCGGGAAACGCTTGGACAGTTCCTTGAAATAGCCGTGGGCACCGCTGTACATCTCGTGGTTGGAGTTGAGGGTGAACGCGCCGTGCTTGCCCTGGGGCCAGCCAACCATGTCGACGTCTTCCTGGGAATGGGTGCCGGCGTAATACACGTCGCCCAGATGGATGGTGAAATCGGCCAGGGCCAGTTGCATCTGGTTGGCCACCGCCACCGCCGGGGCATGACTGTCGAACGGCCCGGTGCCCCAGTCGCCAGCGATGGCCAGCACCACGTCGCTGTCCATTTTCACCAGCGCCGGGTTGGTGGCGAACGGCGCGTGGTGGCGCAGGTTCTCGATCCACTTGAGCAGCGCCTCGCTCCACAACAGATCCAGCAGTTCCCATTTGCGGCAGCCGAGCAAGGTGCCGTCCTTGAGTACCCGGGTGGGCATCTCGTCGACAGTTTGCGGCAAGGGGCTGGGATTGCCGATTTTAAGGATCGACAGGCCGTGGGCCAACTCCCACGGCACGGCCGGTTCGTCGTCCGGCGGTTCGCCATGTTTGATCGTATATTGTGCCTGGTCGTGACCTCGCTGCAGCAGCTTGACGATGGCCTGGAACTCCTCGGGCTCCAACTCGTTGACGAGTTTCTGCCAGGACATTTCCAGCCGCGTGACCAACCCATGCAGGCGGACCTTGACCTTGTCGAACTCATGTTCCCAATGGTGCAGTAATGACATGTGAACGCTCCTTCGCAGTTCCCTGGGCTACAGGGTCTTCATGAATTCGATCAGGGCCCGTTTATCGACGTCCGACAGCTGCGTGCCATACAGGTGACCACCGTTGTGGTTGCCTTCCAGGCGGGTGTCGTATTTGAAATCCGCCGACGCCTTCATCTGCGCGCCGCGGGTGATGAAGCCGACCTTCTCCTGGTCGTAGATGTCGGAGCCGGTGTAGAACACTTGCGGACGTTGCTCTGGCGGTTGCAGCAAATCCCACAGGGTCGGCACCGAACCGTTGTGCAGGTACGGCGCGCGCAGCCAGATACCGTCGGTGGGGGTGTTGCTGTAGCTCTGGGTCTTGCGGTAGGCGCCAAAGTCGAACGGCGGTTTCTTGAAGCCGTGGAACGCCGTCACCAGGCCGGTGGTGAAGGAATTCAAGCGATGGGGATCGGTGCCCAACTGGTCGATGTTGGTGGTGACCTGACCGGTGTCGCTGCGGCCAAAATCGTGGCAGCTGGCGCAGTTTTTCTCCCAGATCGGTTTGCCTTGGGCGACTTTCGCCTGGTCCAGGGCGAACGGCCAGGCCGGCGCCTTGTGGCCCAGCAGCCAGTTCGTGACGCGATTGAAACTCGGTGGCAGCACCGATTGCGGCGTCGCGCCCACGGCCATGGCCGCTGCGTAGTTGCGTTCGTGGATCTTGTTGTTATTGCCGTCCCAATGCAGGTACATGGACTCGCGCGGTTTCTGGTTCCAGACCTGCGGCAGATCCACGGTGCCGATGGTGGAGTCATCCGGGAAGCCGAACACCACCATTTTGGTCGGATTGAAGGTGTCGGTCCGCCCTGGCCCCTGGGCCGGACGCAGTTTCTGCCAGGCATACGCCTGCTTCTGCTTGAGCAGCGCACTCTTGGCCATCGGAATGATCAGGTAACGGTTGTACAGCTTCTCGAAAAAACCCAGTTGGAACTTGCCATTGATCGCCGCCATCACCGCGTCGGGGGTGAATTTCGGGTCGCTGGCGCACTCGTAGGCGAACCACTGGAAGGCCTGCAGTTGCAGGGTATTGGCCGGCGCGCTAGCGACCGGAACCGCTACGTCACTGGCATTGGCCCGATAGGAGCCGGTGTGACACAGGGCACAGTTGGGTTCCACCGTGGGGTAACCGAGCTGCCGCTTGGCCATGCCGATGGGCAGGTCTTTGCCGTTTTCATAGAGAAAACCGAACACCTCGTAGCCGCCCGGCTTGGGCAGTTTTTCCGGGCACATCTGCGGCAGCACGGCGAACAGGTAGTAGGGAATCCGCGCCTCGATGCCCAGGCCGATGGCGGCGTATTTGTAATGGTCTTCGTCGGAGGCGAAGTCCGGTTGCGGGACTTCCCGGATCATCTGGTACCAGGTCTGGTAGCCGATGAAGCCCAGCACCAGCAGCACCACCAGCGTGCCGACCTTGAAACCGTGGCTCCGCCAGCGCAGCGCCCAGCCGGCGCGCCATTCCCGCCAACCGGCGCAGAGCAAGGCCAGCGGACGATTGGCCACCGGGCTGCCCAGGTACAGCAGCACGCCCAGGATCAGGAACATGCTCAGGTCGCCCATCAGCATCGGCACGAACAGCTGGCCCTGGTTGTTGGTGTTGATCAGGTAGATCCAGAACACCACCGCCACCAGCCGCGACAGCACGCACAACCATGAATGCACCACGAAACGCGGCGCGTTGAACCCCGAGGGCATGTAGAACAGGCTGATCCCCACCAGCAACATGCCGGCGTTCTCCAGCCAGGGATCGGACAATACGGGGGGCAGGCCGATCATGGACGTCAGCAACGCCGGCGCGAACAGCGCCGGGATCGCGAAGAACATGTTCATGACAATCCCGACCCAGATGATGCGTTGGAACCAGCGGATGTAAGTGTTCATGGCATCCTTTTTCCTTTGATCGTTCCCACGCTCTGCGTGGGCATGCATCCCGTGACGCTCTGCGTCACAACAGCGGACGCAGAGCGTCCATGGCGGCATTCCCACGCGGAGCGTGGGAACGATCAGCTAGCCCAACGCCGTCTTCTCCAGGTGCTCAAGGATGATCGGATACACATCCACCACCGCATCCTTGCCGAACATGCAGTCGATGTGGCCGTACCCCGGTACTTCGTGGCGGCTGAACAACTGCGGGCCGTGCATCTCGCACAGTCGCTCATAGGTCTTGAGGGTGCTTTGTGGCAGGTAGCACTGGTTGTCGGCGCCGCTGATGAAGCAGATCGGCAATTTCAACCGATCGAAATGCGGCATGTAGACGTCGTTGCCCTTGAAGTCCACCAAGTGCCCCTTGCGCACGATCAGCGCCAGGTGCTCGAAGGTCTGGATGTTCGACTCGCCGAACAACTCATGCAGGTTGTCGTGCAGGGTTTCGTTGAGGGTGTCGTGGCGGTACAGCGACGCATACATGAACGTGATGCGATGGCAGACCGGGTTGGTGCAATAGCCCTGGGCCTCGATCCGGGCATAGCCGTTAAGGGCCTTGTCGTAGAGTTTGTTGAACCAGCTTTCCTTGGTGTCGGCGTAGGCCGTGAGGGACTTGATGCCAATGGCATCGAGCATCCCCGGCAAGTGCAAACCGGCCTTCAGCCCAGTAGCAGTGGCAACCACCGTGTCGGCGGCGATCTGCGAGCAGACCACCGAACGCACGCCCTGCAAGCCCGCCAGCATCGACATGAAGAACGTCGTCGCGCCGTAGCAATGCACCACGCACTGCACGTCACGGGCCAGGGTCGCTTGCTGGATCTGCTCGATGGCGGCCTTGAAATCGTACTGGGCCACCTGGTCGCCGTTCCATTCATTTTTGCTGGCCGGCAGCAGGATGCTCACCCGCAGATCCAACAGCCAGACGTCATATTCGTGCTTGCAGAGGTATTCCAGCAGGTTGGTGTGAATGGTGTCAGTGGAGAAGATATTCGAGCCCACGCCCAGGCCATGGACCAACATCACCGGGCCTTTGGTGCCGGCCTGGTAACGGGTCAGGCGCAACTCGACGTTGTCTTCGGTCTGGAAGAAATGCACGGCCGGCGCCGGTGCATCCAGTGGCCGTTTCAACCGGGGCGGTGCGTCCGGGTTGAAGTAGACATCGCCGGCGAAGACACCGCCGTAGCTCTCCCACAAGATACCGGCAAAGAACTTGCCGAACCGCGCCAGCGCCTCCACGCGCTCACGCTCGTTGCGGGCGTTGAGCACTTTCATGGTGGTCATCTGCTTGGCGAAGTCCGCCGGCAGGATGTGCATCACCCCGGAGCCGATCACCGCGCCGGTCTTGTCCGGCCCGCGATAGAGGGTGACGTACAGGGTGCTGGTGTCAGGCCAGATGTTCAGCACACCGTTGTCCTCGGGCACGGTCTTGAAGGCGCTGAAGTAATAGTCGCTGCCGTCTTCGGCGGTCAGCTTCATGTCGTAGTTCATGTGCCGCACGCCAACCTGTTCCTGGTACTGCTCGAACAGGTTGAACACCCCATTGCTGGCGACCAGCGGCTGCGGCGAGAGCAGCGGTGCATCGAGGGTGCCCACCAGGGTTGCCGCATGTTCCGGCTCCTTGATCAGCCGGTTGAGGTCGGCGGCGGTGATGGTCAGCGTGAACTCGATGGGCGAGTTGTCAGCCTTGCCCCGCTTGGCCGCCGCTTCGTACAGGCTGAGGTCGGTGCCCTGGGGTTGGGTGAAGGCTGTGGAAAAGTAGCCCTTCATGGTTTCGGTGAACTGCACGCCGAGGGTCGGCGCCGCCACGGCTTTGCGCGGGGCGGAGGGCAGCGTGTAGTCGATGATCCAGCCGCGGTCGGCCGCCAGCAGCCCCATGTTGCGCTCGCTCACCGCCGAGATGGTCAGCAGCGGGTTGACCGCCAGCGACGTCGGGATCACCGCGCCGTCGGTCACGTACAGGCCCGGGTAGACATCGGTGCCGCTGGCGCCACTGAACACCTGGCCCTTGTGATTGACCACGCCTTGGGTCGCGTCCTCGCCCATCACGCAACCGCCCAGGGGATGGACCGAGACGATGCTGTGCTTGAGCAACTTGGTCCAGATCGGGTTCTCGACCCAGATCCCGCCCAAGGCCTTGGTACTCTGGTGCAGCCGCTCGTTGCCGAGGGTGACGTTCTCCTGTTCGCCGACGCCGGGCCAGTCGATGCGCAACTGATCCTTGCTGTCGAGCAGCATGCGCCCCTTGGCGTTGTCATGGCTCATGATCAGGTAGGTCTGCATGTTGTGCAGCGCGCCGTGATACGGCCCGCGCAGGAAGCTCTCGGCTTCGCGCCCCTTGTACTTGAGGCTGGCGCCGAAGCCGGTGTCGGTGGGTACGCCAATCATCCCGGCGAACGCCGCCATGCTTGGCACCATGGCCTGGCCGAGGGCGCCGGGAATCGAACCCTCCTCGATGACCATGCGGCTGCGCCAGTCGCCCTCGGTGCGCATGTCGATGATCGAGGTGATGCACGGCCCCACCGGTTCCAGTTCCTTGGCTGAATGGGCGCCGAAGCCGATGCCGTTGATGACCTGGTCACAGTTGTGGCCGAAGCCGAGGATGTCACCGTTGCCGCTCATGTGCTCGCCCAATTGGCTGGACATCGACAGGCCCTTGTCCCGCGAGCGCAACATGATTTCGGTGGAGCCCAGGGTGCCGGCAGACACCACCACGATGTCGGCGCGCACGAACAGGGTCGGTGCGGAGAACATTTCGCGGCCGCTGTCCAGGTATTGGAAGTGCACGATCCAGCCATCGCCGTCGCGCTCCAGGTGCCGCACCTCGGCCTGGCAGAAAATTTCCGCGCCGTGGTTCCAGGCATCCGGCAGGTAGTTCATCAGCGTGGTGTTCTTGGCCTTGTTGTTACAGCCCGAGACGCAATCGCCACAACCATTGCACGGCAGCTGTTCGACGCCGACGTGGTTGAGGTTGTTGGGCAGCTTGTCGAACGTCACGTTGATCGGTGGTTTGTAGAAATGCGCGCCTTGCTTGAGGTAATCGGCGGACTTCTTGTGGGCGTCGAGCTTGGGCAGGTTCGGTTCCGACGCGGGGTAAGGGTTGGGCTTGAGCATCTCCCGGGCCCGGGCGTAGCCGTCCTTGAGCAGCGTGTCCTGGTGCTCACGGACTGCCTGGGGCCAGCGCGGGTCCTCGAACACGCCAGGCTCCGGCTCCAGCGCAACGTTGGCATTGATCAGCGACGTGCCGCCCAGGCCACAACCGACCACCACGTTCTGCTGGGCGTTGACGTGCAGGTCGAACAGCCCGGTGCGCGAGCCGATGTGGCCGTCCGGGTCGTGGACTTGCAGTTCCTCGGTGGCTGCGAGCAGGGTATTGGGGTATTCGCCGGGCTGGATCTCCCGGCCACGCTCCAGCAGGCACACCTTGCGCCCGGCCCGGGACAGACGCGAGGCAGCAATGCCGCCCCCGTAGCCCGAACCGATGACGATCACGTCGTAGTGCTCCTGGATATCACTGATGGGGGTCGAGATCCGTGTCATGTTCAAGTCCTCTCAGGCAGAAGGGGCAACTCTGCGGTTGCCTGCAAATCGACAGGCGCACGAACGCCTGGCCACCGTCCCTTGCAGGGTCCGGCGACAGTCAGCGGTGCTACAGGGGAAACCCGGGCGCTATAGACGCGCACGCTGATTGACGGCGCGACGATGAATGCGTTTATGCAACGAGGTGGGAGGTGTCGGGACGCAGGTCACCGATGATTGCGGGTGTGAGCGGGGTTCCTTGCTATCCATCATGTGTTCTCCCTGAACCTGAT
Source organism: Pseudomonas sp. A25(2017) (assembly GCF_002001065.1). NCBI lineage: Bacteria > Pseudomonadati > Pseudomonadota > Gammaproteobacteria > Pseudomonadales > Pseudomonadaceae > Pseudomonas > Pseudomonas sp. A25(2017). Next base: position 55,186 of record NZ_MUOA01000054.1, on the reverse strand, counting down.
GTGGATAAAGTGGCGATGTCCTTGTGCCATGGAGTGAAGACAGCCCACAGACCCTCGTCAAGGGTGTGACTTAGAACTGTATGAAATTTGATCTATCGCCATTTGCGCTATGCCCGCTGTGGCTTGCAGCGTTTGGCGAACAAGTTATCCACATGACCACCCACAGCAAATGGGGACAAGTACGTGTATGCCCGGCATTTTTCCACCGGCAAAGTGAATAAAAACCGTGACTTATGAACAATGACGGTTTTACCGGCCTATCGGTTGTTTTTTGATCAAACCCCTGTAAGCCGTGCCCGACAAGGCGTGTGGCGGTAAGCGAACACCTTATCCACAGAAGCACCAACAGTGTTTGGGGGTAAATTTGACGATTCTGTGGAAAACCCTTTGGACGGCTTGTAAATCGAGGTTTTCCGAAGGTTTTCCTGATAAAAAAGGCTATTTGATCAGTTTATGATCAACTCGATGAACGCCCCGGTTCGTATGGGTTGCAGCGTAGAGCGAACATCTTATCCACAGAAGCGCCAACAGAGATTGGGGGCAAGTTTTGGCTGGAGCGAATAACTACTCACAGGCAAAAGCCAATAAAAACCGTGAGTTAGACTGATTGTTTTTTGAACGCAGGGCTGGAGGGCCTGATTTGCATGGGGTGCAGAGAGGGGCGAACAGGTTATCCACAGAAGCGCGCACAGGGATTGTGGGTAACCCACCATGCCCATTCTTTGTGGGAGCTAGCCCTGTGGGAGCAAAGCTTGCTCGCGATGAAAACGCCTCGGTCTCTTAAGTGCCGAGGCGCCTGGATCGCGAGCAAGCTTTGCTCCCACAAGGGGTTAGGGGGTACTTGAGGTCAGCGAACCACCCCTTCCTCCACCAACAGCTTGAGAATCGCCTCGGCCCCCGCCTCCGGGCTCACGCCCTTGAGCACCTGCCCGCCTCCACCACTGGCCTTGGCCGTGGCAGCTTTCATGCGGTCGGCGCCGCTCTTGGCCTTGATCACTTTCAAGCGTTTGGGCCGTGGCTTGGCCGGTTGCAGGGTTGCCACCGCCAGCAAGGTGTCGTCGATCACTTCGACCTCCTCGGTATGCAATGCCCCCCGCCGGGCCGGGCCGTAGGCGCTTTGCCGAGGTTTTGGCGCAGCGTTATCCACAGTGGCCAGGAACGGCAGGCGCACTTTGAGACGTCGCCGTTGGCCGCGAGGCAAGGCTTGCAGCACCAGGGCCACACCCTTGTCGATGGACTCGACCTGGGCCAACCCCACCACCAGCGGCCAACCGAGACTCTCGGCCAGCAGGAACGGCAGCATGCCCGAGCCTTCACCGGTTTCCGCCTGGCTACCGGTGAGCACCACTTGGGCGCCGGCATCACGCAGGTAATCGGTCAGGGCCGGTAGGGCGTCGGCGCCGACGGGGTTTTCCAGCACGTGCAATTCATCCAGGCCCATGCCCAGATAGGCGCGCAGGGCCGGTTCGGCCACGTCGCCAGCGTGCAGCACTTGCAGGTCGCTGCCGGCCAGTTGCAAGCCCAGCTCCACGGCCCGGGCGTCCTGTTCGGCGCGCCGAGGCCGACCGGAAGTGGGGTGGGCGCCGATGGACACGAGGCTGATCACTTGGGTACTCATCAACTTATCCTTCTTAAGCCGCATCGCGCTTGGCTTCGTTGCGGTAAGCCTCTACCGCCGCGATCAAGGCCTGGAGAATCGCCGCGCTGTCACCGATCACCGACAGGTCCGCCCGTTTGATCATGTCGCAACCCGGATCGAGGTTGATCGCCACCACCTTGTCGCAGGCGCCAATGCCCTGCAGGTGCTGGATCGCCCCGGAAATCCCCACGGCCACGTAAACCCGCGCCGTAACCCAGGTGCCGGACGCACCGACCTGGCGATCGCGGGCCATGAAGCCGTCGTCCACCGCCACCCGCGACGCGCCTTCGGTAGCGCCCAGGGCCGCTGCGGTCTGGTGGAACAGTGCCCAGTCCTTGACCCCGTTGCCGCCGGAGAAAATGAATTCGGCCTCGGCCATCGGGATCGCGCCCGGGTCCACCGCCACCGCGCCGAGGTCTTCGATGCGCGACAAGCTGCGGGCCACGCTTGTGGATAACTCCACCGGCAAGGCTTCGTGGCGGGTTTCGCTGACCGGTTCAGCGCATTCGGCCGCTGCCAGGATCAAGCGCGCCAATGGCCGGGCCAGGTCTTGCAGGCCCGCACCAGCGCGGCCGATGCACTCTTCGCCCTTGACCTGCCAGACCCGCGTGGCCGGACGTTCGCCCAAGGCCGCGGCCAAACGCCGGCCCAGTTCGCCGCCACCAGTGCGGCTGTCAGGCAATAGCCAATGGCGTGGGCTGAACTGGTTATCCACAGCCCGCAGGCCTTGCACCCGTTGTTCCGGTGCATAACCGCTGAATTCCTCGCCATCGAGCACCAGCAAGCGGTCGACACCGGCCGTGGCGAAGGCGTTTTCCTTATGCTCGCCGAAGACCACCGCCAGCACTGCGCCTTCACTGCCGGCAAGCTGATGGGCCAGGCCCAGCAGATCGCGGTCGTGGCTGCTCAAGCGGCCACCGACCATGTCCGGCACCACACTGATGTAGAACGCCGGTTGCGGCACCTGATGCAGCGGCAATTGCACTTCAACGGCAGCGCTGCGTTTGCTCGCGCCACCCTGCTGGGCACCGCTGCGGTCGATCCGCTTGATGCCATTGGGGCCGATGAAACCGACACCATGAACGTTCTTGCGAATGACGCCGTTGGGCCCCATCCAGCTGTGCTGCACCGGTTGCATGGCCGCGTGAAGCGGGTGCAGGCGGTTGCGGGCGATCCACTCGGCGCGAGGGTCGCGGCGGATGATTGTGCTCATGAATGCACCTGCGCAGGTTCACGTTTGGCCGGGGCTACAGGCTTGCTCGGGGCCGCGTCTTCCAGCAGCGCGTCGGCCACCAGTTCGGCAATGTCCTTGATCATCGGCCGCGGCTCGACCACGCCTTCCAGCATCGCGGTGCACTGTGGACAACCCACGGCCACCAGTTCGGCGCCGGTTTCGCGGATGTCTTCCATGCGCATGTCAGGAATCCGCTGCTTGCCCGGAATGTCGGTGATCGGCGCGCCGCCACCACCGCCGCAGCAACGCGAACGGAAACCGGAACGCTGCATCTCCTTGACCTCGATACCCAGCGCACGCAGTACCTGGCGCGGCGCCTCGTATTCGCCGTTGTAGCGGCCCAGGTAGCACGGGTCGTGATAAGTCACGCTGTCGCCCTTGTGCTGGCCGAGGTTCAACGCCCCGGCGTCGATGATTTCCGCCATATAGGTGCTGTGGTGCTGCACCAAGTAGTTGCCATCGAAGGCACCGTATTCGTTTTTCAGCACATGGAAACTGTGGGGGTCGCAGGTGACGATGCGGTTGAAGCTGTATTTGGCCAGGGTCTGGATGTTGCGCTTGGCCAACAGCTGGAACGTCGCCTCATCGCCCAGGCGCCGGGCCACGTCGCCGCTGTCGCGTTCTTCGAGGCCGAGCACGGCGAAGTCGATTTTCGCCGCCTTGAGTACTTTGACGAAGGCGCGCAAGGTGCGCTGGTTGCGCATGTCGAAAGCACCGTCGCCGACCCAGAACAGCACGTCGGTGGATTTCTTCTCGCTGAGCAGGTTCAGGTTCAAGTCCGCCGCCCAGTTCATCCGCCCGCCCGGGGCGAAGCCGCCAGGGTTGTCGGTGGCGATGAGGTTTTCCAGCACTTCGGCGCCCTTGTTCGGCGTGGCGCCTTTTTCCAAGGTCAGGTGGCGGCGCATGTCGACGATGGCGTCGACGTGCTCGATCATCATCGGGCACTCCTCGACGCACGCCCGGCAGGTGGTGCAGGACCACAGGGTCTCAGCGTCTACCAGGCCGTTGACGATTGGCTGATGGGGATTACCAGCATGTTCGCCCACCGGTTTACCCGGATACGGGCTGCCGGCGAATTTCGCATCGGTGCCGCCGGCCAGGCCGACGACCATGTCCTGGATGAGTTTTTTCGGGTTCAGCGGCTGGCCGGCAGCGAACGCCGGGCAAGCAGCCTCACACTTGCCGCACTGCACGCAGGCATCGAAGCCCAGCAGTTGGTTCCAGGTGAAGTCCTTGGGTTTTTCCACACCCAGCGGTGCGCTAGGGTCGTTCAAGTCCAACGGCTTCAGACCGGTGGAACGACCGCCACCAAAGCGCTCCGCTCGGCGGTGCCAGGCCAGGTGCAGGGCACCGGCGAAGGCATGTTTCATCGGCCCGCCCCAGGTCATGCCGAAAAACAATTCCGACACACCCCACAGCACGCCGACACCCAGGATCGCCGCCACCAGCCAACCGCCGAAGTTTTCCGGGAGGATGCCCGCCACCGGCAGGGTCACCAGGAAGAACGACGCCGAGAAGGCCAGCAGGCTTTTCGGCAGGCGCATCCAGGGACCCTTGGACAAACGGGCCGGCGGATTGCGCCGACGCAGGTAGACGAAGATCGCACCGACGAACATCACCGCCGACATCAACAGCAACGCATAGCCGAGGAAGCGGTTGTGCAGGCCAAACCCGTGGACCAGGATCGCCAGCACCACCGACGCCACCGCACCACCGGCCGTGGCGACGTGGGTATTGGCAATGTATTTGTCCCGCGCCACCACATGGTGCAAATCCACCATATAGCGCTTGGGCATGGCGAAGAGACCGCCGATCAGGTCGACCTTGGCCGGTCGTCCGCGGCGCCACATGTTCACCCGCCGCAAGGCGCCAAGGACCGCGAGGCCCAGGGCAGCAAACAGCAGGATGGGAAGAAGGGTGTTCAACATAGGTGTTGCTCCCAAAGACCTCAGGTCTTGCAGGCCAAACTAACTGGATGCCTTGCCCGATTCCTGTGGGAGCAAGGCTTGCCCGCGATGCGATCGACTCGGTCCGTCAGATGCTCCGTGTCGCATTTATCGCGGGCAAGCCTTGCTCCCACAGGGTTATCCACAAGCCGTTAGAAATCCTTGCACAACCGCAGGGCGTCGTAGATGGCCGCGTGGGTATTACGCTGGGCCACGCAGTCGCCGATGCGGAACAGCAGGTAGCCATCGCCGCTCTGCTCCAGGCACGGCTGGGGCTTGATCGCGAACAGGGCTTCGACGTCGATCTGGCCCTTGTTGCGCGAACCTTCCTTGAGCGCGTAGTAGATTTCCTCGTCCGGCCGCACGCCGTTTTCCACCACCACCTGGTCCACCACGCGTTCTTCCTTGGCGCCGGTGTATTCGTTCTCCAGCACCGCCACCAGCTTGTCGCCTTCGCGGTAGACTTTCTCCAGCATCATGTCCCCGGTCATGATCACTTCCTTGGGGTACATGCTGCGGTAGTAGGTGGGGAACGACGTCCCGCCAATGGCCACGCCCGGCTTGATGTCGTCGGTGACGATCTCGACCTGGCTGCCCTTGTCAGCGAGGAAGTCGGCCACCGACATGCCGGTGAACTCGCAAATGGTGTCGTAGACCAATACGTTCTTGCCCGGTGCAACCTTGCCGTCGAGCACGTCCCAGCTGCTGACCACCAGCCCTTCGGCAGCGCCCCAGTGTTCGTTCTGCTCCAGGAACGGATGGCCGCCGACGGCCAGCACGACGACGTCCGGACGCAGGTCCATGATGGTCGCCGCATCAGCCGCCACGCCCAGGCGCAGGTCGACTTTCAACCGCGCCAGCTCCAGTTGGAACCAGCGGGTGATACCGGCGATCTGGTCCCGTTGCGGGGCTTTCGAGGCGGTGGTGATCTGCCCGCCGATGAATTCTTTCTTCTCGAACAGGGTCACGTCGTGCCCACGTTCGGCGGCCACACGCGCCGCTTCCATCCCGGCCGGGCCGGCACCCACGACGACCACCTTGCGTTTCGGCCCGGTGGACTTCTCGATGATGTGCGGCACGCCCATGTATTCACGGGACGTCGCGGCGTTCTGGATGCACAGCACGTCCAGGCCTTGGTACTGACGGTCGATGCAGTAGTTGGCGCCGACGCACTGCTTGATCTGGTCGATCTGGCCCATCTTGATCTTGGCGATCAGGTGCGGGTCAGCGATGTGGGCGCGGGTCATGCCGACCATGTCGACGTAACCGCCCTCCAGAATCCGCGTAGCCTGGTTCGGGTCCTTGATGTTTTGCGCGTGCAACACCGGAACCTTGACCACTTCCTTGATACCGGCGGCCAGGTGCAGGAACGGCTCCGGTGGATAACTCATGTTCGGGATGACGTTGGCCAGGGTGTTGTGGGTGTCGCAACCCGAGCCCACCACGCCGATGAAATCCAGCATGCCGGTGTCATCATAGTACTTGGCGATCTGCTTCATGTCCTCGTGGGACAAGCCGTCCGGGTGGAATTCGTCACCGCACAGGCGCATGCCCACGCAGAAATCGTCGCCCACTTCGGCGCGCACGGCTTTCAACACTTCCAGGCCGAACTTCATGCGGCCTTCGAAGGTGCCGCCCCATTCGTCGGTACGCTTGTTGACTCGCGGGCTCCAGAACTGGTCGATCATGTGCTGGTGCACGGCGGACAGTTCGACGCCGTCCAGGCCACCGGCCTTGGCGCGTTTAGCGGCGCTGGCGTAGTTGCCGATCACCCGCCAGATCTCTTCCGGCTCGATGGTCTTGCAGGTGGCGCGGTGCACCGGCTCACGTACGCCGGACGGCGACATCAGGGTCGGCCAGTTGAAACCGTCCCAACGCGAGCGACGGCCCATGTGGGTAATCTGGATCATGATCTTGGCGCCATGCTTGTGCATGGCGTCGGCCAGGTTCTGGAAGTGCGGAATGATGCGGTCGGTGGACAGGTTCACCGAACTCCACCACTCCTGCGGGCTGTCGATGGCGACCACGGACGAGCCACCGCAGATCGCCAGGCCGATGCCGCCCTTGGCCTTCTCTTCGTAATACTTCACGTACCGGTCGGTGGTCATGCCGCCGTCGGTGGCGTAGACCTCGGCGTGCGCGGTGCTGAGCACGCGGTTGCGGATGGTCAGCTTGCCGATCTGGATCGGCTGGAACATTGCTTCAAAAGCCATGGCGCGATCCTCGACTTACAACGGCTTGACGATGAACAGGCCGTCGTCGTGGCCTTCTTCGGAACCGCCGTAGACCTGCTCGGCCACGGTGCGGATCTGGCTGCCGCGAGCGGCGAGGATCTGGTCCATGGCGCCGGCGAACCAGCCAGTGAACATGTAGTCGACCTTGCGCCCGACCTTGCCGTACACATAGACGAACGCCGAGTGTTCGAGCTTGACGCTGGCGGTGCCTTTGTCCAGGTCGATGTCCTGGATCTTGAACAGGCCCCAACCACGCTGCGACAAACGCTTCATGTAATGCTCGAACACCGCGACGCCTTCCAGGCCATGGCATTCGGCTTCTTTTTCACACCAGTGCCAGGCGGATTTGTAGCCGGCCTTGTAGAGAATCTCCGCGTAGGCGTCGGCGCCCAGCACTTCTTCGATGCCCATGTGGTTGTTGACGAAAAAGTGCCGTGGCACGTACAGCATCGGCAGGGCGTCGGAGGTCCAGACACCGGTTTCGCTGTCGACTTCGATAGGCAGTTGCGGGGCGATCTTGGCCATGAAAACTTGACTCCGGAAATTCGTGATGTGCCTGCGGCGCGAGTGGCCGCAGGTAAGGATTCAGTGATGCAGCGGGGTTTACTCGCCCCAGACGTCCTTGAGGACGTTCACCCAGTTCTCGCCCATGATCTTGCGCACTACCCGCTCAGGATGGCCGCGCTTGAGCAGCGTCTCGGTGAGGTTCGGGAACTCGCCCACGGTGCGGATGCCCAGGGGGTTGATGATCTTGCCGAAGCTGGTCAGACGACGGGCGTAGCCCTTGTCGTGGGTCAGCATTTCGAAGAAGTCCTGGCCGTGGCCCTGGGTGAAGTCGGTGCCGATGCCGATGGCGTCTTCACCGACGATGTTCATGGTGTATTCGATGGCTTCGGCGTAGTCGTCGATGGTCGAATCGATGCCCTTGGCCAGGAACGGCGCGAACATGGTCACGCCGACGAAACCGCCGTGGTCGGCGATGAACTTCAGCTCTTCATCGGACTTGTTGCGCGGGTGTTCTTTCAGGCCGGACGGCAGGCAGTGGGAATAGCACACTGGCTTCTTCGATTCGAGGATGACCTCTTCGGAGGTCTTGGAACCGACGTGGGACAGGTCGCACATGATGCCGACCCGGTTCATCTCGGCGACGATTTCGCGACCGAAGCCCGACAGGCCGCCGTCACGCTCGTAGCAACCGGTGCCGACCAGATTCTGGGTGTTGTAGCACATCTGCACCACACCCACGCCCAGCTGCTTGAAGATCTCGACGTAGCCGAGCTGGTCTTCGAAGGCATGGGCGTTCTGGAAACCGAAGATGATGCCGGTCTTGCCCTGCTCCTTGGCGCGACGGATGTCGGCGGTGGTTTTCACCGGGATCACCAGGTCGCTGTTCTCGCGGATCAGTTTCTGGCTGGCGGCGATGTTGTTGATGGTGGCCTGGAAGCCTTCCCACACCGACACGGTGCAGTTGGCTGCGGTCAGGCCGCCCTTGCGCATGTCTTCGAACAGGTCGCGGTTCCACTTGGCAATGATCAGCCCGTCGATAACGATGCTGTCGGCGTGCAATTCGGCTGGGCTCATCAGGCAGTCCCCTTTTATCAGCGATTCATGCGCCGAATCGTGTGCCGGCGCTTTGGGGCCAGCATATGCCTGAGGGCCGCGACGACCCGGTGCAAAAACGACAGGGGAATTGCCGAAAGCGTCAATCCACGACAAAGGGGTACACCAGGCCCACCCTACCCGTCTGTTCTTTACCCGACGCTTGCGCCAGAATCCGCCGCATCACTGGTTTTCACTGGACTTGAGCGGCAACGCAATGAAATCACTCTTCCTGGCTTTGGCACTGATCAGCACCGTCGCGCATGCGACCGAAGACACCGAACCCAATCCCTGCGACGAAGTTGAAAACGACGTCCAGACCCTGGCCTGCTCGGCCTACGGCAAAACCGCCGCCGAACAATTGCTGGGCGAAAACCTGCAAAGCCTCAACGAGCGCCTGCAAACCCGCTACGCCAGCGACAAGGCCCAGCTCAACGACATCACCGCCAAGATCAAGGCCGCCCAGCAACTGTGGCAAAGGCAGCGCGACGCCGACTGCGCCATCGCCGCCTTCCCGGCCAAACCCGGCAGCGACGCCTACAAAATCGCCGAAAACGACTGCATGGCCCAGGTGAGCGATGATCGGTCGGAGTTTTTGGAGTCGATTGGGCAGGAGTAACTCTTCTATGAATAACAACTTGATTCCCCATGAAGTCGTCAGCCGTATCGTCGACGGCGCCACACCCATCCGCGCCTGGCGCGAACGCCTGAACCTGACTCAAGATGAAGTCGCCAGGCGCCTGGGTATTTCTCAACCGGCGTTTGCCCAGCAAGAGTCGGTCGCCAAGCCTCGCCGAGCCACCCGCGAAAAAATTGCAGCGGCCTTTGGTATCCATGCTGACCAGTTGGAGCTGTAAGCTGCACGCCACCCTCCAGCAAAAGGATTCACATGAAAACGTGCGGCATCGAAATCAAAGGCAGCGAAGCGATCATCGCCGTTGCCTCGCTGGATCAACAGGCGTTGAGTCACGTTGCGCTGAACACCAAGAAAATCGCCCTGGACGACGATGACGAAGCCGCCAACGTCAAGGCTTTCGCTGCCCAGGTGCGGGCGTTCGTGACGGACAACGGTATCGAACGCATCGCCATCAAGAAGCGCAGCAAGAAAGGCGAGTTCGCCGGTGGCCCGACCACGTTCAAGATCGAAGGGGTCTTCCAGTTGCTGGACGGTTGTGAGGTGACGCTGCTGTCGCCGCAGACCATCAATGCGCAGAGCAAGAAACATGACTTCGCCCTGCCGGCGACGCTGAACAAGTATCAGCATGAGGCGTACAAGGCGGCGTGTTCGGCGTTGGTGAAGAAATAGACCTTTCCCAGCCGAACGGGCACCTGTGTAGAGTTTTTTGTGGGAGCAAAGCTTGCTCGCGATGGAGGCGATGCGGTCCTTCAGAAACCGAGTCGACTGTTTCGCGAGCAAGCTTTGCTCCCACAAAATCCCCTCTCCACACAGGTCACTATGCTCGACCGCTAATCGGGTCAGGACCGACTCTGTCGCTTACGATACCCCTTCAACCACTCCGCAAACGCCTTGTCCTCCAGCGCATAACCACCGCGGTTGGACTTCCACACCAATTCCTTTTCACGCAGCGCGTCGATGCAGGATTGGATGGTCTGGGTACCGGGCACGACTTCGCTTCCCATAGTCCTCAGCGCCTTGCCCACCGCCTCCAGCGTTGAATCGGTGAAGGGCGCGAAGGGTTCGTTATTTTGCGAACGCTCGGCCATGACCTGCAGCACCGCGCGTTGCGGCACCGTCAGGGCGTTCCAGGCGCTCTCGAACTCGGTCCAGACGCCGGCGCGCAGCATTTCAGCGCTGTTGCGCAGCAAGTCACCCAACTGGCTCGCCTCACCCAGCTCCAGGGCAATTTCGCCGATGACGCTGCGCAACATCTCGGGACGGCGCCCCACCAACTCAAACGCCTGGTCGAGGTCATCGGCGTTGAACTGGTTGGTTTGAGCCAAGTGTGCGTTCAAATGGGCGGTGTAGGCCTGGGTGAAGGCTTTGCCCAGCAAAGGGAACGGCGTGATGCTGGACCCGTAGAACGGTTGGTTGCGGCTGAGTACCAAGTGGGCGAGCTTGTCGCGATTGGAGCCGGTGAACACCAGCCGCAGGCCGCTGGTATCGCCCTCACGCCCCTGGTTGAGCTGGTCACGGGCGGCCTTGAGGCCGAACATCGCGTTGACCCCGGCCTCGGTGGTCAAGGCATGCTGGGCTTCGTCGATCACCAGCACCACGGTTTTACCCGCGGCACGGTGCAACAGCTCCAACGCCTGGGTCAGCGTCGCCCCTTCGGGCAGTTGCGGCTGGCTGAAATCCCAGGACAGCGTGCGCAAGAAGCTGAGTTTGTCGATGCCCATGGATTTGGCGAGCTTGCGGATGCCCTTTTCATAAGGCACCAGTGCCCCGGCGATGGCCGAGGCGATCAGGTCGGCAGGGTCCTTCTCCTTGTTGGCCCAAAGGTCGACGTAGACCGCGAGCCAACCTCGCGTCTCGCATTCGGGAATCAAGTCTTCGCGCAGGAATGTACTTTTTCCGGTACGCCTTGGCGCGGCCAGGAACAGGCCTGAGGTGTAATCCTGGATCCCGGCGCCGGCCAGCCCATCGACAATATTGCGGGCCAGATCGGGGCGCCGGAAGACAAAACCGGGGTGCTTGGACATGGTTTTATACTCAATTATGGCGACAGGTATAATTTATAGTCGCGAGTATAATTGAGTATAAAAGCCTGTCAAACCAACTCCCGCCCATCCCCCTGCCGTCGCCGATCCTCCCGCGGGCAGCGCTCGAACCGTGCCCGATAGCTGCGGGTGAAGTACGACGGTGACTCAAAGCCGCAGGCGATGCTTACTTCCAGCACACTCATGTCGGTCTGGCGCAGCAATTGCCGGGCCTTTTCCAGGCGCAGGCGCAGGTAGAAGTTGCTCGGGGTGTCGTTCAGGTGCAGGCGGAACAGCCGTTCGAGCTGGCGACGGGTGACGTTGATCGACTCGGCCAGCGCCAAGGTGCTCAGTGGCGGTTCGCTATGGGTTTCCATCTCGCCGATGACGTGCACCAGCTTCTTGTTGCGAATGCCGTAGCGGTTGGCGATTTCCATGCGCTGGTGGTCTTTGCGCGGGCGGATGCGGCCGAGCACGAACTGCTCGCTGACCTGGATCGCCAGTTCCGAACCGTGGGCCTGGCCGATCAGGTCCAGCATCAGGTCGATGGACGCAGTGCCGCCCGCACAGGTGATGCGGCGACGGTCGATTTCGAACAGTTCCTGGGTCACGCTGAGTTGCGGATAAGACTCCTTGAACGCCTCGATCGCTTCCCAATGCAAGGTCACGCGGTGCCCTTCCAACAGTCCCGCCTCGGCCAACACCACACTGCCGGTGTCGATGCCCCCCAGGGTCACGCCTTCGTTGTCCAGCCGATGCAGCCAGCGCTCCAGTGCCGGGGTGGCGAATTTCAGCGGTTCGAACCCGGCCACCACCCAGAGGGTCGCGCCCTTCTTCAGCGGTTCCAGTGCGGCATCGGCGTTGACCGACATGCCATTGCTCGCCAGCACCGGCCCGCCATCGACACTCAGCACATGCCAGCGGTACAGCTCGCCACGAAAACGATTGGCGACCCGCAAGGGCTCGATGGCCGAAATGAAACCGATGGCCGAAAAACCCGGCATCAACAAGAAGTAGAAATCCTGGGACATGGAGCGCACTCGGTTGGCGGGTAGCGTGCGGACCTTGATACGCCAGTTGCAACGCCCGTTCAAGAGTCGCTGCAGTGCAAGAGCACGTCGCCGCTGTGCGCTTTGCCAGGCGTTGGGCTGCGTAACTTGGCATCACCGGTGCGCAGATGCCGGAACCCATAACAATAAGCTGCCGAGGAACCCGACATGAAACGACTGATCAGCTCCTGTGTACTTGCACTTTGCGGCACCACCTTCCTCAATGGCGCCGTCATGGCTGCCGAGCCCGCCGCATGCCAGAACGTGCGCCTGGGCGTGGTCAACTGGACCGACGTCATCGCCACCAGCGCCCTGACCCAAGTGATGCTCGACGGCCTCGGCTACAAGACCAAGCAAACCAGCGCCTCCCAGCAAATCATCTTCGCCGGCATCCGCGACCAGCGCCTGGACCTGTTCCTGGGCTACTGGAACCCGTTGATGACCCAGACCATCACTCCGTTCGTCGAGGCCAAGCAAATCAAGGTGCTGGAGCAGCCCAGCCTCAAGGACGCCCGCGCCACCCTGGCCGTGCCGGCGTACCTGGCCGACAAGGGCCTGAAGACCTTCGCCGACATCGCCAAATTCGAAAAAGAACTGGGCGGCAAGATCTACGGCATTGAGCCTGGCTCCGGCGCCAACACCCAGATCAAGGCGATGATCGCCAAGAACCAGTTCGGCCTGGGCAAATTCCAACTGGTGGAGTCCAGCGAAGCCGGCATGCTCGCCGCCGTGGACCGCGCCGTGCGGCGCAAGGAAGCCGTGGTGTTCTTCGGCTGGGCGCCGCACCCGATGAACGTCAACGTGCAAATGACCTACCTCACCGGCAGCGACGACGCCCTCGGCCCGAACGAAGGCATGGCCACCGTGTGGACCGTCACCGCGCCGGACTACGCCCAACAATGCCCGAACGTCGGTCGCTTGCTGAGCAACCTGACCTTCACCGCCGAAGACGAGAGCCGGATGATGCAGCCGTTGCTCGATCACAAGGACCCGCTCGAATCGGCCCGGCAATGGCTCAAGGATCATCCGCAAGACAAGCAGCGCTGGCTCGAAGGCGTCACCACCTTCGACGGCAAGCCCGCCGCCGACAACCTGAAACTGACCAATAACTGAACAACCGTTATCCATCTGCGCAGCGCCAAACGGCTGCGCGGTGACTCACCACGCCTGAAGGAAGCCGCACCATGAACCACGACGTCATCATCACCTGCGCACTCACCGGTGCTGGCGACACGACCGCCAAGAGCCCCCACGTGCCGGTCACCCCGAAACAGATCGCCGCCGCTGCCGTCGAGGCGGCGAAGGCCGGGGCCACGGTGGTCCATTGCCACGTCCGCGACCCGCAGACCGGCAAGTTCAGCCGCGACGTGGCGCTGTACCGCGAAGTGATGGAGCGCATCCGTGAGGCGGACGTGGACATCATCGTCAACCTCACCGCCGGCATGGGCGGCGACCTGGAGATCGGCGCGGGCGAACGGCCGATGGAGTTCGGTCCCAACACCGACCTGGTCGGTCCGCTGACCCGCCTGGCCCACGTCGAAGCGCTGTTGCCGGAAATCTGCACGCTGGATTGCGGCACCCTGAACTTCGGCGACGGCGACACCATTTACGTCTCTACCCCGGCGCAACTGCGGGCCGGCGCCAAGCGCATCACCGAACTGGGGGTCAAGGCCGAGCTGGAGATCTTCGACACCGGTCACCTCTGGTTCGCCAAGCAACTGATCAAGGAAGGCCTGCTGGACAACCCGCTGTTCCAACTCTGCCTGGGCATCCCGTGGGGCGCACCGGCCGACACCACCACCATGAAAGCCATGGTCGACAACCTGCCGGCGGACGCGGTGTGGGCCGGCTTCGGCATCGGCCGCATGCAAATGCCGATGGCCGCCCAGGCGGTGCTGCTGGGGGGCAACGTGCGGGTCGGCCTGGAAGACAACCTCTGGCTGGACAAAGGCGTGCTTGCCACCAACGGCCAACTGGTGGAGCGGGCCGGCGAAATCCTCAGCCGCCTCGGTGCGCGGGTGCTCACCCCGGCTGAAGGTCGCAAGAAAATGGGCCTGACCCAGCGCGGCTAAACCGACATCCACCTTCCCCTATTGGGGGGCACAACCTGTGGGAGCAAGGCTTGCCCGCGATAACGGTATGTCAGTCGACATCCCCGTTGAATCTACTGCCGCCATCGCGGGCAAGCCTTGCTCCCACAGGAGATCACCGAACTATTTTTTCAGGAAATCACCATGAGTTTTATCACCGACATCAAGACCTTCGCCGCCCTGGGCAGTGGTGTAATCGGCAGCGGCTGGGTCAGCCGGGCCCTGGCCCACGGCCTCGACGTCGTCGCCTGGGACCCGGCGCCGGGTGCCGAAGCAGCGTTGCGCAAGCGCGTCGCCAATGCCTGGGGCGCCCTGGAGAAACAAGGCCTGGCCCCTGGCGCTTCGCAGGATCGGCTGCGCTTTGTCACCACCATCGAAGAATGCGTGCGCGACGCCGATTTCATTCAGGAAAGCGCCCCCGAGCGCCTGGCGTTGAAACTCGAATTGCACGGCCAGATCAGCGCCGCCGCCAAGCCGAACGCATTGATCGGCTCCAGTACCTCGGGGCTGCTGCCGAGCGAATTCTACGAAGGCGCCACCCATCCGGAACGCTGTGTGGTCGGGCACCCGTTCAACCCGGTCTACCTGTTGCCGCTGGTGGAAGTGGTCGGCGGCAAAAACACCGCGCCCGAAGCCGTGCAGGCGGCGATGCAGGTGTACGAATCCCTGGGCATGCGGCCGCTGCACGTGCGCAAGGAAGTGCCCGGTTTCATCGCCGACCGCCTGCTCGAAGCGCTCTGGCGCGAAGCCCTGCACCTGGTCAACGACGGGGTGGCGACCACCGGGGAAATCGACGACGCGATCCGCTTTGGCGCTGGCTTGCGCTGGTCGTTCATGGGCACGTTCCTGACCTACACCCTGGCCGGCGGCGATGCCGGGATGCGGCACTTCATGGCCCAGTTCGGCCCGGCGCTGCAACTGCCATGGACCTACCTGCCGGCGCCAGAGCTGACCGAGAAGCTGATCGACGATGTGGTGGACGGCACGAGCGCGCAATTGGGCAGCCACAGCATTTCGGCCCTGGAGCGCTATCGTGATGATTGTCTGCTGGCGGTGCTGGAGGCGGTGAAGACCACCAAGGCCAAGCACGGTATGTCTTTCACTGAATAACCCCCTGTGGGAGCGGGCTTGCTCGCGAAGAGGCCGGTACATCCGCCAAATATCGTGCGGTAGATACACCGCCTTCGCGAGCAAGCCCGCTCCCACATGAATCCCACTCTTCTGTTGGATCATCATCATGCCCACCCTCACCACCTACCAAACCCGCATCCTCCCCGAATGGGTCGATTACAACGGCCACCTGCGCGATGCCTTCTACCTGCTGATCTTCAGCTACGCCACCGACGCGCTGATGGACCGGCTCGGCCTGGACAGCCAGAACCGCGAAGCCAGCGGCCACTCGCTGTTCACCCTCGAACTTCATCTCAATTATCTGCACGAAGTGAAACTCGGGGCCGACGTGCAAGTGCACACGCAGATCATCGGCCACGACGCCAAACGCCTGCACCTCTACCACAGCCTGCAGCTGGTAGGCGGTGATAAAGAGCTGGCCGGCAATGAACAGATGCTACTGCACGTCGACCTGGCCGGCCCGCGCTCGGCGCCTTTCAGCGAACAGACCCTGGGCCGGCTCAGCGCCCTGCTCGACGAACAATCCGACCTGCCGCCGCCGCTGTACATCGGCCGGATCATCGCTCTGCCTCTGCCCCGATAAGCCGCGAACAGGAGATCGCCATGAACACCGCCGCCGCCTTTGCCGACTTCCGCCGTTATCCCCTGATCTCCCCATTGACCGCCGCCACACCGTTGGTCGACCGGATCCAAGTGACGTGGGCCGACGGCCGGACCAGCCCCTTTCATCACCCGTGGCTGCGGGACAACTGCCCGTGCGCCCAATGCGTCTACAGCGTCACCCGCGAACAGGTGCTGGAGATCGTCGACGTCCCTGAAGACATGACTCCCAGTGCGACCCGCCTCGACGACGAAGGCTGCCTGTGCGTGGACTGGCAGGACGGTCACCAGAGCCGTTTCGACCCCGGCTGGCTGCGCGCCCACGCCTACGATGACCAATCACGCGCCGAGCGCCTGGCGAACAAGCCCTGCCGCCAACTGTGGCGACGCGACCTGCAATTGCCAGTGTTCGACTACCCGGCGCTGATGGACGATGACGATACGTTGTTGCAATGGTTGCTGGCGGTCCGCGACATCGGCCTGACCCAGGTGTGCGGCGTGCCCACCGAACCCGGTTCGCTGAAACGGGTTGCCCAGCGCATTTCCTTCATTCGCGAGAGCAACTTCGGTGTGCTGTTCAACGTGCAGTCCAAGGCCGATGCCGACAGCAACGCCTACACCGCTTTCAACCTGCCGTTGCACAGTGATTTGCCGACCCGGGAATTGCAGCCGGGGCTGCAATTCCTGCATTGCCTGGTGAATGACGCCGACGGTGGCGAGAGCATTTTTGTCGACGGTTTTGCCATTGCCGAAACCCTGCGCCAGGAAGACCCCGAGGCCTTCGACGCGCTGTGCCGGATCCCAGTGGAATTTCGCAACAAGGACCGTCGCAGCGACTACCGCTGCCTGGCGCCGATCATCGCGCTGGACACCCTGGGGCAGGTTTCGGAAATCCGCATGGCGAACTTCCTGCGTGGGCCGTTCGACACCACGGTCGAGCAGATGCCCAGGCTTTATCGCGCCTACCGCCGCTTCATCGCCCTGACCCGCGAGCCACAATTTCGTCTGGTACAGCGCCTCGAACCCGGCCAGCTCTGGTGCTTCGACAACCGCCGCACCCTCCACGCCCGCAATGCCTTCGACCCGGCTTCCGGGGCCCGGCATTTCCAGGGGTGCTATGTGGATCGGGATGAGTTGCTGTCGCGGATTCTGGTGTTGCAGAGGTAAACCGCGTCATCGTTCATCGCGAGCAGGCTCGCTCCCACAGTGGTTCTGTGTCGCTCACAAAACCTGTGGGAGCGAGCCTGCTCGCGATAGCGGTCTGTCCTGCAACCCATCTATCCCAGATTCACCGAGGCAAAAAAATCCCCGATCAAGCCGTGACAGGATCGGGGCAGGAGCGTTACTGGAGGAGCTGTCGCGCGAGGGTGACCAAACCATCGTGATTCAGCTTGAGGCCAGTGTGCCCAGTCCAGGTCCGTGCAAGTTAGCCGAAAACGACGCCTCCATAGTCATTCATGACATTACGACCATTTGCCCTTGCCGCCGCTTCGGGTGGCTACCAGAATCGAGACACGACCCCAATCCCTGAACAAGGAAAAGCGTCATGATGTACGCCGATTTGATCGACCAGGAAGACCTGCTGGGCCATCTCAAGGCCCTGGGCCTGCAAATACCCAGTGGTTCCACTGCCGAGCAGGCGTGCGAGTGCGCCGTGCGGGGGCTGGACACCGTCCGTGCCAATGATTTGCGGCGGATGGTCAAGGAGATGTACACCAGCAGCGCCACCATCCTGCCGGCCGTGCGCCAGGCGATCGATAAGCAGCTGTTGCCGGCGTTGATGCAATACCAGCAGAACCATAGCGCCTGACAAAACCAATGGTTCCCACAGGATTTGTGTCGTTCACGAAACCTGTGGGAGCGAGCTTGCTCGCGATGGCGGCCTGATTGAGTACATATCCATTGCTGCGGTAACGGCGGCTAATGGTTCCGCCCTGACGGCGGCTCACTTTTGAAAAGCGCAAAAGTAAGCAAAACGCTCATGCCCCACCACTCGGTGCCTCGCCTAGGCTCGGCATGCCCGAACGCAGGCATTGCTCCGTGGGCCCGCCGCGAAGGGCCATCCATGGCCCAGCGCGGCTATCCCGGCATCCATGCCGGGATGCCCACTCCACAATGCCTGCGTTCGGCCAGCGTGGTTAACGGGGCGCCGAGATCAACGTCCACCGCGAGGCGGCCTAGTAGCCGACCTGGTTCTCCCCGTCGTACACCCATCAGATCTGTTTGAGCAGGACCTGTGGGAGCAAAGCTTGCTCGCGAGGCGGCCTGACCGCCGACCTGGCTCTCCTGGTCGTACACCCATCAGATCTGTGGGAGCAAAGCTTGCTCGCGAGGCGGCCTGACCGCCGGCCTACTCTCCAGCCGTACCCCAATCCAACTGTGGGAGCGAGCTTGCTCGCGATAAAGGCGCTACGGTCTCAGAGCCTCACACTCGCAAACGTCGACTCATTACGCGCCTGGCTCAACGCCGACAGCGGCCCGGACAATGGCGACAGCACCAGCGCCTGTGGCAGCGGCATCATCGCCACCTGTTGCGTGGTGTTGGAACCGACGCGTTCGTCGCGCGGCGGAATGCCGAAGTATTCGCGGTAGCACTTGGAGAAGTGCGGGGTGGAGACGAAGCCGCACACCGAGGCCACTTCGATGATCGACATCGGCGTCTGCTTGAGCAACTGCCGCGCACGAATCAGCCGCAGCTTAAGGTAATAGCGCGACGGCGAGCAGTGCAGGTACTTCTGGAACAACCGCTCCAGCTGACGCCGGGACACGGCGACGTATACCGCCAGTTCGTCCAGGTCGATCGGTTCTTCGAGGTTGGCCTCCATCAGCGCGACGATTTCCTGCAGCTTCGGCTGGTTGGTGCCAAGCATGTGCTTGAGCGGCACACGCTGGTGATCCTGTTCGTTGCGGATACGCTCGTAGACAAACATTTCCGAGATCGCTGCCGACAGTTCACGGCCATGATCGCGGCTGATCAGGTGCAGCATCATGTCCAGCGGCGCGGTGCCGCCGGAGCTGGTGAAGCGGTTACGGTCGAGGGTGAACAAGCGGGTGCTCATCGATACCCGCGGAAAAGCTTCCTGCATTGCCGCCAGGCATTCCCAGTGCACGCTGCAATCGAAGCCGTCCAGCAGGCCGGCGCAGGCCAGGGCCCAACTGCCGGTGCAGACCGCGCCGAGGCGACGGGATTGGCGGGCCTGGCCTTGCAGCCAAGACACGTGTTCGCGGGTCACGGTACGCTGGATGCCGATGCCGCCACAGACGATGACAGTATCCAGGGCCGGCGCCTTGTGCATGGAGGCGTCAGGAGTGATTTGCAAACCGTCGCTGGCCCAGACCTGGCCGCCATCGACCGTAAGGGTGGTCCAGCGATACAGCTCGCGACCGGACAATTGGTTGGCCATGCGTAGCGGTTCTACCGCGGACGCCAGGGAAATCAGCGTGAAATTGTCCAGCAGCAAAAAGCCGATGGATTGAGGCGCACGGTTCTGGGGTTGGGCCCCGGAGTTGGACGTCGTCATCGCGGTATCTCCTCACACAAAGCGGGTGATGGCCTCAGGCGGAGGCTCTTGTTATTGCCATCGTTCTCGTACCGAGACGGGGCTTTATCGGGATAGAGCAATTGCCATGCCTAAAATTGAATGCGCGTTCAATAAATCCTGAAAACGACATCGCGGCCTGTCTATATAAGGCGTGTGTCGAGTACGGGTTATAAGCGCCATCCAGGGCGGCAGGCACCTGTCATAGCGGGCCGTGAGCAGTTCGGTAGCACTTGTGGGAACTGGGCTGCGCCGCTTGCGCAACGAGTATCACCACAGGTGCGGATGACGGACGGTCGAGGCCGATTCAGCGGCTGGCTCGACAACAGGGGTCTTGTCTGTTTGCGACGCGCTAAAAGGTGGCGTGTTTGCAGATTGGTGTTCATTTTGTGAGCGGTTTTCGCTCTTGTGGATAAAGGGAATCATCTGTGGGAGCAAAGCTTGCTCGCGATGGCGGTATGCCAGTCGACATCCATGTTGAATCTACTGACGCTATCGCGGGCAAGCCTTGCTCCCACAGAAAACCCTCTTGCCACAGAGCGTTGTGCAAACAAGGTTTCAGCACTCCACCGCACTGACCGCCAAGCCGCCGCGCGAGGTTTCCTTATATTTGTCATGCATGTCGGCACCGGTATCACGCATGGTGCGGATCACCCGGTCCAGGGAGATGAAATGCTGGCCATCCCCGCGCAAGGCCATTTGGGCGGCGTTGATGGCCTTGACCGCGGCGATCGCATTACGCTCGATGCACGGCACCTGCACCAGGCCGCCCACCGGGTCGCAGGTCAGGCCGAGGTTGTGTTCCAGGCCGATTTCCGCCGCGTTGCACAGTTGTTCCGGCGTGGCCCCGAGGATTTCCGCCAGACCGGCCGCCGCCATGGCGCAAGCCGATCCCACCTCGCCCTGGCAACCGACTTCGGCGCCGGAAATCGATGCGTTCTTTTTGCACAGGATCCCGACGGCCGCCGCACCGAGGAAATAATCCACGACGTTGGCGTCGGTGACCGCTTCGCTGAACTTCATGAAGTAATGCAGCACCGCCGGAATGATCCCCGCCGCGCCATTGGTCGGCGCCGTGACCATGCGCCCGCCGGCAGCGTTCTCCTCGTTGACCGCCAAGGCGAACAGGTTGACCCACTCCATGGCGCTGAGGGTCGAGCCGATGACATTGGGTTTGTTCAACTCTTGCAGGCTGCGATGCAACTTGGCCGCACGTCGACGCACATTCAAACCGCCCGGCAGGATGCCTTCGTGCTTGAGACCCTGCTCGACGCAATCCTGCATGGCCCGCCAGAGCTTCATCAGGCCGCTGCGGATCTCTTCTTCGGAACGCCAGACCTTTTCGTTGGCCATCATCAACTCGGCCACCCGCAGGTTGTGGCTGCGGCACAGCTGGAGCAACTCTTCGGCGCTGGAAAAATCGTAAGGCAGTTCGGTGCGGTCCAGGTCCACTACACCGCTGGTGGCCTGGGCCTGATCGACAACGAAACCACCGCCGACCGAGTAATAGGTGTCACGGTGCAGCTCGCCGTCGGCGCCCTCGGCCACCAGCGTCATCGCATTGGGATGGAACGGCAGGTTCTCGTCGATCAGGCGCATGTCCCGGGACCAGATGAACGGCACCGACAGGCGACCGTCGAGCAGCAGGGTCTGGGTTTCGCGCAGCCGCTCGATGCGCGGGCCGATCTGCGACGGGTCGATTGCGTCCGGCCACTCGCCCATCAAGCCCATGATCACGGCGTTGTCGCTGCCGTGGCCGATGCCAGTGGCCGAAAGCGAACCGTAGAGCTGAACTTCCACCCGCGCGACTTGTTCCAAAAGTCCTCGCTCACGCAAACCTTGCACGAACAATGCGGCGGCCCGCATCGGGCCCACGGTGTGTGAACTGGACGGGCCAATACCGATTTTGAACAGGTCGAAAACGCTGATTGCCATTGCCGAAAACCTCCAGAACAGGCACATCCGGGCGCAGGAGCGTCCGGTGACGGAGCTGCTACGCTCAACGCCGGGATGGCCGCATCATCCGGTTTTTGCCATGGCGTGCGACGTCTGACACCGACGCAATCATGCCCAGCAGCGCCGCCCCGTCCTGCCCCCGGTTTTGCGGCGTTTTTCTGCGTATCAGGGGCCCATCAGGGGCGGAAAAAATCTGTAAACGACGTCACCAACACTGGATGCGACCCTCCCTGTACTGGATACGACCCACCCTGTAGGCGTCAGATTTGCACTGGTACATGATCGGTTACGGCTCGTTTGCAAGGCCGCGTGTCAGAGAGTGCCCACGCGCCACCAACCGCAACATCCCATAAGCGCGGCGTCCTGACCGGACACCGCCGATAAAACACCAGGAGTCCACCCATGAAAGGTTCCACATCGTTGTTGTTGGCCGCCATGCTGAGTCTTCCGATGCTGGCCAACGCTGCTGAACCCGAACAGTGCAGCACCGTCAACTTCTCCGATGTCGGTTGGACCGACATCACCGTGACCACCGCCACCACCAGCGTGGTGCTCGACGCCCTCGGCTACAAGACCAAGACCACCATGATTTCCGTGCCCGTGACCTACAAGTCCCTGGCCGACGGCAAGAACATGGACGTGTTCCTCGGCAACTGGATGCCGACCATGGAAAACGACATCAAGTCGTACCGCGAAGCCGGCACCGTGGAAACCGTGCGCACCAACCTCAAGGGCGCCAAGTACACCCTAGCCGTGCCCCAGGGTTTGTATGACAAAGGCCTGCACGACTTCGCCGACATCCCCAAATTCAAGAAAGAACTGGACGGCAAGATCTACGGGATCGAGCCCGGCAACGACGGCAACCGCCTGATCCAGAGCATGATCGAAAAGAACGCCTTCGGCCTGAAGGACGCGGGTTTCAAAGTCGTCGAGTCGAGTGAAGCCGGCATGCTCTCGCAGGTCGACCGCGCCGCCAAGCGCGGCACCGATGTGGTGTTCCTCGGCTGGGCGCCACACCCGATGAACACCCGCTTCAAAATCCAGTACCTGACCGGCGGCGACGACTTCTTCGGTCCCGACTTCGGTGCCGCCACCGTGGCAACCAACACCCGCAAGGGCTACAGCCAGGAATGCAGCAACGTTGGCCAGTTGTTGAAAAACCTGGAGTTCACCGTCGACATGGAAAGCACACTGATGGGCAACGTGCTCGACGACAAAATGAAGCCTGAGGCCGCCGCCAAGGCCTGGCTGAAGAAAAACCCACAGGTACTCGATACCTGGCTGGCTGGCGTGACCACCATTGACGGTAAACCAGGCCTGGAAGCCGTGAAAGCCAAGCTCGCGCAATAACTGTTCATGTTATGCCGGGCGGGTTCGCTCGCCCGGGCTGTTTATCCCTTGCATGCGGACGTTCACTACCATGCTCATTGATCAGAAAATACCCTTGGGCCAGTACATCGCGGGCTTTGTCGAATGGTTGACGCAAAACGGCGCCAACACCTTCGACGCAATCGCGCTGTTCCTGGAAACGATGATTCACGGCGTGACGTTTGCGCTGACCTGGTTCAACCCCCTGGCCCTGATCGGCCTCATTGCGCTATTGGCGCACTTCATCCAGCGCAAATGGGGCCTGACCGTATTCGTCATCGCGTCCTTCCTGCTGATTCTTAATTTGGGTTACTGGCAGGAGACCATGGAAACCCTCGCCCAGGTGCTGTTCGCGACCCTGGTTTGCGTATTGATCGGCGTGCCGCTGGGCATTGTTGCCGCGCACAAGCCGATGTTCTACACAATGATGCGTCCGGTGCTCGATCTGATGCAGACCGTACCGACCTTCGTCTACCTCATTCCTACCCTGACCCTTTTCGGTCTGGGTGTGGTCCCGGGCCTGATCTCCACGGTGGTGTTCGCGATTGCCGCGCCCATCCGCCTGACCTACCTGGGCATCCGCGACGTACCGGACGAACTGATGGACGCCGGCAAAGCCTTCGGCTGCTCCCGTCGCCAGCTCCTGTCGCGCATAGAACTGCCCCATGCGATGCCGAGCATCGCGGCCGGTATCACCCAGTGCATCATGCTGTCGTTGTCGATGGTGGTGATCGCCGCGCTGGTGGGTGCCGATGGCCTGGGCAAACCCGTGGTCAACGCACTGAACACCGCCGATATCGCCCTGGGCTTCGAAGCCGGCCTGGCGATCGTCCTGCTGGCAATCATGCTCGACCGAATCTGCAAACAACCCGACGCCAAAGTAGGGGGTGACGCATGAGCATAATTCGTTTTGAAGACGTCGACGTGATCTTCACCAGGGATCCACGCGAAGCGCTCAAGCTGCTCGACCAGGGCATGACCCGCAACGAAATCCTGAAGAAAACCGGGCAAATCGTCGGCGTGGAAAAAGCCACCCTGGACATCGAGAGAGGTGAAATCTGTGTCTTGATGGGCCTGTCCGGCTCCGGCAAGTCCAGCCTGCTGCGCTGCATCAACGGCTTGAACACCGTCAGCCGTGGCAAGCTGTTCGTCGAGCATGAAGGCCGGCAGATCGATATCGCTTCCTGCACCCCCGCCGAACTGAAGATGATGCGTACCAAGCGCATCGCCATGGTGTTCCAGAAATTCGCCCTGATGCCCTGGCTGACGGTGCGCGAGAACATCAGCTTCGGCCTGGAAATGCAGGGCCGTCCGGAAAAAGAACGCAAGAAGCTGGTGGATGAGAAGCTTGAGCTGGTGGGCCTGACCCAATGGCGCAACAAGAAGCCCGACGAGTTGTCCGGCGGCATGCAGCAACGGGTCGGCCTGGCCCGCGCCCTGGCAATGGACGCCGACATCCTGCTGATGGACGAACCCTTCTCGGCCCTCGACCCGTTGATCCGCCAAGGCCTGCAAGACGAGTTGCTGGAGCTGCAACGCAAACTGAGCAAGACCATCGTGTTCGTCAGCCACGACCTTGACGAGGCCCTGAAGCTGGGCAGCCGGATCGCGATCATGAAAGACGGCCGGATCATCCAGTACAGCAAGCCGGAACAAATCGTGCTGAACCCGGCGGACGAATATGTGCGCACCTTCGTCGCCCATACCAACCCGCTCAACGTCCTGTGCGGTCGCAGCCTGATGCGCACCCTGGACAACTGCAAGCGTATCAACGGTTCGGTATGTCTGGACCCGGGCGGCGACTCCTGGCTCGACCTGGCCGAAGGCAACACCATCAAGGGCGCCCGGCAGAACGGCGCGGCACTGGACCTGCAAAACTGGGTACCGGGCCAAGCGGTGGAAGACCTGGGCCGGCGTCCGACCCTGGTGGACTCCAACATCGGCATGCGCGACGCGCTGCAGATTCGCTACCAGACCGGCAACAAACTGGTGCTTCACGATAACCAGCAAGTCGTCGGGATCCTGGGCGACAGCGAGCTGTACCACGCACTGCTGGGCAAGAACCTGGGCTAAGCCCACGCCAGCAAAAACGCCGCGAGATGAACGCGGCGTTTTTGTTTGAGTGGTTCTGAACGGTATTCCAGCTATCAAGCGCATTTGGCCTACATGCCAACCGACGAGTGTTATAAAGACATCCCCAAAAGTCCTCGCCCCGGCAAATAGCGACGACTTGTCATAGAACTTATTTTTTGTTGATTGAACGTTCAATCAAAACAAAATAGACTGGCTTTCGTTCCGGCAGACGACATTCGTGCGCCGGATGGCCTAAGGAGATGTGCTAGATGCCCAAGGTCGGTATGCAACCCATCCGCCGCCAACAATTGATCGAAGCCACGCTGCAAGCGGTCGATCAGGTCGGCATGGGGGACGCCAGCATTGCGCTGATCGCCCGTTTGGCCGGTGTCTCCAACGGCATCATCAGTCACTACTTTCAGGACAAGAATGGCCTGATCGCGGCCACGGCCCAGTACCTGATGACTGTCCTGAGCGAGAACGTCACCGCGCGCCGCCAGGCGCTGGAGGACACAAGCCCCCGGGCTCACCTCAAGGTGATCATCGAAGGCAACTTCGACGCCAGCCAGGTCAATGGCCCGGCAATGAAAACCTGGCTGGCCTTCTGGGCCACCAGCATGCACCACCCGTCTTTGCACAGGTTGCAGCGGATCAACGATCACCGTCTGTATTCCAACCTGTGTAGCCAGTTCCGCCGCGTGTTGCCCGTCGATCAGGCGCGCAGCGCAGCACGGGGCCTGGCCGCGCTGATTGACGGTTTGTGGCTGCGCGGAGCGCTGTCGGGAGACGCGTTCGATACCGCCCAGGCGCACCAGATCGCTTACGAATACATGGATTTTCAACTGGCCAAAGCAGGGGCACCAGAGCACACAGAACCGCTCGACTCCTGAACCGCCGCCGAACCGCGTAGTCAGCTATAAACGACACGCTCCGGTGGTCAGCCAACCACTTATGTACTTGCGAGGACTTTATGGCCCGTTTCGAACTGCAAAAACTCTACATCGATGGCGCGTACAGCGATGCCAGCGGCGACGCCACTTTCGAAGCCATCAACCCTGCCAACGGTGAAGTCCTTGCCCAAGTGCAGCGTGCGACGTTCGAGGACGTCGAGCGCGCCGTGGTCAGTGCCGAAAAGGGCCAGAAGGTCTGGGCCGCCATGACCGCCATGCAGCGTTCGCGCATCCTGCGTCGCGCCGTGGACATCCTGCGCGAGCGCAACGATGAACTGGCCGCCCTGGAAACCCTGGACACCGGCAAGGCCTACTCCGAAACCCGCTACGTCGACATCGTCACCGGCGCCGACGTGCTGGAATACTACGCCGGCCTGGTGCCGGCCATCGAAGGCGAGCAGGTTCCGCTGCGCACCACTTCATTCGTCTACACCCGTCGCGAGCCCCTGGGCGTGGTGGCCGGTATCGGCGCCTGGAACTACCCGATCCAGATCGCCCTGTGGAAATCCGCCCCGGCCCTGGCGGCCGGTAACGCGATGATCTTCAAGCCGAGCGAAGTCACCTCGCTGACCACCCTGAAACTGGCCGAGATCTACACCGAGGCCGGCGTTCCAGCGGGTGTGTTCAACGTACTGACCGGCAGCGGCCGTGAAGTCGGCACCTGGCTGACCGAGCACCCGCGCATCGAGAAAATCTCCTTCACCGGCGGCACCGACACCGGCAAGAAAGTCATGGCCAGCGCCTCGAGTTCTTCGCTCAAGGACGTGACCATGGAACTGGGCGGCAAGTCGCCGCTGATCATCTTCGACGACGCCGATCTGGATCGTGCCGCCGACACCGCGATGATGGCCAACTTCTACAGCTCCGGCCAGGTCTGCACCAACGGCACCCGCGTGTTCGTGCCGAGCCACCTCAAGGCGGCCTTCGAAGCCAAGATCGCCGAGCGCGTGGCGCGCATCCGCATCGGTAATCCTCAGGACGAAAACACCAATTTCGGTCCGCTGGTGAGCTTCGCCCACATGGAAAGCGTGCTGGGCTACATCGAGAAAGGCAAAGCCGAAGGCGCGCGCCTGCTGTGCGGCGGCAGTCGCCTGACCGACGGCGAATTGGCCAAGGGCGCGTTCGTCGCCCCGACCGTGTTCACCGATTGCACCGACGAGATGACCATCGTGCGTGAAGAAATCTTCGGCCCGGTGATGAGCATCCTCACCTACGACACCGAAGAAGAAGTGATCCGCCGCGCCAACGACACCGACTTCGGCCTGGCCGCCGGCGTCGTCACCCGCGACCTGAACCGTGCCCACCGCGTGATCCACCAGCTCGAAGCCGGCATCTGCTGGATCAACGCCTGGGGCGAATCGGCGGCTGAAATGCCGGTCGGTGGCTACAAGCAATCGGGCGTGGGCCGGGAGAACGGCATCAGCTCGCTGAACAACTTCACCCGCATCAAATCGGTACAGGTCGAGTTGGGCGATTACACGTCGGTGTTCTGATCCAGTGTCGTCTCTGAGACCGCCATCGCGAGCAGGCTCGCTCCCACAGGAGCCCCCATTCCAATGTGGGAGCGAGCCTGCTCGCGATCGAGTGCGAAGCACTCGCAAGGTCTGACCTGAACCCATTCAAAAGAGGGTGCATTTCATGTCCCAAGAATTCGATTACATCATCATCGGCGCCGGTTCGGCCGGTAACACCCTGGCCACCCGCCTGACCGAAGACGAAGGCGTCACCGTCCTGCTGCTCGAAGCCGGCGGCCCGGACTATCGCCTGGACTTCCGCACGCAAATGCCCGCCGCCCTGGCGTTCCCGCTGCAAGGCCGACGCTACAACTGGGCCTACGAGACCGACCCGGAGCCACACATGGATGGCCGCCGCATGGAATGCGGTCGCGGCAAGGGCTTGGGTGGTTCTTCGCTGATCAACGGCATGTGCTACATCCGCGGCAACGCCCTGGACTATGACAACTGGGCCAAGCTGCCGGGCCTGGAGGACTGGACCTACCTCGATTGCCTGCCGTATTTCCGTAAAGCCGAAACCCGCGACATCGGCCCGAACGACTACCACGGCGGCGACGGCCCGGTCAGCGTGACCACGCCCAAGGCCGGCAACAACCCGCTGTTCCACGCCATGGTCGAAGCCGGCGTACAGGCCGGTTACCCGCGTACAGAAGACCTCAACGGCTACCAGCAGGAAGGTTTCGGCCCGATGGACCGGACCGTCACGCCCAACGGCCGTCGCGCCAGCACCGCGCGCGGTTACCTGGACGTCGCCAAGAAGCGCTCGACCCTGACCATCGTCACCCACGCCCTGACCGACAAGATCCTGTTCGAAGGCAAACGTGCAGTCGGTGTGCGTTACCTGGTGGGCGCCGCTGAAGAGCGCGTCGAGGCCCGGGCACGCAAGGAAGTGCTGCTGTGCTCCGGCGCCATCGCCTCGCCGCAGATCCTCCAGCGTTCCGGCGTCGGCCCGGCCCAGTTGCTGGAAAGCCTCGACATCCCGGTGGTCCACGACCTGCCGGGTGTCGGTGAAAACCTGCAAGATCACCTGGAGCTGTACCTGCAATACGCCTGCACCCAACCGGTTTCCCTGTACCCATCGCTGCTCTGGTACAACCAGCCGGCCATCGGTGCCGAGTGGCTGTTCAACGGCACCGGGATCGGCGCCAGCAACCAGTTCGAGGCCGGCGGTTTCATCCGCACCCGTCCGGAATTCGATTGGCCGAACATCCAGTATCACTTCCTGCCGGTGGCGATTAACTACAACGGCAGCAACGGCGTGAAGGAACACGGTTTCCAGGCGCACATGGGCTCCATGCGCTCGCCAAGCCGTGGCCGGATCCAGGCCAAGTCCAAGGACCCACGCCAGTACCCGAGCATCCTGTTCAACTACATGGCGACCGAGCAGGACTGGCAGGAATTTCGCGACGGCATCCGCCTGACCCGCGAGATCATGCAGCAGCCGGCGCTCGACCCGTTCCGTGGCCGCGAGATCAGCCCGGGCATCGAGGTGCAGACGGACGAGCAGTTGGACCAGTTCATCCGCGAACATGCCGAAACCGCGTTCCACCCGTCCTGCTCGTGCAAGATGGGCACCGATGACATGGCGGTGGTGGACGGCGAAGGCCGTGTGCACGGCATGCAAGGGTTACGCGTGGTGGATGCCTCGATCATGCCGATCATCACCACCGGCAACCTGAACGCGCCGACGATCATGATCGCCGAGAAAATCGCCGACAAGATCCGCGGCCGCAACCCCCTGCCACGCAGCACCGCGCCGTACTTCGTGGCCGGCGATGCGCCGGTGCGCAATAAGCCACTGCGCGAAGTGGGGCCTGGCGCCCAGTAAGACTCAGGACCGCGGCGCGACCTTCGCGAGCAGGCTCGCTCCCACATTTGGATCTGCAGCGGACACACATTTTGTGACCACTAAGATCCCTTGTGGGAGCGAGCCTGCTCGCGAAGGGGTCAGACCATTCAACATCTTCGCTGACTGCCACACCGCCATCGCGAGCAAGCTCGCTCCCACAGGGATTGGTGGTGAACACAGATTTTGTGACCACCAAAGATCCACTGTGGGAGCGAGCTTGCTCGCGATTGCGTCCAACCTGACACCCCAAACGCCCATCTGCCTTGATCCCTCCCCCACCCCAGGCCTACTCTAGAGCCACCGCGTCAACACGCCGCACCTCGCAGCATCGCCACTCCAGACAAGGAGGTTCCATGTTCGACTTCCACCCCCAGCTCAAGCAGCGTTTTGCGGCCTTGCGCACGGGCGCCGAATTCTTTTCCCTGCGTTACGTGCGCGAGTCCGGCCAGCACTTGTCGGTGCGCAAGAATGTCGCCGAACCGCCAAGCCTGGGCCGTGATGAAGGGGCGATGCTCACCGTGCGGGTCAACGGGGTCGAGGCGTATGCCGCTACCAACGACCTGTCCCAGGCCGGCCTGCAAGCGGCACTGGAACGCGCCGAGCAACATGCGCGCGGGCTCAAGCCCCATGCCCTGCTGGACCTGCGCGAGCAAGCGGTGTCCAGCGACCGCGCCGATTACTTCTCGCCAAATTTCGACCAGGCCTTCCCGCCACTGAGCGATTGCTACCAATTGCTCGGCGACGAGTCAGCCGCAGTGCCCCAGGACGAGCGCCTGGTGAACTGGCAAGCCAGCATCGGCCTGACCCAGGTCGAGCAGATCTACCTCAACAGTGCCGGCGCTGAACTGCGCCAGGCTCAACGCTTCATCTACCCGGCCCTGGAAGTCACCGCCTTCGACGGCAACGACAGCCAGACCCGTACCCTGGGCCGGGAAAATTTCGGCCAGCAAGGCGGCTTCGATGTAATCAGCCGCAGCGGCTTGATCGGTGCCGGGCGGAAAATCGCCGACCAGGCCCTGCAACTGCTGCTGGCGCCAAACACACCACAAGGCCCCCGCGACCTGCTGCTGATGCCCGACCAGATGATGCTGCAGATCCACGAGTCCATCGGTCATCCGCTGGAACTGGACCGCATTCTCGGGGACGAGCGCAATTACGCCGGCACCAGCTTCGTCAAGGCCAGCGATTTCGGCCACCTGCAATATGGCTCCAGCCTGTTGAACGTGACCTTCGACCCGGACATTCCCGAAGAACTGGCGAGCTACAGCCATGACGACGACGGCAGCGCCGCCAGCAAGCAGTTCCTGATTCGTGAAGGCCTGTTGCTGCGTCCACTGGGCGGCGCACTGTCACAGTTCCGTGCGGGCCTGGACGGTGTCGCCAACAGCCGCGCCTGCGGCTGGAATCGCCCGCCCATCGACCGCATGGCAAACCTGAACATCGAACCTGGCGACCAGTCCCTGGAACAGCTGATCCAAGGCACCGAGCACGGCGTGCTGATGCGCACCAACCGCTCCTGGTCCATTGACGACGCCCGCAACAAATTCCAATTCGGCTGCGAGTGGGGCCAGTTGATCGAGAACGGCGAGCTCAAGGGCGTGGTGAAGAACCCCAACTACCGGGGTATTTCCGCGCAATTCTGGAAGAGCCTGCGCGCCGTGGGCGATGCCAGTACCTCCCGGGTCCTGGGCACGCCGAACTGTGGCAAGGGCGAACCGAACCAGGTCATCCGCGTCGGCCATGCGTCGCCGGCCTGTGTGTTCAGCAACGTTGATGTGTTTGGGGGGGATGCCTGATATGAGCACCGTCAATAATCAGGCCGAGGCATTCAAGGTGTTGGTCGACTGGCTGCGCGATGCGCTGCATGAGCAGGAACAGTTCACCTTGGGTTATGCCGCCGAGTCCTCGGCTTTCGTGCGTTTCAACCACGCCAAGGTGCGCCAGGCCGGGCAGGTGCAGCAGGCCAATGTCAGTTTCAAATTGATCGACGACGGACGCCACGCCGACTTGCAGATCACCTTGTCCGGCGACACCGAGACCGACCTGCTACGCCTGTCCGAGGGCCTGCAACAGCTGCGCGAAACCTTGCCGCTGCTGCCTCGCGATCCGTATCTGTTGCTCAACCCCGACCATTGGCAGAGCCATAACGTGCAGGACCATCCGCTGCCGGACACCGAGCAGGCCGTGGCTGAAATCACCCGCGCCGCCGAGGGCCTGGACCTGGTGGGGTTCTATGCGGCCGGGCCCATCAGTCGGGGTTTCGCCAGTTCGTCGGGAGCGTTCGGCTGGCATCAGGCCAACAGCTTCAACTTCGATTTCAGCCTGTTCCATGAAAACGGCCAGGCGGTAAAAGCCAGCTACGCCGGGCATGCGTGGAGCAGCGAAGGATTTGCCCGGCGCTTCGAGCAGGCTCGCGAGCAACTGGCGTTTCTCGGCCGCCCGCTGCGCACATTGCCACCCGGCGAATACCGCGCCTACCTGGCGCCGGCCGCCCTGGAAGAGATCATGGGCATGCTCAGTTGGGGCGGGTTCTCGGCCCGGGCGATTGCCAGCAAACAGAGCCCGTTGCAGAAGTTCTACGCCAACGAAGCCAGCCTGAGCCCCAACGTGTGGCTGAGCGAGCAGGTCAGCGGCTCCTTGAGCCCGGCGTTTTCCGACGAAGGTTATCCCCGCGATGACCTGGCGCTGATCGCTAAAGGCACGGCCAATGCGCAGTTGGTCAACTCCCGCAGCGCCGCCGAATACGGCCTCGCCGCCAACGGCGCCAGCAGCTACGAATACCCCACGGCGCTGGACATGCAGGGCGGACAACTGGAGCAGAAATACATCCTCGAGCAACTTGGCACCGGGCTGTACATCAGCAACCTCTGGTACCTGAACTACTCGGACCAACCGGCCGCCCGCCTGACCGGCATGACCCGCTTCGCCACGTTCTGGGTCGAGGACGGCCAGATCGTGGCGCCGGTCAGCACCATGCGTTTCGACGACAGCGTCTACAGCCTGCTCGGCTCGCAACTCGAAGCCCTGACCCGAGAGCGGGAACTGCTGCTCTCGGCCAGCACCTACAGCCAGCGGGCCACGGCCTCGATGTTGTTGCCGGGTGCGCTGGTCAAGCGGTTGACCTTGACGCTGTAAAAAAGCATCGCGGGCAAGCCTTGCTCCCACAGGATGTGCGCCGTACATGTGGGAGCAAGGCTTGCCCGCGATGAAGCCAACAGACACCCGAACACAAACAAGAGGTCCCATGCCCAACCGCGCACCGCTCGACGCCGTCACCGCCCGCTGGCTTCCGTGGGTGGTGGCGATTGCCTTCTTCATGCAGTCCCTGGACGGAACCATCCTCAACACCGCCCTGCCCGCCATGGCCAGTGACCTGGCGGAAAACCCGTTGCGCATGCAGGGCGTGATCATTGCCTACATGCTCACCGTGGCGTTGCTGATCCCGGCCTCGGGCTGGATCGCCGACCGCTTCGGCACCAAGAAGATTTTCTTCGGGGCGATCCTGCTGTTCAGCTTCGGCTCGTTGCTGTGCGCCTTGTCCAGTTCGTTGAGCATGCTGATCGGCGCTCGGGTCGTCCAGGGACTGGGCGGTGCGCTGATGCTGCCGGTGGGCAGGCTGGTGGTGCTGCGGGCGTATCCGCGCTCGGAACTGGTGCGGATCATGGGCTTCATCACCATTCCCGGCCTGCTCGGCCCGCTGATCGGGCCGACCATGGGTGGCTGGATGGTCGAGTACCTGACCTGGCACTGGATCTTCATCATCAACCTGCCGGTGGGCGTGATCGGCTGTTATGCCGTGTGGAAGTTCATCCCCGACCTGCGGGGCAGCGAGCGCACGCGGTTCGACGGGTTGGGGTTCCTGCTGTTCGGCGCGGCGATGGTGCTGATCACCATCGCCATGGAAGGCCTGGGTGAACTGCACCTGCCGCACCTGCGCGTGATGTTGCTGCTGTTCGGCGGCATGGCCTGCCTGGCGGCCTATTGGCTGCGGGCCGGGCATGTCGAAAACGCGCTGTTCCCGCCGTCACTGTTCAAGACCCGAACCTTCGCCGTGGGCATTCTTGGCAACCTGTTCGCGCGCCTGGGCAGCGGCGCCCTGCCGTTCCTGGTGCCGTTGCTGCTGCAAGTCGCCCTGGGCTATTCACCGTCCCAGGCCGGGATGAGCATGCTGCCCCTGGCGGCGGCGGCCATGGTCGCCAAGTCCGTGGCCCGGCCGCTGATCGAGCGCTTTGGCTACCGCGCCGTGTTGACCAGCAACACCCTGGCCCTGGGCCTGATGCTGGCAAGCATGGGCCTGGTCAGCGAACAGACGCCGTACTGGCTGCTGCTGGCGCAACTGGCGGTGCTGGGCGCGATCAACTCGCTGCAATTCACCGCGATGAACACCGTGACCCTGATCGACCTGGACGACGCCAGCGCCAGCAGCGGCAACAGCCTGCTGTCGGTGGTGGCGCAGTTGTCCCTGAGCCTCGGCGTGGCCTGCGCCGGCGCCCTGCTCGGCGGCTTTACCGCCCAGGTGGGTAACGATGGGGTGGAGACAGTACTGGGGGCGTTCCAACTGACGTTCGTGACGGTGGGGATCATGGCGATGCTGGCGGCGACGATTTTCTCGCAGTTGTCACGCGAAGACGGGCGACGGGTGAAACGGCCGGATGAGCATATCGAGCATTAGACCGTAGCCTCTGTGGTGAGCAAGACACTTGTGGGAGCAAGGCTTGCCCGCGATCCAGGCGACTCGGTGTTTCTGGGGAAAATGCATCGCCTGGATCGCGAGCAAGCTTTGCTCCCACAGCTCCAGAGCTCCAGAGTTCCCAAGGCTTCTGGAATTGCCAGCCCCCCCGGGCAGGCCCTGCCCTCACAGCTCGTCCAGAACTTTCGAAGAAAGTGGCACGAGGCTGCTACACTGCGCGACATTTTGTTTTGCAGGCCAGTCCCGTGACCACCATTGCCACCGCTTTTAATACTTTGCCGCTGTCCGCCGCCATGCTGGCTAACCTCGAATCACTCGGTTATGCCCAGATGACGCCGATCCAGGCGCAAAGCTTGCCGGTGATCCTCAAGGGCATGGACCTGATCGCCCAGGCCAAGACCGGCAGCGGCAAGACCGCCGCCTTCGGCATCGGCCTGCTGAACCCGATCAACCCACGCTTCTTCGGCTGCCAGGCGCTGGTGATGTGCCCGACCCGTGAGCTGGCCGACCAGGTCGCCAAGGAAATCCGTCGCCTGGCCCGCGCCGAAGACAACATCAAGGTCCTGACCCTGTGCGGCGGCGTGTCCTTCGGCCCGCAGATCGCCTCCCTGGAACACGGCGCCCACATCATCGTCGGCACCCCTGGACGCATCCAGCAGCACCTGCGCAAGGGCTCGCTGGTTCTGGACGGCCTCAACACGCTGATCCTCGACGAAGCCGACCGCATGCTCGACATGGGTTTCTACGACGCCATCGAAGACATCATCCAGCAGACCCCGGAACGCCGCCAGACGCTGCTGTTCTCCGCCACCTACCCGGTGGGCATCAAGCAGCTGTCGTCCAAGTTCATGCGTAACCCGCAGCAAGTGAAGGCCGAGGCGTTCCACTCCGACGCGCAGATCGAGCAGCGCTTCTACGAGATCTCCCCCGAGGAGCGCATGGACGCAGTGGTCAAGGTCCTGGCGCATTTCCGCCCGGCCTCCTGCGTGGCGTTCTGCTTCACCAAGCAGCAGGTCCAGGAAACCGTCGACCACCTGACGTCCAAGGGCATCTCGGCCGTCGGCCTGCACGGCGACCTGGAACAGCGCGACCGCGACCAGGTACTGGCCATGTTCGCCAACCGCAGCACCTCGGTGCTGGTGGCCACTGACGTGGCAGCCCGCGGCCTGGACATCGATGCCCTGGACATGGTGATCAACGTCGAACTGGCCCGGGACTCGGAAATCCACATCCACCGCGTCGGCCGCACTGGCCGCGCCGGTGAGAAAGGCATCGCCATCAGCCTGGTGGCGCCGTCCGAAGCCCACCGCGCCCAGGCCATCGAGCAACTGCAGAAGTCGCCGCTGAGCTGGGACCAACTGGACAACCTCAAGTCCCAAGGCGGCGGCCCGCTGTTGCCGGCCATGAGCACCCTGTGCATCGGTGCCGGTCGCAAGGACAAGGTCCGCCCCGGCGACATCCTCGGCGCCCTGACCGGCGAGGCCGGTATCCCCGGCGCCCAGGTCGGCAAGATCGCGATCTTCGATTTCCAGGCCTACGTGGCCGTGGAACGCGGCATCGCCAAACAGGCCCTGCAACGCCTGAACGATGGCAAGATCAAGGGCCGGTCGTTGCGGGTGCGGATCCTGTAACCGATCGCCTGACGAACAGAGATCAAACTGTGGGAGCGAGCTGTGTGGGAGCAAGGCTTGCCCGCGATGAAAACGCCGCGATCTCCTGAGGACCGCAGCGCCTGGATCGCGAGCAAGCTTTGCTCCCACACAGCTCGCTCCCACATTCAGTTATGTGGGAAAGCCGAGAGGACACCGTTTTGCGCTCTACCGAAGTCGTGATCATTGGCGCTGGCGCCGCGGGGTTGATGTGCGCGCTGACTGCAGCCGCGCGCGGGCGGCAGGTAATGTTGCTGGACCACGCCAACAAGGCCGGCAAGAAGATCCTCATGTCGGGCGGTGGGCGCTGCAATTTCACCAACATGTACACCGAGCCAGGCAATTTTCTCTCGCAGAACCCGCACTTCTGCAAATCGGCCCTGGCCCGCTACACCCAGTGGGATTTCATCGCCCTGGTGGCCAAGCACGGCGTGCCCTATCACGAGAAAAAGCTCGGCCAGTTGTTCTGCGATAACAAATCCAGCGACATCCTCGGCCTGCTCTTGGATGAATGCGACCAGGCCGGCGTCAGCCTGCACCTGGACACCTCGATTACGCAGATCGAAAAAGCCGACGGCGGCTACCTGCTGCAAACCACCCTCGGCGCCATCGCCTGCCAGTCCCTGGTGATCGCCACGGGCGGGCTGTCGATCCCGACCCTGGGGGCAACCGGCTTCGGTTATCAGGTGGCAAAACAGTTTGGCCATGAACTGCTGCCGACCCGCGCTGGCCTGGTGCCGTTCACCATCACCGACCAGCTCAAGACCCTCTGCACCGAACTCTCGGGCACCTCGGTGGATTGCCTGGTGAGCTGCAACGACCAGAGCTTTCGCGAGAACATCCTGTTCACCCACCGCGGCCTGAGCGGTCCGGCGATCCTGCAGATCTCCTCGTTCTGGGAATCGGGGGACACGGTGCAGATCAACCTATTGCCCGACCACGACGTGCCGCAATGGCTGCAACAACAGCAGGCCGAACGCCCCAACAGCGAGCTCAAGACGTTGCTGGGCGAGTTGTTCACCAAGAAAATGGCCAACCTGCTGGCCGACACCTGGTTCGTCTCCAAACCCATGAAGCAGTACACCCACGCGGAGCTGGCAGACATCGCCGAGAAACTGGCGAGCTGGAACGTCGTCCCCGCCGGCACCGAAGGCTACCGCACCGCTGAAGTCACCCTGGGCGGCGTCGATACCCGGGAAGTCTCGTCCAAGACCATGGAATCGCTGAAAAGCCCCGGGCTGTATTTCATCGGCGAAGTGCTCGACGTCACCGGGCACCTGGGCGGGTTCAACTTCCAGTGGGCGTGGGCGTCGGGGTATGCGGCGGCGCAGTACGTCTGACCCCACCTATGTTGAGCCTGCTTTTGTGGCGAGGGGATTTATCCCCGCTGGGCTGCGAAGCGGCCCCCAAGCCAGACAACTCAGTGTGTCAGTAAGATTGAGTTCACTGCTTTAGGGCTGCTGCGCAGCCCAGCGGGGATAAATCCCCTCGCCACAGAGGTGGAGGTGCTCTTCGCATGCCGGAACACTTTTTGCGGTCAGATGTGATCGCCGCCATTGCGTCGGCGTCATTACTGCCTCAATTTAGCGTCATTGCCCGTCAGGCCTGTGCACTTCATGTCAGCGAACTCGTTTAGTCAGTCTTTGCGTCGCCTTTGGGCGTTGGATAAGTTCAGTTATAGCGTGCGGGTCTTCATCGCCCTGACCGGCAGCATGGGGCTGTGCTGGTACCTGGATGAAATGGCGCTGCTGATTCCCTTGTTCCTGGGCATCATCGCCAGCGCCCTGGCCGAGACCGACGACAGTTGGCAGGGCCGCCTCACCGCGCTGGCCGTGACCCTGGTGTGCTTCACCGTCGCGGCGTTGTCGGTGGAGCTGCTGTTCCCCTACCCCATCCTGTTCATCATCGCCCTGGCCCTGGCAGCCTTTGGCCTGACCATGCTTGGCGCCCTGGGTGAGCGCTATGGCGCCATCGCCTCGGCTACGCTGATTCTGTCGGTCTACACCATGATCGGCGTGGACCAGCGCGGCGGCGCCGTCAACGATTTCTGGCATGAACCCCTGCTGCTGGTCGCCGGTGCCGCGTGGTACGGCTTGCTGTCGGTGTTGTGGCAGGCGTTGTTTTCCAACCAACCAGTGCAACAAAGCCTGGCGCGGCTGTTTCGCGAACTGGGGCGCTACCTGAAACTCAAATCGTCGCTCCTGGAGCCGATCCACCAACTGGACGTCGAAGCCCGCCGCCTGGAACTGGCCCAGCAAAACGGCCGGGTGGTCGCTGCGCTCAACAGCGCCAAGGAAATCATCCTGCACCGTGTGGGCAATGGCCGCCCCGGCTCGAAAGTCAGCCGGTACCTGAAGCTGTACTTCCTGGCCCAGGACATCCACGAACGCGCCAGCTCTTCTCACTACCCCTACAACGCCCTGGCCGAGGCCTTCTTCCACAGCGACGTGCTGTTCCGCTGCCAGCGCCTGCTGCGTCAGCAAGGCAAGGCCTGCCAGGCACTGGCCGAGTCAATCCAGCTGCGCCAGCCATTCGTCTACGACGCCACCTTTGCCGAAGCCCTCAACGACCTACACGCGTCCCTCGAACACCTGCGCATCCAGAGCAACCCGGCCTGGCGCGGCTTGCTGCGTTCGTTGCGGGCACTGTCGGTGAACCTTGCCACCATGGACCGCCTGCTCAGCGACGCGAGCAACCCCGACGCCCTGGCCGACGCCACCGACAGCAGCCTGCTCGACCGTTCGCCGCGCAACCTCAAGGATGTCTGGCTGCGCTTGCGCACCCAGCTCACGCCCACCTCGCTGCTGTTCCGGCATGCCCTGCGCTTGCCCCTGGCCCTGAGCGTCGGCTACGCCATGGTGCATCTGATCCACCCGTCCCAGGGCTATTGGATCATCCTCACCACACTGTTCGTGTGCCAACCCAACTACGGCGCCACCCGGCGCAAGCTCGGCCAGCGGATCATCGGCACCGCCATCGGCCTGACGGTGGCCTGGGCATTGTTCGATCTGTTTCCCAACCCGCTGGTGCAATCGAGCTTCGCCATTGCCGCCGGGGTGGTGTTCTTTACCAACCGCACCACCCGCTACACCCTGGCGACGGCGGGCATCACCATCATGGTGCTGTTCTGCTTCAACCAGGTGGGCGACGGCTACGGGCTGCTGTTGCCACGGCTGCTCGATACCTTGCTCGGGAGCCTGATTGCCGGGCTTGCGGTCTTCCTGTTCCTGCCTGACTGGCAAGGTCGTCGGCTGAACAA
The DNA here is from genome assembly GCF_002001065.1 of Pseudomonas sp. A25(2017). NCBI lineage: Bacteria > Pseudomonadati > Pseudomonadota > Gammaproteobacteria > Pseudomonadales > Pseudomonadaceae > Pseudomonas > Pseudomonas sp. A25(2017). The sequence continues at coordinate 16,159 of NZ_MUOA01000054.1, read as the reverse complement.
AGTGCTGGCCAATACGCTGACCTGCAACAGCATCTACCTGCGCCAGATCATGCAGCAGTACGCCGCCGGCAAAAGCGACGACCTGGCCTATCGCCTGGCCCGACGCAACGCCCACAACGCCGATGCCGCGTTGTCCACCACGCTGGCGAACATGCTGATGGAGCCGGGGCATTTCCGGAAGGAGGCCGATGTGGGCTTCCGCTTCCTGGTGTTGTCCCACACCCTGCTCAGCTACCTGTCAGGCCTGGGTGCCCACCGGGGCACCGAACTGCCGGCGCAGGTGCGCGAGCAACTGATCGATGGCGCGGGAGTGAAGCTGGCGACAAGCATCGACGAAATCGCCCAGGGCCTGGCGAGTAAAACGCCGATAGTGGTTCAAAGCGACGAGGAGGAGGCCCTGGCCAATGAGCTTGAGCAGATGCCCGATGAAATCGACGAAGGACAGCGGCTGGTGCAGACGCAATTGGGCTTGATCTGCCGCCAGCTCGGTCCGTTGCGGACCTTGGCGGCGCATTTGGTCAAGGACACCAGCGAGGCTTGAGGGTTGTGGTGAATGGGCCGACCCCTTCGCGAGCAAGCCCGCTCCCACAGGAGTACGCATTCCAAATGTGGGAGCGGGCTTGCTCGCGAAGAGGCCTGTCCAGGCAACTCAACCTTTAAATAAGCTCACATCCCATGTTGCTTGAGCAACCGCGCATAACTCCCATCCGCCTTCATCGCCGCGATCTCCCGGTCAAACCCCGCCACGATCCGCTCATGCTCCGGGTTCTTCAAGCTGACCAGGATGTGCAGGCTGTTTTCACTCAATGCCTTGGGCATGAATTCCACGGCGTTGCGCACCTTGGCCGATTCGCGGGCCAGGTAATAGCGGGCGACGTACTCGTCTTCCAGGGTCAACTTCACACGATCGGCAGCCAGCATGCGCACTGCCATCGCGAAGTTATGCACAGGGACTTTCTGCATTAGCAGGTCTTCGTCGAAGTCCTTGGAGTAGGCATAGCCGCGAACCACGGCGATGGGATAGGCACGCAGCTGTTGCAGGCTGTCAAACTGGATCGCTTCGTCCTTGCGCTTGATGAAACGCACACGGTTGAGCAAATACTCAGCCGAGAACTGGCCGATGTGAGTGCGCTCCTCGCTGTACCAGGCGTTGACCAGCACGTCATAGCGACCCTCGCCGATGCCCAGCATCGCCCGGGCCCAGGGCACTTGTTCGAAGTCCGTGGCATAGCCGGCCCGCGCCAGGGCCGTGCTGACGATATCGGTCGCCAGGCCACCATTGATCAAGGTGGAATCGGTAAAGGGCGGCCAGCCATCGGCGACCAGACGCAGCTTTTGCGCGCAGGCCTCATAGCTCAATAACAGCAACCCGATCAATGCAAGAGCTCGATGCAATCGCGGCATGCCAAACGTCCTTGACGGGTTCAAAGCCCGGTTTGTTTTTAGCCGACACTCAACAGGCATTCTCAGACACCCGGTCCTAACATTAGCTCATTGGAACCGCTGCGCAGCGCTGTCACGAAGATTACACAAAGACGACAACGCCGCGACAGAGGAATGATGGCATTTTGGCCTTTATCGCAGATTTTCCAGTCGACCGAGAAAGAGACTTCCGGGCCAAGCACGCTTAATATCGGCATCAGGTTCTTCAGGAAATTCAAAAAAATGGATATCGAGTGGGTCTGCAAACATCACAGTGACCTGAGCAAGGAACAGCTGTATGCCATCCTCAAATTGCGTGCCGACGTGTTCGTTGTCGAGCAGAACTGCGCCTACCCGGATGTTGACGGCCTGGACCTTGAAGGCGACACCTGCCATTTGATGGCCTGGCAGGACAACCACCTGGTGGCCTACCTGCGCCTGCTCGATCCGCACTCGCAAAACAGTGACGTGGTGATCGGGCGCGTGGTCATCGCGCCCCACGCACGCGGCCAGGGGCTGGGCCACACCTTGATGGAACAGGCGCTCAAGCAGGCCGAGAAGCATTGGCCCGGTACGTCGATCTCATTGTCGGCCCAGGCGCATTTGCAGGGGTACTACGGGCGGTATGGGTTTGAAGTGGTGGGGGTGGAATATATGGAGGATGGGATTGCGCATATTGGTATGCATCGGCCGTAGGAGCTGCCGCAGGCTGCGATCTTTTGATCTTGATCTTTCGTTTGAGATTCAAGTGTCTGGGGGAAGATCAAGATCAAAAGATCGCAGCCTCGTTGCACTCGTCAGCTCCTACGCAGCTCCTACGGATACTCCAGCACCGCCTTGATCCGCGGCAAATTCCCCTCGATCCACCCCCGATCGATCGCCCCCCAATCGCGAATCCGATAACGCCCGGCATGATTGCGCGCGCCGTCCTCTTGCTCGAACTCACACACGATATCCAGGTCAGCCAGCGCGGCAATGGTGTCCTGGGCCGTACGCCGGGGCATGCCGGTGGCTTCGGTGAGCGCCGGGACGTTGCTGGCGGCACCGCTGTCGATCAGGTAAGCCACGTACAAGCGACGGTAGAAGCTGGTCTTGGTCTTGCTGACATCCATTCGGTCATTCCTTGTGGGGTTGCAGGTCCCGCCAGGTCAGGTACACCCGCAGGTCGAATTCCAACTGGTGATACCCCGGCAGCATGTGCTCGCAGAGTTGGTAGAACGCCTTGTTGTGGTCCGACTCCTTGAAGTGCGCCAGTTCGTGCACCACGATCATGTTCAGGAACTCGGGCGCCGCGTCCTTGAACAGCGCAGCGATGCGAATTTCCTTCTTGGCCTTGAGCTTGCCGCCCTGGACCCGCGACACCGCGGTGTGCAGGCCGAGGGCGCGGTGGGTCAGGTCCAGGCGACTGTCGAACAGCACCTTGTCGATGGCGGGCGCGTTACGCAGGTATTGCTGCTTGAGGTCCAGCGCATAACCGTACAGGGCCTTGTCGCTCTGGATCGGATGCCGGCCCGGGTAGCGCTGCTGCAGGTAATCGCCCAGTCGGTCCTGGGCGATCAATTGCTGCACTTGGGCTTGCAGGGCGGCGGGGTAGGCCTGGAGGTATTTGAGCGCGGTCATCAAGGGGCAACACTGTCACAAGAGGCCGCCAGTGTAGCGAATTCAAGCCTGCACCGCGCTCCAGTCGAACGGCGTGGCGAAGGCATTGGTGTCTTCGGCCATCAAGGGCCGCGCCACGAGGAACCCCTGCACGTACTCACAGCCATGGGCCTGCAGCCACTCATATTGCTCGCGGGTTTCCACCCCTTCGGCAATCACCCGCAAGCCCAATTGCGTACACAGGTCGATCACCGAGGCGGCCAACGCGGCATCCCGGGGCGACCCCGGCAGGCGGGCGATCAAATGCCGATCGAGCTTGAGGGTATCGAGCTCAAGGTCGCGCAGATGCGTCAGCGAACAGGGCCCCGAACCGAAGTCATCCAATGCAACCCGCACCCCGAGGTGACGCAGCAGGCGCAATTGCTTTTGGGTTTCATCGGGATTGCGCATCAGCGCATCCTCGGTCACCTCGACCTCCAGCTGCCGAGGCTTCAAGGCATGGCGCTCCAGGACCTGGCGCAACTCGGTCACCAGGTTGGGCATGCCGAACTGGGTGCTGCTCAGGCTCACCCCCAACACCAGATCGTCAGCGAACAAGCGCTCCCAGACTTTGCGCTGAGCCGCGCTGCGATGATAAATCCAGCTGCCCAGGCGACTGATCAACCGCGCCTCCTCCAGCAAGGGCAGGAACAGGCCCGGCGGAACATCACCGACGCTGGGGTGCTGCCAGCGCAACAGCGCTTCGAACCCGCGGATCCGCCCGTCGACGATGCTCACCTGCGGCTGGTAGACCATATTGAAATCGCGGTTCTCGATGGCCGAGCGCACGCTCTCTTCCAGCATCAGCCGTGAACGGGCTCGACCGTTCATTTCATGATCGTAAAAACGGTATTGCTGACGGCCGGCACGCTTGGCTTCGTACATGGCGATGTCGGACGCCCGCAGCAACCCATCGAGATTGGCGCCGCAGTCCGGGTACGTCGCGATGCCGATGCTGGCCCCAAGGGCCACGTCCATGCCTTCGATCTGCTGGCAGATGGCGACGCGCTCGATCAGTTTCTCGGCGATCTTGGCCGCCTGCTCGGGAAATTCCAGGTCCAGCAGCGCCGTGAACTCGTCCCCGCCCAACCGCGCCAGGATATCGAATGGGCGCAGGCAGGCCTTCAACTGTTCCGACACCCAGCGCAACACCCGATCCCCGGCATCATGCCCCAGCGAGTCATTGACCCGCTTGAAGCCATCGAGGTCCAGGTACAGCAACACCCAGTTGCTTTCCAGTCGCTCGCTGCGCATCAACAGGTTTTCCGCGGTCTGGTAGAACCCCCGGCGGTTGAGCAACCCGGTCAGCGGGTCCGTGACGGCCTGGTATTCGAGTTGTTGGTGCAAATGACGAACCACGGACATGTCCTGGAGCGTCACCACCATCGCCTTCTGCTCCGACGGCAACGGCGCGCAGGACAAGGCCACCGACACCTGCTGGCCGGGCGCCGTGCGCAGGACCGCGTCATGCAATCGCCAGGTTTCACCGCGACGATAGGCGTTGTGGATATCGGAATCGAGCCACTCGGGGATGTGCGGTTTCTGCAGGAAATCCAGGAACGGCATGCCCTGCAATTGCTCGGCGGTGGCATTGAGCAAACGGCAGGTAGAGGGGTTGGCGAAACGGATACAGCCATTCTCATCCACCACCAGGATGCCCTCGGCGGCGTTGTCCAGCACCGAGGCATTGAAGGCCCTGGCCGCTTCGAGATCCTGGCTCAGGCGCTGCAAGGCCCGGCGATTGCGCTGGTGCTCGAGCAACGCCTGGACCTTGGGCTTGAGGATCTGCGGATCGAAGGGCTTGAACAGGTAATCCACGGCGCCACTGGCGTAGCCCTTGATGACCGCATCCTGGGATTGCTCGTTGGCCGTCAGGAAAATGATCGGCGTGAGCCGCGTGCGCTGGCTGCCGCGCATCAGGCGCGCCACTTCGAAACCGTCCATGTCGGGCATCTGCACATCCAGCAGAACCAGGTCGATGTCGTGTTCGAGCAGCAGGTTTAGCGCCTCGACCCCCGAGGACGCGGTCATGACTCGCCAATCCTGACGCTGCAGCAAGGCACGCATGCTGAGCAGGTTTTCAGGGTAATCATCAACAATCAAAAGGACAGAGCTGTCTTCGCCGAGCGGTGGTTGCGCGCATTCCATGCTGCTTCTCTTATCGGGCGCCACGTCCGTTTTTACGTAGCAAAGCGGACAAATACTGTCCCCTCACTCTAGACCGGGATTATCAAAAGCAGTAGGTGTCAACGCGCCATCATCCAGACAAAGCCCGAAATAGCCGACTAACGGTCACCCTCCTCAGGCACAGAAACTGCACTGACACCCTCGACGGACAATTGACGTCAAACATCCGCCGAACGGTCAACAAAAAAAGCCCCTGTCCAGCGTTCCGAAACGCTTCAAAAGGGCGGTTTAAAGCCTCCCGCTACGGCATCCACCTTTACATCTCGATACGCAGGACCTGGACATGATCGATCTCGCAACCTGGAATTTGAGCATCCCCGAGGGCGCCCCACCGGCAACCATTGAAACCTCACAATTGGTTCAGGGCTTCAAGAACCAGTACTTCAACTCTGAAACCGGCACGGTGTTTTTCTGGGCCCCCGTGACAGGCGCCACGACGGCCAATGCTATTTACCCACGCAGTGAACTGCGCGAAACCAACAGCGACGGCACCTTGCGCAATTGGCTTTACCCGTCGGCGGACAACACCCTGCGCGCGACCGTCACCGTCAACCAGGTGCCCAGCACCGGCAAGATCGTGATCGGCCAGATTCATACCAAGGACAGCACCAGTCCGATGGTGAAACTGGAATACCAATACAAAGCCTACAGCTCCACCGGAAATATCGTCGCCAAGGTGCGCATTCGTCCTGATGACGCGACGGGCCAGGTCATTACCATCGCCACGGGCGTGACCCTCAACCGCAGCTTCTCCTACATGATCCACTTGAGCCCGAAGGGCGCGCTGGGCATTACTGCGGCGGGCTACAACTGGCGGACCACCGTTGATCCGAGCTGGAAAGTCAAACCGCTCTATTTCAAAGCGGGGGTGTATGTGCAGGACAACACCGGCTACGTCACCGAAGGCGGGAAAGTGACGTTCAGCCTGCTGGAAATCAAACACACCACTCTTTAACCACTGTCGCACCTTTGAAGGCATCCGTTTCCGGGTGCCTTTTTTTTGCCCCGTGTACGACGAAAGAACCAAATAGCCATTAGCCAATGGTTCCGAGAAAAATCGAGCTAGCCGACCAATGGTCGTTTGTCTCGGGCACCAAAGCGGCAAACGCAACTCTGACGGACTGTTGACGCCAACCCTCCGCCGGACGACCGCGCCAAATACTCGTCCGCGCACCCTTCTGGCCTCAGCAAAAGCGCGTCTTAGAGCCTCCGGCTGTGGCGTAAATCATTTCTTCTTCTCAGAAAGGATCCGAACATGGTCGATCTTGCAACCTGGAACCTGAGCATCCCCGAAGGCAGTCCGCCGAAAACCATCGAAACCCCTCGGCTGGTGGATGGGTTCCAGGACAAATATTTCAACTCCGAAGGCAGCACGGTGTATTTCTGGTCACCGGTGACCGGCACCAAGACTGAAAACGCGATCTATCCGCGCAGCGAATTGCGTGAGACCTACAAGGACGGCACCTTGCGCAACTGGGTCTATCCCGACGCCGACAACCAGTTACGGGCAAGCCTCGTTGTCAACCAGGTGCCCAGCAGCGGCAAGATCGTGATCGGACAGATCCATGCCAAGGACAGCAGCAAGCCCATGGTCAAGCTGGAATACCAATACAAGGAAGACAGCGCCACCGGGAACATCGTCGCCAAGGTCCGCATGCGGCCTGATGACAGCGAAGGCAGGGTGATTACCGTTGCTACGGGGGTGAAGCTCAATCGGTCCTTCTCTTACCGAATTCATCTTGATCGTACGGGCGATCTTGGCATTACCGCTGCCGGTCATAGTTGGTACACCACCGTCGGTGCCGCCTGGCGCGACAAGCCGTTGTATTTCAAGGCTGGGGTGTATGTGCAGGACAACAGCGGTTACACCAGCGAAGGTGGAAAAGTGACGTTCAGCGTGCTGGATATCGATCACAACACCTGAAATTTCACTTCCGATAATCTCGTAGGAAATCCCCTCTTGTGGCGAGGGGATTTATCCCCGTTGGGCTGCGAAGCAGCCCCTCTTTTCGTCAGACCCACCGCATGTGCCGACTTTACGGCGGCTGCGCCCCCGAGCGGGAGCAAGCTCCCTCGCCACAGGGGGGCGGTGCGTCCTACAGGTCGATTTTGGTCTCGAAAATCTCCTCTATAGTTCGGCTTGTCTGCTGGCTTTGGTCAGTGGGCAGGGGTTTCGCAGCCCACCGACAGAACAGAGACCTTGCACCGTCAAATGAAAATTCAGGCAAACTCGCCTGCGTTCATTTTATGGCGGTTGCGCGTGGGAGACCTTCGGGTCTGCCGGGTTTGGTCTCTATCTCGGTCTGCGAACCCGCGCGCAACTGCCACCCACTTGTTTCGCAGCAAGAAGGTGGCGATCAATTTTTATTAATAGAGCCCAAACCTTATGACGACGACTCAATCACTTAGCCGCTTCACCCCTCTCACTCCAATCGCCACCACCCAACCTGTGCTGTTCATCGACAAAACCGCCCCGCTAACAGAGCTTCACGCCTGCGCTAGCGAACGCCTGCACGCTACCCTCGACTACCTGACGCTCATGGCCTGCGCCACCCTGCGCGATTCGGCCGCCAGCGACTTCAATACCCTCACCAACGTCGCCCGGATCCTGGTTCAGGATGTCACCGATGTGTTTGGTGTCATTGAACAGCGCGGGCTCGAAGACCAATAAAGCCCTCCCGGTGGGAGATGATCCCCTGTGGGAGCGAGCTTGCTCGCGATAGCGCTGGGTCAGTGATAGGGATGTCGGTTGACACAGCGCTATCAGGATCTGTGTGTATATCCGTTTTTTTGTAACGGCCACTTATGGTTTCGCCCTTACGGCGAGTCACTTTCGAAAAGCGCGAAAGTAACCAAAGCGCTCCTGCCCCACCACTCGGTGCCTCGCCTAGGCTCGGCATGCCCTCACTCCGGCATTGCTCCGTGGGCCCGCCGCGAAGGGCCATCCATGGCCCAGCGCGGCTAACCCGGCATCCATGCCGGGTTGCCCACTCCACAATGCCTGCGTTCGGCCAGCGTGGTTAACGGGGCGCCGAGATCAACGTCCACCGCGAGGCGGCCTAGTAGCCGACCTGGCTCTCCCGGTCGTACACCCATCAGCTCTGTTTGAGCAGGACCTGTGGGAGCAAAGCTTGCTCGCGAGGCGCGCCTGACAGCCGACCTGGCTCTCCCGGTCGTACACCCATCAGCTCTGTTTGAGCAGGACCTGTGCGAGCAAGCTTTGCTCCCACACACACCTGCTCCCACAGGGGAAACGCGGTCCCCATTAAGAGCCAGGTCGGCTATAAGGCCGCCTCGGCGTGGACGTTGATCTCGGGCGCCCCGTTAACCACGATGGCCGAACGCAGGCATTGCGCAGTGGGCATCCCGGCATGGATGCCGGGATAGCCGCGCTGGGCCATGGATGGCCCTTCGCGGCGGGCCCACGGAGCAATGCCGGAGTGAGGGCATGCCGAGCCTAAGCGAGGCACCGAGTGGTGGGGCAGAAGCGCTTTGGTTACTTTCGCGCTTTTCGAAAGTGACCCGCTGTAAGAGCGGAACCATAAGCCGCCGCCACCCAAAAAACGGATATACACACAAACCCCACCCATAAAAAAACCCGCATCACTGCGGGTTTTCTCACAACGCTAAAACATCAATTAACCTTAGCGTTCAACTCACCTTTCAAATACCGCTGATACATAGCCTCCAGAGAGATCGGCTTGATCTTGGAAGCATTACCCGCCGTACCAAACGCCTCATAACGCGCAATACACACATCACGCATCGCCGTCACGGTCGCACCGAAGAACTTACGCGGATCAAACTCACTCGGATTGGTCGCCATCAAACGACGCATCGCACCAGTAGAAGCCAGGCGCAAATCGGTATCGATGTTGACCTTGCGCACACCGTACTTGATGCCTTCGACGATTTCCTCAACCGGCACGCCGTAGGTTTCCTTGATGTCGCCACCGTACTGGTTGATGATCGCCAGCCACTCCTGTGGAACCGAGGAAGAACCGTGCATCACCAGGTGGGTGTTCGGGATGCGCTTGTGGATTTCCTTGATGCGGTCGATCGCCAGCACGTCGCCAGTTGGCGGCTTGGTGAACTTGTAGGCGCCGTGGCTGGTGCCGATGGCGATGGCCAGGGCGTCGACCTGGGTCTTCTTGACGAAGTCCGCCGCTTCTTCCGGATCGGTCAGCATCTGGCTGTGGTCCAGCACGCCTTCGGCGCCGATGCCGTCTTCTTCACCGGCCATGCCGGTTTCCAACGAACCCAGGCAACCCAGTTCGCCTTCCACCGATACGCCGCAGGCGTGGGCCATGGCGACGGTCTGCTGGGTGACGCGTACGTTGTACTCGTAGTCGGTCGGGGTCTTGCCGTCTTCGCCGAGGGAACCGTCCATCATCACCGAGCTGAAGCCCAGCTGGATGGAGCGCTGGCAGACGTCCGGGCTGGTGCCGTGGTCCTGGTGCATGCACACCGGGATATGCGGGAACTCTTCGATCGCAGCCAGGATCAGGTGACGCAGGAACGGCGCGCCAGCGTATTTGCGGGCACCGGCCGAAGCCTGGACGATCACCGGAGAGTCAGTCTTGTCAGCGGCTTCCATGATGGCGCGCATCTGCTCAAGGTTGTTGACGTTAAAGGCTGGAACGCCGTAGCCGAACTCGGCTGCGTGGTCCAGCATCTGACGCATGCTGATAAGTGCCATTGTGTCTCTCTCCCGGTCGAGGGTCGTTAATCGTGCCAGCCTGCCGGAGCGGCGGCGGCTATTCAAGTCATTGCGGATCAGGGGTCGGTCCCGGTCTGCGTGTTCCGTGCAGCAAAATCTCAAATCGTATAGAGACCCCTGTGGGAGCGGGCTTGCTCGCGAATGCGGTTTCACATTCAACAAAGATGCAAGCTGAGCCGCCGCATTCGCGAGCAAGCCCGCTCCCACATTGGATCTCAGTGGATCACTCGGCCTTGCAGCCACGCCCAATCAAGTCATTGGTGGCGACCCAATACACCAGGCCTTCCTCACCCTTGACGTGAAACGCCAGCATGTCATCGCTGTACAGTGAACCTTCAGCACCCGGCTCAAGCTTGAGACGATAAACCTTATCGGCGCCGCCCAGGCGTACATCGACTTCCTTGTGGGCGGTGTCGGTGTAGCGCCAGAGCACCTTGGCCTCGCTGTCGCAGGTCCAGCTCGTCCAGCCTTCAACAGGTTCGGACGTGTGCAAAAAGTCCAACTGCGCACAACCGCCCAGCAATGCCAACGCCACGACGGCGATCAAGCCTTTCATCCGTGTTCCTCGACGAACGGCACACGCCGCCCGCCATGAGTTAAGAGTCAGACCCGTCAAGGACAACCATGTTCCTTGACCGGGGTTTGCGTCTCGTATTTGTCCAGGCCGTCCGGTCCGGAACGCTTGTTCAGCACCGGGTTGGTCTCGGCCTGCCAGTCGGCCTGGTAACAGCCGTCTTCGGGCGCCGGCGTGCCGGGTTGCGGGGCCGGAGCCTGCGGGCTGCTTGAGCAGGCCACCAGCATCGTCGCCGCCAACAGCAACGGGATCGTCTTGACCATCAGAACACTCCTTTGCCTGGTCAATGCAGCTTCAGGCCTTGGCCCGGCTTTCCAGGACTTCCACGGCTGGCAACACTTTGCCTTCGACGAACTCGAGGAATGCGCCGCCGCCAGTAGAAATGTAGGAGATCTGCGAGGCCACGCCATATTTGTCGATGGCCGCCAGGGTGTCACCGCCACCGGCGATGGAGAACGCAGCGCTGTCGGCGATGGCCTGGGCCAGCACCTTGGTGCCGTTGCCGAACTGGTCGAACTCGAACACACCGACCGGACCGTTCCACAGGATGGTCTTGGAAGATTTCAGCAGTTCGGCGAAGTTGGCTGCGGTTTGCGGGCCGATATCGAGAATCATGTCGTCCTCGGCTACGTCAGCGATCAGCTTGACGGTGGCGGTGGCGCTTTCTGCGAATTCCTTGGCCACAACCACGTCCACCGGCAACGGTACGCTGACCTTGGCGGCGATTTCCCGGGCGGTGTCCAGCAAGTCTGGTTCGTACAGGGATTTGCCGACCGGGTGACCGGCAGCAGCGAGGAAGGTGTTGGCGATGCCGCCACCGACGATCAACTGGTTGCAGACCTGGCTCAGGCTATTGAGCACGTCCAGCTTGGTGGAGACCTTGGAGCCAGCAACGATGGCAGCCATCGGCTGGGCCGGGGAGCCCAGGGCCTTGCCCAGCGCGTCCAGCTCGGCAGCCAGCAACGGGCCTGCGGCGGCGACTTTGGCGAACTTCGCCACGCCGTGGGTCGAACCCTCGGCGCGGTGGGCGGTGCCGAACGCGTCCATCACGAACACGTCGCACAGGGCAGCGTATTGCTGGGCCAGTTCGTCGGCGTTCTTTTTCTCGCCCTTGTTGAAGCGCACGTTTTCAAACAGCACGACATCGCCGGCCTTCACGTCCAAGCCGCCCAGGTAGTCAGCGACCAATGGCACGTCACGGCCCAAGGCCTTGCTCAGGTAATCGGCCACAGGCTTGAGGCTGTTTTCCGCCGAGAACTCGCCTTCGGTCGGACGGCCCAGGTGGGAGCAGACCATCACGGCCGCACCTTTTTCCAGGGCCAGCTTGATGGTCGGCAGCGAGGCCAGGATGCGCGCGTCGCTGGTGACAACACCGTCCTTGACGGGGACGTTGAGGTCTTCGCGGATCAGTACGCGCTTACCTTGCAGATCGAGGTCGGACATCTTCAACACGGTCATGGGTCGCAATTCCTGGGTAACTGTTTAGAAAGCAGGTTTTTTAGAAGCGGTTTGCAGGTAATGCTCGGCAACGTCCAGCATTCGGTTGGCAAACCCCCATTCGTTGTCGAACCAGGCCAGGATGTTCACAAGCCGCGGCCCGGAAACACGGGTCTGGCTGGCATCGACGATGGCCGAATGTGGGTCATGGTTAAAATCACAACTGGCATGAGGCAACTCGGTGTAGGCCAGAAGGCCTTTGAGCGGACCGCTGGTGGCGGCTTCGCGCAGGATCCGGTTGACTTCAGTGGCGTCGGTATCGCTCACGGTCTGCATCGTAATGTCGAGGCAGGACACGTTGACCGTCGGCACCCGCACGGCTTTGGCCTGAATTCGCCCCGCAAGTTCCGGCAGCAGCCGTTCGATGCCGCGCGCCAGACCAGTGGACACCGGAATCACCGATTGGAACGCCGAACGGGTGCGGCGCAAGTCCTCATGGTGGTAGGCGTCGATCACCGGCTGGTCGTTCATCGCCGAGTGGATGGTGGTGATCGACACGTATTCCAGGCCAATGGCCTGGTCCAGCAGGCGCAACAGCGGCACGCCGCAGTTGGTGGTGCAGGACGCGTTGGACACCAGCAGCTCTTCGCCAGTCAGGCAATCCTGGTTCACGCCGTAGACGATGGTGGCGTCGACATCCGCTTCACTGGCCATCGGCTGGGAGAACAGCACCCGTGGCGCGCCGGCAGCGAGAAAACGCTGGCCGTCTTCGCGGGTGTGGTAGGCGCCGGAGCACTCGAGCACCAGATCGACATCCAGGGACGCCCAATCGATGCCTTCGGGGGTGGCGCTGCGCAAGACCTTCACGCAGTCGCCATTAATATGCAGACAATCGCCCTCGACCCGCACTTCGCCGGGAAACCGGCCGTGGGTGGAGTCGAAGCGTGTCAGGTATTCGATACTGGCCATGTCGGCCAGGTCATTGATCGCCACAATCTCGAAACCGGCCTTGGCCCCCCGTTCGAACAACGCACGCAGGACGCAACGACCTATCCGGCCGTAGCCGTTGAGTGCAACTTTGTAGGGACGCGGTTGGGGCATGGGGGTTCTCTGAACAGGGTGAATCCATGGAGTACAGCGCCGAATGTTCCGCAGTCATCGCGGGCAAGCCTTGCTCCCACAGGCTGGCATTTTCCCAGTAGGGGTATGCACATCCTGTGGGAGGAAGCCTTGCTCTCACAAACTGGCATTTCCCAGTGGGGGTATGCACATCCTGTGGGAGGAAGCCTTGCTCTCACAAACGGGCATTTCCCAGTGGGGGTATGCACATCCTGTGGGAGGAAGCCTTGCTCTCACAAACTGGCATTTCCCAGTGGGGGTATGCACATCCTGTGGGAGGAAGCCTTGCTCTCACAAACGGGCATTTCCCAGTGGGGGTATGCACATCCTGTGGGAGGAAGCCTTGCTCTCACAAACTGGCATTTCCCAGTAGGGGTATGCACATCCTGTGGGAGGAAGCCTTGCTCTCACAAACGGGCATTTCCCAGTGGGGGTATGCACATCCTGTGGGAGGAAGCCTTGCTCTCACAAACTGGCATTTCCCAGTGGGGGTATGCACATCCTGTGGGAGGAAGCCTTGCTCTCACAAACGGGCATTTCCCAGTGGGGGTATGCACATCCTGTGGGAGGAAGCCTTGCTCTCACAAACTGGCATTTCCCAGTAGGGGTATGCACATCCTGTGGGAGGAAGCCTTGCTCTCACAAACTGGCATTTCCCAGTAGGGGTATGCACATCCTGTGGGAGGAAGCCTTGCTCTCACAAACTGGCATTTCCCAGTGGGGGTATGCACATCCTGTGGGAGGAAGCCTTGCTCTCACAAACTGGCATTTCCCAGTAAGGGTATGCACATCCTGTGGGAGGAAGCCTTGCTCTCACAAACTGGCATTTCCCAGTAGGGGTATGCACATCCTGTGGGAGGAAGCCTTGCTCTCACAAACTGGCATTTCCCAGTAGGGGTATGCACATCCTGTGGGAGGAAGCCTTGCTCTCACAAACTGGCATTTTCCCAGTAGGGGTATGCACATCCTGTGGGAGCAAGGCTTGCCCGCGATAGCGTCAGAACAGGCACTACATGCCTGGACTTAGTCTTCCAGCAGCTCTTCCGCCTGACCCAGGATGTTTTCCAGGGTGAAGCCGAATTCCTCGAACAGTGCCGGCGCAGGCGCCGATTCGCCGTAGGTGGTCATGCCGATCACGCGGCCTTCCAGGCCCACGTACTTGTACCAGTAATCGGCGTGGGCAGCCTCGATGGCGATCCGCGCACTGACCTGCAGCGGCAACACCGCTTGCTTGTAACCGGCATCCTGGGCGTCGAACACGCTGGTGCACGGCATGGACACTACGCGCACGTTGCGGCCCTGCTCGGTCAGCTTGTCGTAGGCCTGAACGGCCAGGCCGACTTCGGAACCGGTGGCGATCAGGATCAGCTCCGGCTCGCCGATGCAGTCCTTGAGCACGTAGCCGCCGCGAGCGATATCGCCGATCTGGTCGACATCGCGGTTCTGGTGCTGCAGGTTCTGGCGGGAGAAGATCAGCGCCGATGGACCGTCGTTGCGCTCGATGGCGTGTTTCCAGGCCACTGCCGACTCCACGGCATCGCAAGGGCGCCAGGTGTCCAGGTTCGGCGTGCAACGCAGGCTCGCCAATTGCTCGATCGGCTGGTGAGTCGGGCCGTCTTCGCCCAGGCCGATGGAATCGTGGGTGAACACATACAGGATGCGTTTTTTCATCAGCGCCGACATGCGCACGGCGTTGCGGGCATATTCCATGAACATCAGGAAGGTCGCGCCGTAAGGCACCAGGCCGCCGTGCAGCGCCACGCCGTTCATGATCGCGCTCATGCCGAACTCGCGAACGCCGTAGTACATGTAGTTGCCGCTGGCATCTTCAGCGCTGACGCCTTTACAGCCTTTCCACAGGGTCAGGTTGGAACCGGCCAGGTCGGCCGAACCGCCCAGCAGTTCCGGCAGCAATGGGCCGAAGGCGTTCAAGGTGTTCTGGCTGGCCTTGCGGCTGGCGATGGTTTCGCCCTTGGCGGCGACTTCAGCGATGTACGCCGAGGCTTTTTCGGCGAAGTCGGCCGGCAGCTCGCCACTGAGGCGACGCACCAGCTCGTTGGCCAGCTCAGGGAATTCGGCGGAATACGCAGCGAAACGCTGATCCCATTCGGCTTCGAGCGCGCGGCCTTTTTCCTTGGCATCCCACTCGGCGTAAATGTCGGCCGGGATTTCGAACGGGCCATGGTTCCACTTCAACGCGGCGCGGGTCAGGGCGATTTCCTCGGCACCCAGTGGCGCGCCGTGGCAGTCTTCCTTGCCTTGCTTGTTCGGCGAGCCGAAACCGATGGTGGTCTTGCAGCAGATCAGGGTCGGCTGGGCGCTTTTGCGGGCCGTCTCGATGGCAGTCTTGATCTCTTCCGGATCGTGACCGTCGACATTGCGGATCACCAGCCAGTTGTAGGCTTCGAAGCGCTTGGGAGTGTCATCGGTGAACCAGCCTTCGACTTCGCCATCGATGGAGATGCCGTTGTCGTCATAGAAAGCAATCAGCTTGTCCAGGCCCAGGGTGCCGGCCAGGGAGGCGACTTCGTGGGAAATGCCTTCCATCATGCAGCCATCACCCAGGAATACGTAGGTGTGGTGATCGACGACGTTATGACCTGGGCGGTTGAACTGCGCGGCCAGGACTTTTTCTGCCAATGCAAAACCTACGGCGTTGGCCAGGCCCTGCCCCAATGGACCGGTGGTGGTTTCCACGCCTGGGGTGTAGCCGTATTCCGGGTGGCCCGGGGTGCGGCTGTGCAGTTGACGGAAGCTCTTCAGGTCATCGATCGACAAGTCGTAGCCGGTCAGGTGCAGCAGCGAGTAGATCAACATCGAGCCGTGACCATTGGACAGCACGAAGCGGTCACGGTCGGCGAAGGCTGGGTTGCTCGGGCTGTGCTTGAGGTAGTCGCGCCAAAGCACCTCGGCGATATCCGCCATACCCATAGGGGCACCGGGATGGCCGCTGTTGGCTTTCTGCACGGCATCCATGCTGAGGGCACGAATGGCATTGGCACGCTCACGACGGCTGGGCATCGCTGTTCTCCTGCGGGTATTGAATCGAGAATGAATAAAAT
>NZ_MUOA01000090.1:0-97857 GCF_002001065.1 Pseudomonas sp. A25(2017) | reverse complement strand
CCAGTATTGGGGTAGGGGATCGGCCCACCCCGCTGGGTGTGCCGATCCCCTACCCCAATACTGGCATGGCTAAGGACACGACACGGGGTACACGAACGGTCAAAATCACCGGCAAAGAGGTGATGCTCAAGGACAAGAGTTGTTTCAAGACCAGTACGGGAGATGAAGCCGGGAACACGCCGAAGAAAGGCGTGGTCACTAGCAAGATCAAGGGGAAGGTGTACTTCATTGCTTGGTCGATGGACGTGAAGTTCGAAGGGGAAAATGTAGTCAGGCATTTAGACCTGATGACTCATAACCACGCATCCAAGCCAGGAAATACGCCTCCTTGGGCTTATGCCGACGCAGCAGCGACGACGCCCATCGAGCAGTGCAAGAAAGAAGTGGCCAGGAAAAACAAAGCGTGCGGGGGACTGCCGACCAAAGCGCAACGGTGTGACGACAAGGCCTGTACCTCCGCAAAAAAGTGTTTGCTGGTGTCCAAGAAGCAGGCGGATTCCAAGGCGCAGAACAGTCAAGTTGCCTGTTGCCCTGGCGAAACCGGCCACCACCTCGTTGAAGCCCATAGTTTTACAGCGACAGGGTCAGGTCGCCAAACGCCTCTTCCTCAGTTCCCCAATTACGATGAAAAAGATGCGCCGTGCATTTGCGTGCAATGCCCTCAAGACGGAAGCGGACGCTATGAAGGGGACCATGGCTTCATGCATGCAGCCCAAGGCAAGCTGGAACAGGCCGCCATTGAGGGCGCGCCGCCCGGTCAAAAGGACTACGCCTGGAATTATGGCCAATCCCGTTCAGCGGGTGTGCGAGCGCTTCAGCAGACCTTTCCGAAGTCGAAATGCTCAAAGAAATGTCTGGAAGCGCAGTTGGACGCCTATCACAAGAATACGGTCGGAGTCAGGGACAAAACCCCTGTGAGGACACACACACCCAACCTTCAAGACAATCAGAAAGCGCTAGCCCACGATATGATCCCAGAGGTCACTATCAGTGCTTGGTAGCTCAATGGGAGCAAGGATGACATGACTCAGACATTGGATTGGACGCTGAGCCGAGTAGCCGTCTTCGATAAAAACCGCGTCTATGTGCTCGCCTACTCCAAACGCGAGCCCGGTACTCGAGTCTTTCGATGGACCGGAACATGGGACAACTATTATGTCCAGGCGATCTGCGCCGGTATCTGCGCGGTTCGCGGCGCGCCTCCCGAAATCCTGACGCTATGCGCCAATGGCAGCGTTCATCGCGCTGCGCCTGACGGGCAAGCCTACGAAGATATCGTCGAGGAGAAACCCAGTAAGCATGGCCTGCTGCGCGACATCCGCGCTATCGGTGCAAGTGTCTATGCCACAGGCTTCGGCCGCCAAGTCTATGTTCGAAAGGACAGAACCTGGCAGCGTTGCGATCAAGGGGTGGTCGAAGATCCGACCGCCGACAGCCTCAATGGCTTCGAATCCATCGGCGGCTTTGGTGAAGATGAAATCTATGCTGCCGGCAACCGGGGCGAGATATGGTATCGCTGGCAAGGTGCCTGGCAGAGAAGCGAAAGTCCGACCAACATCATTCTGGAAAACATTCTTTGCGCACCCGACGGAGTGGTTTACATCTCAGGCCAGTTGGGCATCGTCATACGAGGTCGTCTCGACCGCTGGGAGCTCATTGAGCATGAACTCACGGACGATACATTCTGGGACATGGCCTGGTTCAATGACCGACTCTGGCTTTCAACCACCAAAGCACTCTACACGTTACAAGGCGGCAAGCTGGAGAAGGTCGAGACAGGGCTTCCCGGCGATCAGACCTTCAGATACCTGGACGCGAATGAGCAATGTCTATGGTCATCCGGTGAACGACACCTTGCCGCTTATGACGGAGTGAATTGGACACGCATACCCAGTCCTTAAGACGAATGTAGAGACGTACATGGAAAGTTTGTCACCGATTCTCGATCAACACACCGAAGAGGCCAGTTTCCTCTCTGCCCTGCGGGGCCATGCCGTGCATGCACCACACTACGATCTGGACCACATAGGCACGCTCGATAACCGCCTCGACGCCCACCTCGACGGCCTTCGAATCGCCGGCACCAAGGGCCTGGAAACCCTGCTGGCCCAACTCGGCCCGCACGCCATCGGCGAGATGTTCGCCTGCGTGGTACTGGCTTTCGAGGCGGCCAACGCCAAAGTACTATCGCGGCTCAGCGAGCATTTGCGCAGTGCCTTGGAAACCGAACGCGGCTACCTGATGGCCTTGGGGTGGCTCGACTGGGAGCGTGTATCGCCCTGGATCGAACGTATGCTCGCCTCCCCCGAGCCCCTGTTCCGTCGCCTCGGCCTCGCGGCCTGCGGCATGCATCGCCACGACCCAGGCCCCGCCCTGCTGGCCGGACTTTCCGATGCCGACCCCAGCGTGCTGGCACGTGCCGCGCGCACGGCGGGCGAGCTGCGCCGGCGTGACCTGCTGCCGGCGATTCGTGCCCGCCGCCAGCATGAAGACGCCGCCACGCGTTTCTGGGCCAACTGGGCCACCACTCAAATGGGTGATCAGCAGGCCTTGGAGCCTCTGCGCTCATTCGCCGAGCACCCGGGCGAATTCCAGTACCGCGCGCTCTGCGTACTGCTGGCTTGGCAGGAACGCGAGCCCAGCATCGCCTGGATACGTCAATTGGTACAGGATCCCCGGGATCGGCGCATCGGCATCGAGGCCCTAGGGCTGCTGGGCGATCCGGTCAGCGTGCCCTGGTTGATCCAGCAGATGAGCGACCTGCCCTATGCCCGCGTCGCCGGTGAAGCCTTCAGCCTGATCACCGGCGCGGACCTGGCGCTACTCGACCTGGAATTGCAGGCCTTGCCGGATTTCGATGTAGGCCCGAACGACAACCCTGATGACCCCAATGTCGCGATGGACCCCGATGAAAACCTGCCCTGGCCCGACCCGCAGGCAATCGATGGCTGGTGGCAAGCCAATGGCGGACACTTCCAGGTGGGTACGCGTTATATGCTGGGATTGGCCCATAGCGAACACAGTTTTCAGCAAGCCCTTGTCCGCGGCCAGCAACGCCAACGCATCGCCGCCGCCTGCGGTCTCGCCCGCTTCCGGCCAGACGAGGTGCTTTTCCCTACCAGCGCACCGGCCTGGCGGCAAAAGCGCTTGTTGGGGATGACGACGGTGTTCGGGCGTTGATCTGCGTGTTTATATAGCGCGCCGACGCCTGGCAATCACTGACAACCCTCTGGAGGCACCGTGCCAAACGTAACCGGACAGAACCCTGTGGCCCTCATCAGTGGGGTTGGAAGCGAGATCGGAATCGGCATGGCGATCGCGCGCAGGCTGGGCGCGGCGGGAGCGAGATTGATCGTCACCGCCAGCAGTGCGCGAATCAATGATCGAGTTGCAGAACTGCGTGCCGAAGGGTTCGAAGTCGAAGGCCGGGCCCTCGATCTTACCGATGAAAACCAGGTACGCGAGTTCATCCTGTGGGCAGAGTCCCTCTGGGGGCAGATCGATATTCTGGTCAACAACGCGGGTATGGCCATGCAAGGCAGCCCGGAGTTCTTTTCCGACGTGGCAAGCATGGACCTGCACACCTGGAACCTGACACTGGCGCGAAACCTGACCACGGCTTTTCTGCTGACACGGGCGGTTCTGCCCGGCATGCGGGCGCGCCGTTACGGACGCATCGTCAACATCAGCTCTACGACCGGCACCCGCTGCAGTAACCCCGGTGAAGCGGCTTACAGCGCCGCAAAGGCCGCGATGGTTGGAATGAGCATGAGCCTGGCGCTGGAAGTCGCCCAGCAAGGGATCACGGTGAACAGCGTCGCTCCCGGCTGGATCACTACCGGGTCGACCACTGCCGAGGAGTCCAAGGCGGCCGGTTACACGCCGATGGGCCGCGCCGGACGTCCCGAAGAGGTGGCGGCATTGGTGGCTTTCCTTGCGTCTTCAGAGGCGAGCTACCTCACGGGCGAAGTCATCGTGGTGGATGGTGGGAACTGCCTGGTCGAGAACAAGGCCCCTTGAGCTGAACAGGCGCCCCAGGCATTCGCCACGATTCGCGTCATAGGCCCAGCAATCGCTCGGCGTTACCGTGGGCGATGAGCGCCTTGTCCGCTTCAGTGATGGGCAGGCTCTCGAGGAAAGCGCGGGCGCCATCCAGGCTCTGGTAGGGATAATCGATGGAATACAGGATTCGCTCCGCGCCCATGAGCGCGTGAATGAACTGGAAATGCGGGAGCGTGAGCATGCCACTGGGCGAAACGTAGACATGCTCGCGGTAAGTCTGACCGATGGGACGTTGCAGGCCGCTGGCATCCTGGGGAATAGCGTCCTCCAGACGCTGCAGGAAAAACGGTACCATTTCGCCCCAGTGGCCGCTGATGACTTGCAGATGGGGATACTGGTCGAACACGCCCGCGAGCAACATCCGCACGACTTGAATGCCTGCCTCGTTGTGCCAACCCCAGGCAAACATCGAAAGACGTGCACTGAGTTCACGCTCGAACCCGCCGTAATACGACGTTTGAACGGCAGGCAGCGGCAGACCCGGATGGACGTACAACGCAACCTTCAACTCATTGAGGGCGGCAAGAATCGGGGCATAGCCTGCGTCGTCCAGGAACGTATCCCCCGGACGACCGTTGATCAGCGCGCCTTTGAGGCCCAGCTCCGTCACCGCCCTCTCCAGCTCACGCGCCGCCGCCTCGGGTGCCTGCCACGGGAGCGTGGCAAAACCGCTGAAACGATCGGGCTGAGCTTGCGCGGTCACCGCCAGCTGGTCATTGGCAGCACGACACAGCTCAATGGCTTGCGAGGCGGGCAATAGCTGAGGAAACCCGCCATAGGAAAGCACTTGCATGCTGATTCCTGCTGCGTCCATATCGGCCAAGCGTGACTTGCCTGTTTCCAACGCCTTGCGAGCTGACTCGCTGGGCGCAACAACATGCGGCCGACTAAGGTCCGCTACCTGTACACCATCGATCACCCGACTGCCCCAGCCCGAAAGATAGGGCGCCTCGGCCTGCACGAGCGCCTGCGTGGCGACGCCCATGGCGGGGTCGAGTACATGCTCTTCAACACAGATCAGTTTCATATCGCGCGCCCTACTCATAAGTCATCACGCTAACAGCGCATCTCGCAGTGCTTCGCCCAGGCTGGCGGCGGACTGGGGGTTTTGACCGGTGATGAGGCGACCGTCGACAACCACATTGTCGGCCCAGTTAGCCGCCTGCTGGTGATGTGCGCCGCGGCGGTTGAGCGTCGATGCCAACAGGAATGGCACAACGTGGGTGGACTGCACTTCCTCTTCCTCGTTGTCAGTGAAAGCTGCGACCCGTTTACCGGCCACGAGCAGGCTGCCGTCGGCGCGACGTGCATTGACCAAGGCCGCCGGCCCATGACAGACCGCCGAAACGATGCCGCCGGCCGCATCGATTTCGCGGATCGCCGCTTGTACGGCAGGGTTATCAGGGAAGTCCCACATCGTGCCGTGACCACCGGCGAAGAAAATGGCCGAATAGCGTGATGGATCCACCTCGTTCATGGGCAAGGTGTGCTCAAGTGCATGCCGGAAATCCGCATCGGCCCAATAGTGGGCGATGACGGGATCACTCATATCCTCCAGCCCGTCCAAGGGCGCGGCACCGCCATTGATGGAGGCCAGTTCGACACGGATGCCCGCCTCCTGCAGTTTCTCCAATGGATGAGTGACCTCGGCCAGGTTGAAGCCGGTGGGGATCCCGGACGCGCCCTTCACCGCGTTGCTGGTAACGACGAAAAGGACCGGTTTGAGTTCAGAAGCTTGTTTGTTCATGGTCTCAGGCTCTTGGTTGAGACGAAGAAGACAGGCGCGTTCATCACGATGCCAGCGCCGCAATAAACGTCAGGCGTTACCAGGCGCGAAGAGCATTTCCCAGTTCATGAACGGCCCGAGCGGAATGATCTCCCAGTCGATGAGCCCCGCTTTGGCCAGGGGGAATTCGTTCAATGCCGCCCTGGCGGATTCCACGGTGTCGGCCTCGGCGATGATCGCGACACCTGGGCGATCCTGGCGAAAATAGAAGTCGCGCACGATGCCGCCCTTGTAGAGCTGCCAGGCATGTCGGGCTTCGTCGAACAGATGCGGCTGATATTTCTCAAGACTGGCGCCAGGTTGAGGAATGTCGAGACAAAGCAGTTTCATGGTTCGGCTCCTTGGTCGGGTGCAGGGCTTAGGCGCAGTGGAATCGACGCACTGGCTCCGCCTGGACACCAATATCAATGAACCTGTAGCTTATAGTGGAATAATAATCACCATTAACGATATTTTTTCTCCATAAAGTTGAATCAAGGGAACCAATCCAGGAGCCAGGGCCGTATGAGAGATCCATTGGACGGCGTAGCACTGTTCGTCGAAGTCGTTCACGCCGGCGGTTTTGCCCGCGCGGCTGAACAGTTGTCGCTGACGCGGTCGGCGGTGGGCAAAGCGATTGGCCGGGTGGAGGAGCGGCTGGGCGTTCGCCTGTTCCATCGGACCACCCGGACCCAAAGCCTGACCGAGGCTGGCCAGGTGTATTACGAGCATTGCCTGCGCGCCTTGGAAGAAGTCCGCTCGGCTCAGTCCCTGCTGGAATCGGGCCAGCAAGAAATCACGGGGCGCCTGCGCGTGACGATGCCGGTCCTGTTCGGCCAATACTGTGCCGGTCCGATCCTGCTGGAACAGGCCCGCCAACATCCCAAGCTGGAACTTGAATTGCACTTCAGCGACCAGTCCGTAGACCTGATCGCCGAAGGCTTCGATCTGGCGATTCGCTTTGGCCCCCTGGCGCAACTCAACGGTCTGCGCGCACAACGCCTGGCGGTCCAGCAAAAACTGCTATGCGCATCACCAGGTTATCTGGTCAAAAACGGGCAGCCCCGCAGCCTGCCAGAATTGCTCGGCCACGACGCGGTGCTGTATCACCGGCGCGATTACACGCAGCCCTGGGCCGTTACGGATACCGATGGCCAACTCAAGACGGTGTCCCTTTCCCCGCGCATTCGTTTGAATGACCTTTCATTGATCGCCGATGCTGTCGAGGCTGACATGGGTATTGGCTGGCTGCCCTCGTGGCTGGTGCGTGATCGCTTGCGCTCGGGCGCTCTCGTTCAGCTCCTGGAAACGCATCCGCCCACCACGATGGATTGTCATGCCGTTTCACCCCAGATGCGGCAAATGCCCATGCGGCTGCGGCACATCATCGATGTGCTGGCCAGCCGACTGCCAGACATCATGAAGCTGTGAGCCAGAGAAACCGTCGCCCACAGCGTGTCGCCCGTGGGTGAGTCATTGAATTCACCCAGCCCTTGCCAGGAGTTTGTCATGAACATTCGTCAGTGGTTTTCCAAGTGCGCAATGGTGCTTTGCCTGTTTGCATCCGGCGGGGCCAGCGCGCAGACATTTCCATCCACGGTGGTGGTGCGTGTCGCACAGCTCGAGATCGATCCGGAGCAACTGCAACGCTATACCCAGATCGTCAAGGAAGAGATGGAGATCTCCGCGCGCGTGGAGCCCGGGGTGATTTCCATCTATTCGGTGGCGGATAAAGACCACCCTCACTTGCTCCACTTCTTCGAAATCTACGCTGACGAGCAAGCCTACCTGTCCCACATTGGCTCTGCGCATTTCAAACGGTACGTAGAGCAAACCCAGTCGATGATCCTCTCCAGACGATTGATCGAGACGACGCCGATCCAACTGAGTTCGAAGTGAAACCGGGACGATGCCTTCCGGTGCCAGGCAGGTGCCCTGCGGAAAAACAATGGTGACAAAAACTGACCCTGTCGATGGTTAGAGTGAAGTGATTGGCCGCAGGCTCAACGATGCGCTGGAAACCGCGCCCCTGCCCCCGGCCCTACTTCTATCTCATCAATCATCCAGAGTAAGCGTCAGCTATGAAGCGTATCCAGTATTACAATTACGGCGGGCCGGATGTGATGAAACTCGAGTCATTCACGTTGGCTTCACCGGGCCCGCGCGAAGTTGCTGTAAAAGTCAGATTCGCCGCCATCAACCCGATCGACTGGAAGTTGCGCAGCGGCCAGATGAAGATCGTTACGGGTAGGTCCTTCCCTAGGGCCATGGGAATGGACTTCTCCGGCTCGGTCATTGCGGTGGGCAGCGACGTCACGCGTTTTAAGGTGGGCGATGCTGTGTTTGGTCTCGCCCGCTTCAAGGAAAGTGGCGCCCTGGCAGAAGCGGTGGTCACCCAGGAATCGCTGCTGTCCGGCAAACCCGACGACGTATCCTTCGAGCAAGCCGCCTGCCTCGGGACACCGGGGATGACCGCGTGGAACGGGTTGCGGGACAAGGCCAGGCTGAGCGCGGGCCAGCATGTCTTCATCAACGGTTGCAGTGGCGCAGTAGGTGAAGCCTGCGTGCAGATAGCCCGTATGGTGGGGGCCAAGGTTAGCGGTTCTTGCAGTGAGCAGACCCTGGAGCGAGCGCGACGGTTGGGGGTCGATACGGTTTATGCCTATCAGAAGACCGACCTCTCCCACCTGCCTGAACGTTTCGATGTGGTGTATGACACGGCGGCCACAATGCCCCTGTCACTCGGCTTCAGCCTGCTGCGCAAGGGTGGCGTACTGCTGGACCTGAATCCAAGCCCTGGCAAGTTCATTCGCGCACTCTTTGATAAACGCTTGAAACCCGTCATCTGTACACCGCGCCCCGACGTTCTCGACACGCTCGCCCAAGCCGCCCAGAATGGCAGCTTCCGGCTTCCTGTAGCGGAGGTGGTGCCGCTCGGCGATGCGATCCAGCTTATCGCGGCCATCGAGGGCGGCAGGAAGCTCCGTGGCAAGGCCCTCGTGGCCATGGACTGAAGCGTGTCAAGAAGCCATAGATTATTCGACCTCATGCAAGTCCTTCGGCGCCACCGCGGGACGGTTTCCGGTATCACGCTGTCCCGTGAGCTGAATGTGTCGTTGCGTACCATCCGGCGAGACGTCATCACGCTGCAGTCGATGGGGGCGGACATCGTTGGCGAACCCGGCGTTGGCTACGTCTTGCGCCCGGGTTTTCTGTTGCCGCCGTTGAGTTTTACCGAGGAAGAGATCCAAGCGTTGATGGCCGGCGCACAGAGGGTCAGCCGCCAAACCGATGAAGGCCTGGCCCGCGCCGTTCAAAACGCCCTGGCAAAAATCGACAGTGTCCTGCCGCCGCACATGCGGCGAACATTGGACAACGACACGATCTATGTCAGTCGCAATCAAGGCGCGCCGGCTGCGTTGGATCTGGCGCAGGTCCGGCTGGCGCTTCGCGAACAGCGAAAAATGCGGATCGTCTACAAGGACGAGAATGGAGAGCAGACGCAGCGAACCTTCTGGCCGATCATGCTGGGGTTTGTCGAGTCGCAGCGCTATATCGCCGGCTGGTGTGAGCTGCGTGGCGACTATCGTCTATTCCGAACGGACCGGATTGTCGAGGTGGCTATCCTGGAGGAGCGCTACGCCCGACCCAGGCAACAGCTGGTCAAGGAGTGGCGCGCCCGGGAAACGCACCCGTGCAAACAAAAAAACTGCAGCTAGGACCAGCGCATTTCCCTTGTGGGAGCGAGCTTGCTCGCGATAGCGGTGGTTCAGTCACTTGAACAACTCACTGCTCATGAAATCAATGAACACCCGCAGTTTCGGCGCCAGGTGTTTGCTTGAAGGCCAGAGCATGCGGAAGGTGTTCTGATGCCGATTGAACTCGTCGAGGACGGTGACCAGTTCACCGCTGGCGATGGCATCGCGCACGGTGAAGTCCGGCACGCAGGCAATCCCCAGCGCGTCGTGCACTACGTGCAGCAACGCCTCGGTAGTGTTGCAGACCAGGGTGGCCGGCAGGTTGAGATCGGGCTGTCCTTCCCCATTGACCGGCCAGACCTGCATCCTGCCAGTACTGGGAAACTTGTATAGCAGGCAGGCATGGCGCAGCAGATCCGCCGGCACCTGCGGCGTACCGTGCTCGGCGAAGTACTGGGGCGAACCGACCACAACCAGCTTGAACGGGCCCAACGGGCGGGACATCAGCCGGGAGTCGTTCGGTTCTCCGGTCCGAATGACGACATCGAAACCTTCCTCGATGATGTCCACCAGCCTGTCGGAGAAATCCAGGTCCAGTTCGATACTGGGGTAGCGGCGCATGAAGGCGATCAGCGTCGGCATCACCAAATCAGCAACCAGGGGCAAACTCACGCGCAGTTTGCCCCGCGGCGCTTGGCGGGTTTGCGACAGTTCCAGTTCGGCCGCTTCGACTTCGCAGAGAATGCGCCGGCAACGCTCGAGGAAAAGCGTCCCTTCCGCCGTCAGCGTGATACTGCGCGTGCTGCGATGAAACAGCCGCACACCCAGCCGTTCCTCGAGCCGGGCGACGCTTTTGCCCACCGCCGAAGACGAAATGCCAAGCGCCCTGCCCGCCTCTGAAAAGCTGCGGGTTTCGGCCGCGCGAACAAAAAAACCAATCCCGCTCAGTGATTCCACGCCAGGCTCCAATTGCGGACATTTTTTCCGATGTGTTGCGCACTCTAGCATTCTTGTCTCGCCAAGGAGGGACACTTACCGTTGTCGGCACTTATCAATCTGCGATTGACGCCGCTATCCGGCGGGTCAGAAGCGTTTTCAAGCAGGTGACACATGACGATTGCCAATACCCATATCGACGCTGGTGCCGAGATCGTTCAAGACGCTGCGCCGCTCCCCATCGGATCACTGTTTGCCCTCGCGCTGGCGGCGTTCGTGACCATTCTCACCGAAGCCTTGCCTGCCGGCCTTCTCTCACAGATCAGCGAAGGGCTGGCGATCTCCGAAGCCCTCGCCGGCCAGTTGGTCACGGTCTACGCGATAGGTTCATTGCTGGCGGCCATTCCGTTGACGGCCGCGACCCAAGGCATGCGGCGCCGGGCGCTCTTGCTGCTGGCCATTGCCGGTTTTGCCGTGGCCAATACGGTGACGACGCTTTCATCCCACTATGGTTTGACGATCGTCGCGCGCTTGCTGGGTGGCGTATCGGCCGGGCTGCTCTGGGCCTTGTTGGCCGGTTATGCCGCCCGCATGGTGCCCGAGAGCCAGAAAGGCCGGGCGATTGCGATTGCCATGGTGGGTGCACCCTTGGCGTTATCCCTGGGCGTACCGGCCGGCACCTTGCTCGGTAATTTGATCGGTTGGCGGATGAGCTTCGCCATCATGAGCCTGTTCGCCGTCGCCTTGATGGTCTGGGTACGACTCAAGCTGCCTGACTTTCCTGGGCAAACCACCAATAAGCGCCTTGCGTTGCGCCAGGTCTTCACCCTGCCAGGCGTTCGCTCGGTGTTGTTCGTGGTGTTGGCCTTTGTCCTGGCGCACAACATCCTCTTTACCTATATCGCACCGTTCCTGATGACGGCGGGCCTGGGCGAGCGGACCGACCTGGTCCTGTTGGTCTTCGGGGTCGCATCGTTGCTGGGCATCTGGGTCGTCGGCGTGCTGATCGATCGCCATCTACGGGCATTGACCCTTGCCAGCACGGCGCTGTTCGCCATCTCGGCACTGACGCTAGGCGTCATGAGCGATCGCCCTGCTGCGATCTACATCGCAGTGGCGGCCTGGGGAATCGCTTTTGGAGGGGCCGGGACGTTGTTCCAGACGGCAATCGCCAAGACGGCCGCAGAGGCAGCGGATCTCGCCCAGTCGATGCTGGTCACGGCCTGGAACGTCGCCATTGCCGGTGGCGGGATCGTGGGGGGCCTGCTGCTCGATCACCTGGGGGTCGTGGCGTTTGCGCCGGTCCTGGTCGTTCTCCTGCTGCTGACGTTGGCGGTGGTTTGGTCTGCCAGGCAGTACGGGTTTACCGCAAGCCTGCGCTGAACAGACATACGCTCAATGAATCGTCATCAACGATAGACCTCAGCCACTGACATCAAATCGTCATCACTGCGTCGCCAAAACGCCATAAGCCCTGAGTACTGTCCTCGCCAATGAGATCGATCTCAAGCGAGTGACAATGACTGATTTGAAAGAAGTAGCACGTTTGGCAGGGGTTTCGCGGGCAACCGCGGCGCGCACCTTTGCCTCCCCTGAAGTGGTGCGTCCGGCCACCCGCGAGCAAGTGTTCGCCGCCGCGCGCCAGCTGGGTTTTCGGCCCAATCGTCTTGGCCGCCAACTGCGCCTGCAAGAAACCAAGCTGATCGGCGTGGTGGTCCCCAACCTGCTCAACCCCGTGTTCGCCGAGCAATTCCAGGCCATGGAGCGCGCTGCGCGTCTGCGCGGCTACAACCTGCTCCTGGCGACGACCGACTACAGCAGCGAGCGCGAAAGCGTGGTGGTCGAGGAGTTGTTGCGCCAGCGCGTCGATGGCCTGGTCCTCACGGTGACCGACGCCGAGAGCAACCGCGTGCTGCAAAGCCTGGACAACGAGGACACGCCTTTTGTGCTGGCCTATCACCAACCGGGCAATCCGGACTACAGCGCCGTGTCGGTGGACAACCGCGCCGGCATGGCCCTCGCCACGCGTTATCTGCTGGAAGCCGGGCATTGGCGCATTGGCATGGTTGCCGGCCCTGCGCTGCAATCGGACCGTGCTCGCCTGCGTTACGCCGGTTATTGCGACGCCATGCGTGAGGCCGGTCTCGACTGCCTGCCGGTGATTGAGATGCCGGCCCATACCCAAGCCGACTTCGCCGCCATCGAGCCATTGCTGCAAGGCCCGCAAGCCCTCAGTGCCCTCGTTTGCTCCAACGATCTGTTGGCAATCAGCCTGATTGCACAACTGCGCCGCAACGGCTGGCACGTCCCCCAGCAGCTTTCGGTCATTGGCTTTGACGGCATCGCCCTCGGCACTCAGATGCACCCGACGCTGTGCAGCGTCGTCCAGCCCATCGAGGCCCTGGCCTGCACCGTGATCGACCAACTGCTGGCGCAGATCGGCGGCGCCACACCGGTTTCCTATTGCCTGCCCTGCCATATCCGGCCGGGCGAAAGTACTCAACCCTACGAGGAGACGCTTGATGATCCGCTTCAGTAAAACCCTGGCGACGTTGCTGTTTTGCGGCGTTGCCAGCCTGGCCCAGGCTGCCGAAACGGCGATTTGCTACAACTGCCCACCGGAATGGGCCGACTGGGGCACGCAGCTCAAGGCCATTGCCGATACCACCGGCGTGCAGGTCCCGCTGGACAACAAGAACTCCGGACAGGCCTTGGCACAACTGGTGGCCGAGCAGGCCGCGCCCGTGGCGGATGTGGTGTATTACGGCGTGACCTTCGGTTTGCAGGCGCAAAAAGCCGGGGTGGTCGGCACCTATAAACCCAAGGGCTGGGAGCAGATCCCGGCCGGTTTGAAGGACCCGCAAGGACACTGGTTTGCCATTCACTCCGGCACCCTGGGCATCATGGTCAACGTCGATGCACTGGGCGGCCTGCCCGTGCCGCAAAGCTGGGGCGATCTGCTCAAGCCTGAGTACAAAGGCATGGTCGGCTACCTTGATCCGTCCAGCGCGTTCGTCGGCTACGTGTCTGCGGTAGCGATCAACCAGGCCATGGGCGGCAGCCTCAATGACTTCACGCCAGCGATCGACTACTTCCAGAAACTGGCGAAAAACTCGCCCATCGTGCCCAAGCAGACCGCTTATGCGCGGGTGTTGTCCGGGGAGTTGCCGATCCTGGTCGATTACGATTTCAACGCCTACCGGGCGCGCTACAAGGACAAGGCCAACGTCGCTTTCGTGATTCCCAAGGAAGGCAGCATCAGCGTGCCTTACGTGATGAGCATCGTCGACAACGCGCCCCATCGGGCCAACGCCGAGAAGGTCCTGGATTTCGTCCTGTCCGAGCAAGGCCAGGCGCTCTGGGCCAAGGCGTACCTGCGGCCAGTGCGGGCGATGAAAATGCCTGCCGACATCGCCGCGCAGTTCCTGCCGGACAGCGATTACGCCCGGGCCGGCGTGGTCAACTACGAGCAGATGGCGGCGGCGCAGGAAGCCTTTTCCGCGCGTTATCTGAAAGAGGTCAAGTAAGTGACCGCCTCGGTAATAAAAGCCCGGGGAGTCTCGTCGGGCCAGGCCACGGTGCCGCGTTTGCGGCTAACCGCGGCCTGGGCCCTGGCGCCTGCGGCAGCGGTGCTGTTCGCGTTCTGGCTGTTGCCGCTGGCGCACCTGATCGTGCTGGGCGGGCAACGTCGCGACGGCGGCGAAAACGGTTATTGGCAGGTACTGGGCAGTGCGCAATACCTGGGCAGCCTGGCACAGACTTGCCTGCTGGCTCTGGCAACGACCCTCGCGGCGCTGTTGGTAGGTGGCATCAGTGGGGTTTTCCTCAGTCGCCAGCGCTTCTTCGGTCGTTCGCTGTTGGTCGCCTTGTTGACCTTCCCGCTGGCATTCCCCGGTGTGGTTGTCGGTTTCCTGGTGATTCTGCTGGCTGGTCGCCAAGGCTTGTTCGCCAGTCTCGGTCTTGAGCTGGCAGGTGAGCGCTGGATCTTCGCCTACTCGCTGATGGGCCTTTGTATCGGTTACCTGTACTTCTCGATTCCGCGGGTGATCCTCACGGTGATGGCCGCTTGCGAAAGCCTGGATCGCAGCCTGGAAGAAGCCGCGCATTCATTGGGCGCCGGCCACTGGCGAGTGCTCTGCGATGTCATCGTCCCAGGCCTGGCGCCGGCGCTGGTCTCGTGCGGAGCGATCTGCTTTGCCACCTCCATGGGCGCGTTCGGCACGGCCTTCACCTTGGGCACCCGCCTGAACGTGACCCCGGTGGCGATCTACAACGTGTTCACCAACTACGCCAATTTCGCCGTGGCCGCTGCGCTGTCGGTGGTGCTGGGGGCGCTGACCTGGGCGGTGCTGCTATTGGCCAGGCGCCTGGCGAAAAACTCGAGGACAGTCTTGTGAAGCGCTCAACGCTGTTTATCGGCCAGTTGCTGTTCACCCTGCTGGTCTGCGCGTTCATGTTGGTGCCGGTGCTGATGTCGTTGCTGGCCGGGCTGACACGCAATTATTTCCAGGGTGTGTCCAGCGGCCTGACGTTCGATTGGCTGGTGCAAGTCTGGCAGGCCTATTCGCCGACGGTCTGGCTCTCCCTGCAACTGGCCGTGGCCTGCGCACTGTGCGTCTGCGTGGTGGGTGTTCCAGCGGCTTACGCGCTGGTACGGATGAACAACCGCTTCAGCCGTGCGTTCGAGGAGTTGATGGTGCTACCGGTGGCGATGCCAGGCCTGGCCAGCGCCCTGGCGTTGCTGCTCACCTATGGCCAATTCGGCGGATTTCGCAGCAGCTGGCTGTTCATTCTCGTCGGCCATGTGCTGTTCACCCTGCCGTTCCTGGTGCGCCCGGTGATGGCAGTGATGCAACGCCAGCACTTGCCCGTCCTGGAAGAAGCCGCGGCCAGTCTTGGCGCCGGGCCGCTGCGACGATTTTTCAGCGTGGTGGTACCCAATTGCCGGGCAGGGATTCTCGCCGGGGTACTCATGGTTGTCACGCTGTCGCTGGGCGAGTTCAACCTGACCTGGATGCTCCACACACCGATGACCAAGACGCTGCCGGTGGGCCTGGCCGACAGTTATGCCTCGGCCAGGCTGGAAGTCGCCAGCGCCTACACCCTCATATTCCTGCTGATGATCGTGCCGCTGCTGATTGCGTTGCAGGCCATCAGCGCGCGCCTTTCCCGTGGAGAAAAACGATGACCGGAACCACCCTTCGCCTGGCGGGTTGCCGCAAGGCGTTCTCGGACGGCACCGTTGCCGTGCATGACCTGGACCTGACCATAGAGGCCGGCGAAACCCTGGCGATCCTCGGCCCGTCCGGTTGCGGTAAAACCACCACCCTGCGGCTGATCGCCGGGCTCGAGCGCCCGGATGTGGGGCAGGTATTTTTTGGCGACACCGACGTTACCCGCCTGCCCATCGAACGGCGCGACGTGGGCATGGTGTTCCAGAACTATGCGTTGTTTCCCAACCTGGATGTGGCCGGCAACATCGTCTATGGCTTGAAGATTCGCGGCATGGCGCCTGCCGAACGGAACAAGCGCTGCGCAGAGCTGCTGGAACTGGTGGGCCTTCAGGATCATGGCAAGCGCAGCATCCACGAGTTGTCCGGCGGTCAACGCCAGCGGGTCGCCCTCGCCCGCGCCCTGGCACCCAAGCCTCGGGTATTGCTGCTTGACGAACCGTTGGCGGCGCTGGATGCGCAGTTGCGCGAGCGCCTTCGCAGCGAACTGGATCAGTTGCTACGCCATCTGGGTATTACCGCCGTGTTCGTCACCCACGACCAGGGCGAAGCCATGGCGCTGGGCGATCGGATTCTGGTCATGGAGCGAGGCCGCGTCGCGCAGTTGGCCAGCCCACGGGAAATCTATCAGCAACCGGCCAACGCTTTCGTCGCCAGTTTTGTCGGCAACCTCAACGCTTTTCCAGTGCTCAAGCACACGCCCCTGGGCTTGAAAGTCCATGGCGGAGAGTTGCCATGGCTGGGTGCCGGGCTGCCCACCACCGTCTATTGCCGCCCCGAGCATCTGCGGGTGATGGACAGCGAGGGGCATCTGCGCGGGCGCCTGGTGGGCCAGTTTTTCCAGGGCGCCCAAAGCCGCCTGTTGGTGGACGTCGGCGCCGCCCAACCATTGCTGGTGGACAGCACCGACGGCGTCATACATACCCCCGGCGCGCTGGTTGCCTTGGCCGTCGAGCCGCAGGTGCTGTTCACCCTGTCATCGTGATCTTCGTGTTTTCAGAGGGCTTATTTTGAATCATCCGTTTCTCATTGCGCAGATCAGCGACCTGCATCTCAAGGCCGGGGAAAAACTGACCTATGGCGTCGTCGACACCCTCGCCGCGTTGCGTCATGCCGTTGATCATTTGAATGCCCGGGTGCCGCGTCCCGACATCGTGGTGATCAGTGGCGACCTGGTGGACTTCGGTCGCCCTGATGAATACGCCGTGCTGCACCCCGAACTGGCGCGCCTGCACATGCCTTGCTACCTGGTGCCGGGTAACCATGACAACCGCGAGCATTTGCGGGCGGCATTTGCCGATCATGACTATTTGCCAAGCGTGGCCTGCGCCCCGTTGGACTGGGTGGTTGACAAGCATCCGCTGCGCCTGATCGGCCTGGACAGCACCATTCCCGGCGGCCATGGCGGTCGGTTGCTGGACAGCCAGTTGAGCTGGCTCGATGAACAGTTGGCCTGCCGTCCCGACGTGCCAACGCTGCTGGTCCTGCACCATCCGCCGTTTATCAGCGGCATCGGCCACATGGACCGCGAACCGTTCATCAACGCCTCGGCGCTGGAGCAGGTCATCGCCCGTCATCCGCAGGTGGAGCGCTTGCTGTGCGGGCATTTGCATCGGCCGATGCAGCGACGCTTCGGTGGCAGCCTGAGCTGCGTGTGTCCCGGCACCTCCCATCAAATTGTCCTGGATCTACAGCCAACCGCTCCCGCGCATTTCAACCTGGAACCACCCGGCTACCTGCTGCACCACTGGCATGGACAGGGGTTGGTGACCCATAACGGTGTGTTTGGCGAATATCCCGGGCCGTACCCCTTTTATGACGCTCATGGATTGATCGACTGATAACCCAGGGACTTTCATTGACGGCACTCTTTGGAGATTTATCCCCTACCCCACTCTAAGCATTGAAGATTTTCTAACGAGTCATTTAACGCATCGGCCCATCAGGTGATCGGCCGAGAGCTTCCTGCTGCCTTTTCAACATGCCCGGAACAGTGATTCCGCGGTGGAGTTCGTCCTGATGAAAGCCCTATTTCAAGTGCTGAGTGTTTTAACTGGCGGTGTGAGTCTGGTCCTGAGTCCATTGGCGTCTGCTGATTTTATCAGCGACAGCAAAGCCAACTTGAACTTGCGCAACTTCTACTTCAACAACGATAACCGTGACGGCGCCGCCGCACCTTCGAAGACCGAAGAATGGGGCCAGGCCTTCATGCTCAATTATCAATCCGGGTTCACCGACGGTACCGTGGGGTTCGGCCTGGATGCCATGGGTCTGCTGGGCCTGAAACTCGACAGCGGCGCGGGTCGTCATGTCGGCGGCTCGATGTTCCCAAACGATGGTGACAAGGCGGCGGACCAATGGTCGCGTCTCGGTGCAACAGCGAAGATGCGTGTTTCCAAGACCGAGCTGCGTTACGGCACCTTGCAACCAAAATTGCCGATCCTGGTTTCCAACGATGGCCGCCTGCTGCCGCAAACCTTCGAGGGTGGCCAAGTCACCAGCAATGAAATCGACAACCTGACCTTCACTGCCGGACAACTGGAACACGCCACCGGCCGTGCTTCCAGCGACAGCGCCGGCCTGGCCGTGGCGGGCGGCAGCCAGGAGAGCAACAAATTCACCTTTGCCGGTGGCGATTACAAACTGACCAAGGACCTGACCGCCCAGTATTACTACGCCAATCTGGAAGATTATTACCAGCAGCACTTCGCCGGCTTGCTGCATGTATTACCGTTGGGTGAATACGGCTCGTTGAAAACCGACCTGCGTTATTTCAAGACCACGTCCGATGGCAAGAACAGCAGCGCAGCCGGTCGCGCCAGTGGTTACAAACTTGGCGGCTATACCAAGGACGGCAGCGGTGAAATCGACAACGATACCTGGAGTGCGGCGTTCATTTATTCGTTGGGCGGCCATGCCATTACCGCCGGTTATCAAAGCGTGTCCGAAGACAGCAACTTTACACAACTGAACCAGGGCGGCCTGGTGGGCAAAGGTGAAGGCGGCGCGAGTCTTTATCTCTACACCGACCGCACCATCCAGACGTTCATCCAGGCCGGTGAGCGCACGGCATTCGCCCAATATGCCTATGACTTCGCAGCACTTGGCGTTCCGGGCCTGAAGGCATCGGTGATGTACCTCAAGGGCGACAACATCCAGACCGCCAGCGGCCAGGATGCCAGTGAATGGGAACGTGATATTTCCCTGGACTATGTGATCCAGAGCGGCGCGTTGAAGAACGTCGGTTTCGGCTGGCGCAACGGTATGTCCCGCAGCGATATTGCTCGTGACCAGGATCAGAATCGCCTGATCGTGAGCTATAGCATTCCGTTGATGTAACCGTGCAGAAGGAAGGAGCCGCCAGCACTCCCAATGCGGCTCCTTTCCTCCCTCCCTGTTGCGCTAACCCAACTGCGTGCACCTTCACAGGGCATGTCGATTCGCATGATCAGGCAAGAATCAGCCTGGATCGTGCAATCCACCCCAACCATTCCTTCCTATAGTTAACCAGAGCCAAACCATCTGGAGCTGGTCCCCCTATGAGCGCCCTGAACATAAACGGCCGTGAATACACGGTCGACGTAGACCCAAGCACCCCGATTCTCTGGACCCTGCGCGACACGCTAGGCATGACCGGCACCAAGTTCGGCTGTGGCGCGGCGCTGTGTGGTGCCTGCACCGTGCACCTGGATGGCCAGGCCATTCGTTCCTGCGTGACGCCCATCGCCGCCGCCGAAGGCAAGAAGATCACCACCATCGAAGCGGCCACCAACGGCAGCGACCCGGTCGGCAGCGCCGTGCACGAAGCGTGGGTCAAGCATGACGTGGCGCAATGTGGCTACTGCCAGAGCGGCCAGATCATGAGCGCGACCGCTTTTCTTAAGGCCCAGCCCAAGGGCAAGCAGCCCACGGCCGCCGAGATCGACTCGGCCATGGCCGGCAATATCTGCCGCTGTGGCACCTACGCCCGTATCCGCGCCGCGGTGGCTGATGCCGCCAAAGCCCTTGCCTGATCGGAGCTGACCATGTTGAACGAGATTTTTCCGAACGAGCAGCCTCGCGCCTTGCAACACATGCTTGAACGCGACGTGGCTGACGGCCCCGCTGCGCTGCCCCGCCGCAGCTTTCTCAAGATCGTCGGCATCGGCGGGCTGGCCTTGGGGGCGTTTCCACACCTGACCCTGGCCCAGGAGGCCAATGGCGCCGCCGCAGCGCCGCTCAAGCCGACCCAGCAACCCTCCGCATTCGTACAGATCGCGCCCAGTGGCGAGGTCACGGTGACCATCAACCGGTTGGAGTTCGGCCAGGGCGTGCAGACTGGCTTGCCGATGATTCTCGCCGAGGAGCTCGATGCCGACTGGAGCCTGGTACGCAGTCGCAACGGTAACAGTGACGCCGCCTACATGGACCCGGCCTTCGGCATCCACCTGACCGGCGGTTCCAACTCGATCAAGAACAGCTATACCCAGTACCGCGAACTCGGCGCCCGTGCCCGCGCCATGTTGCTGAGTGCCGCCGCCGCGCGCTGGAACGTCGACGTGGCGAGCCTGAGCACCCAGGCCGGCATGGTACTCGGCCCGGCAGGCCGTAAAGCGAGCTACGGCGAACTGGCCGAAGCCGCGATGGCGATGCCGGTGCCCGAGCAGATCACGCTCAAGGATCCCAAGGACTTCCGCATCATCGGCCAGGCCACCACCCGTATCGATGCCAAGGCCAAGAGCAGCGGCCAGCAGGATTTTGGCATCGACATGCATCTGCCGGGACAGCTCACGGCTGTCGTCGCCCGCCCACCGGTGTTCGGCGCCAGGATCGCCTCCCTGGATGACAGCGCGGCGCGGGCCACGAAAGGTGTAAAGGCCGTGGTGCGTGTGCCGCTGGACGGCGGTGCCGAAGGTGTTGCGGTGGTTGCCGACAGTTACTGGCAGGCGAAGCTGGCACGCGATGCACTGAAGGTGGAATGGAACACGTCCGCCGTGGAAAAAGTGGACAGCGAAAAACAACTGGCTCAATACCGGGAGCTGGCGGGCAAGCCAGGCCCGTTGCACTTTGATGCCGACATGACGCCGCTTGCCACCGCGCCGCATCAACTGGACGCCGAGTTCGTGTTCCCCTACCTCGCCCATGCCCCCATGGAACCGCTCAATTGCACCGTGCAGCTTGCTGGCAATGGCGCTCAATTGTGGGTCGGCACGCAATTCCCCGGCGGCGATGCGGCTGCGGCCGCCAAGGTGCTGGACCTCAAGCCAGAGCAGATCCAGGTGAACGTGCAGACCGCCGGCGGTGGTTTTGGCCGACGTGGCGTGCCCACCAACGATTTCGTTGTACTGGCTTGCGAAGTGGCCAAGGCCGCGCGCACCGCTGGGGTCAACGCCCCTATTCGCACCCTTTGGAGCCGGGAAGACGACATCAAGGGTGGCTACTATCGCCCCATGCACCTGCACCGCGCGCGCATCGGCTTTGATGACAGTGGCAAGGTCCTCGCCTGGGACCACGCCCTGGTCGGGCAATCGATCATCACCGGCACCGTGTTTGGTGGGCGGGTGAAAAATGGCATCGACCCGACCGCCACGGAAGGCCTGCGCAATCCGTATCCGCTGCCCATGCGGCTGACGGTTCATCACCCCAAGCTCAACGTTCCCGTGCTGTGGTGGCGCAGCGTGGGCTCCACCCATACGGCGTTTGTGATGGAAACGCTGATCGACGAGATTGCCCGCACGACCAAGCAGGATCCAGTGGCCTACCGGATGAAGCTGTTTGGTGACCAGAGCCCGCGCCATCGCGAGGCGCTGCAATTGGCCGTGGACAAGAGCGAGTATGGCAAGCGCCAATTACCGGCGGGCCATGCCTGGGGCGTGGCGGTCCACGAGTCGTTCAGCTCGGTGGTGGCCTACGTCGTCGAAGCCTCGGTACAGGACGGCCGTCCGGTGCTGCACAACGTGACAGCCGGTGTGCACTGCAACCTGGCCGTCAACCCACGCAGTGTCGAGGCCCAGGTCCAAGGCGCGGCGCTGATGGGCTTGTCGATGTGCCTGCCAGGTGGCGCGATCACCCTGAAAGATGGTGTGGTGCAGCAGAGCAATTTTGCGGACTTCAGCGTGCCGCGCATTACCGACATGCCGGAATTCGCCGTCCACATCGTGCCAAGCGCCGAGCCGCCCACCGGAATGGGAGAACCCGGTCTCCCGGCGTTGGCCCCCGCTTTCGCCAACGCCGTGGCGAGCCTGACGGGTAAACCGTTGCGTGAGTTGCCGTTCAAGTTGGCGTGACCGGGGTGTGAGGCTGTCTGGTCGCAATGCCAGGCACGCCTCACAATCACAAGCGAATGCGCTTGATATCCCGTTGCGGCGGCGCCCCAAAGAGACGGCTGTATTCACGGCTGAACTGCGAGGCACTTTCATAGCCAACCAAGCCCCCGGCACTGCTTGCGTCGACGTTCTGGCTCAACATCAACTGCCGAGCGGCTTGTAGCCGCAGCTGCTTCTGGTATTGCAACGGACTCATACCGGTCACGGTGCGAAAATGCAGGCGAAACGTGGAAGGACTCATGTGCGCTTGTGCCGCCAGATCGTCCATGCGCAACGCTTGGCGAAAATTCAGTTTCAGCCAGGCGACGGTCTTGGCAATGTGCTGGCTGGGTGACCCGGCAGCGATCACATGCAGCAACTGCGGCGCGTGGGCACCGCTCAACAGGCGAGCGATGATCTCTTCCTTGATCAGCGGAGCCACTGTCTCAAGCAGCGGCGGCTCCTCCAGCAGGTCTATCAAGCGTCGCAGGGCGTCCAGCACCCCGGCATCCAGCGCTTGTACGGTAATCGGTCGAAACGCGTCGTCCCTCATGCGCTGTGACAACTGCATGCGCTCGGCCACCTGCATCACCATCGTGCTGTCGAATCTCAGCATCATGCCCAGGAATGGCTTGGCGACACTGGCTTGGGAAACATGGGAAATGACCGGCAGATCCACGCAGGTCACCATGGACTGGCCGGGCGCGTAGGTCAGTATCTCGTCCCCGAGCATGGCTTGCTTGCGGCCTTGCAAGGTCACGCCGATACCCAGGCCATAGATGCAGTGCGTCGGCGCGCTGATCGCGTTACGCCGATGCAGGCTCAAGCCGGCAATGGCGGTGATCTGGTCGCCTTCGCTGGGCACAAGCTGGCTGACCGAGCCGGCCAGGCGACTGATGTCGCTGGCGCCCCGGTCGCTTTTGAAATCGGTGTGCACATCTCACTCCTTGAAAACATCGGACCCACGACTGGCGGTGATGGCGAACGCTGTTCGGCATCACCCTAAGTCGTTGATCAATATGGACGCAGTATGCTGGGTCGGCGGTTCGAGTCGCTTGCCTGATTGAGGCAATTTCTACTCGATTTAACGATCCGTAGCTCGCATCAGTCACCTCGGGCCAGAAATGACAATGTGTTTCAGGAGTTGGGTGGGCACAAAGTGATGGTTTGGCTGGGTGCCTAAAGATTCTGGAAGATGTAGCCGGTTGACCGTTGATCATCCAGCGCGACACCCACTTGCAGCAGTCGTTGGGCCAGGGCCGCCGTTTCGACCCGCACTTTCCAATCCAGGCCTGTCGGTGCCACAGGGGCGCGGTCGTAGCGCATGATCGCCTCAGCCAACTGCACTCGATCAGGCAAGTACACCGCCAGCGCGTTGCCCTTCCAAGCCGCGACGTTCATGCCCATCGCTTCACACAGCGCAATCTTGGCCTGGGCATCGTCCCTGTCCGCCTGTCGGGAACGTTCGATCTGATCGGCCAGGACCGGATCGACGACACGGTCGGTAAACAAAACCTCGCCCGTCTCCCAGACTTCGGGAGGACAGATCTTGTCGGCTGGACGCAAGGCAATGAGCGGATTGATTTCCATTGGGTAGATTCGACAGACCAACGGCCGTTCTTCATAAATACCGCAACGGCCATCGTCGCCGAGATTGCGGCACTGCGTCAGCGCATTGCCCGCCAGTACTGCAACGACTCGAATCTGGGCATCGCCACTGGTGACTTCCACGGCCCGTTGGGCGCTATGGGAAAATTGTCCAGGCTCCGAAGGCCAGGTCGACTCATCGAACGCCTCCACTACGACCGCCACCTCATGTCCGCGTTGCAGCCACTGCCTTGCCTCGTCCAGCGTCAGTGGAATCAGCCGACCCTTGCAGCAAATCCCGCAGCCGTTGCAGGCAAAGCGGATCGCGTTGTTTTCCATATCAAGCACTCGCACACATGTTTTCGATGACCTACAAAAGCCCCTGCCACTCGGATACAGCTGTGGCAGGGCCTCAGGGCCGCGAGAGTATGTGGAGCGAAATGCCAATCCGCTTGCCGAATCCGCCGGTATGTTTGCCTGATCCAAGGTGATTTCAGGTATCAGCCCTTGGGAGGAAAATCCGTTGTTTCAGGCAACTCTTCACGCCAGAGGCTGGGAACGCGGCATCATTGAAGATGATCGGCGTCGATCACCGCCTGGGCGAACGCCTGCGGTGCCTCTTGCGGCAAGTTGTGGCCGACGCCACCATCGATCAGGCGATGTTCGTAGATACACAGAGATACATGCGTATACGCAAGGCTCGGTTTGCCGGACAAACCGAGAGGTGCAGGGAATCACCTGGGTCAGGATGCCAATGTTGTCGGCATTTCTCCTTGGCCTTTGCTTTATGATGTTCGCCATCTCATGACTGACTGATGGAGCCCCCATGACTTTCGATTTCGACACGGTATTGGAGCGCCACGGCACCGGCAGTACCAAATGGAGCCGCTACCCGGCCGATGTGTTGCCGATGTGGGTCGCCGATATGGACTTCCCCGCCCCGCCCGTGATCATCGACGCGCTGCACAAGCGCCTGGAGCATCCGATGCTGGGCTACAGCGTGGCCCAGGACGATCTGCGTGCCGCCGTCGTGGCCGACCTGTGGAACAAGTATGCGTGGCGCGTCGAGCCCCAGCAGATTGTGTTCCTGCCGGGTGTCGAGCCGGGTTTCAACATGGCGCTGCATGCCCTGGTAGAACCCCAGCAGAATGTCGTGGTGCAGGTGCCCAACTACCCGCCGCTGCGCAACGCCCCGAGTCACTGGCGGTTGAACAAAGTGGAATTGCCATTCGACCGGGTCAACGGTGAATTCCACACGCCATTGGCGGCATTGCGCGACGCGTTACAGGGCGGTGGCGCGCTGTTGCTGAGCAATCCTCACAACCCGTTGGGCAAGGTGTTTGACCGTCAGGAACTCAAGGCCGTGGCAGATATCTGTCTGGAGCAGGACGCCTGGATCATCTCCGACGAAATCCATGCCGAGCTGTGCTTCGACGGCCGCGTGCACATTCCAACCGCCTCCCTCAGCCCGGAGATTGCGGAGCGCACCATCACCCTGATGTCCGCCAGCAAGGCCTTCAATATCGCCGGGTTGAAAACCTCGTTCGCGATTATCCAGAACGCCAAGCTGCGCGAACGGGTCAACAGCGCCCGGGCCGGCATGGTCGACAGCGTCAATGCCCTGGGCCTTGAAGCGACCCGTGCGGCCTATAGCGAAGCCGGCCCGTGGCTAGAGGCCTTGAAGGCGTATCTGCAAGCCAACCGTGATTACCTGGTCGAAGCGGTGAACACGCGCCTGCCGGGCGTCACCATGACCGTGCCCC
Source organism: Pseudomonas sp. A25(2017) (assembly GCF_002001065.1). Taxonomy (NCBI): domain Bacteria; kingdom Pseudomonadati; phylum Pseudomonadota; class Gammaproteobacteria; order Pseudomonadales; family Pseudomonadaceae; genus Pseudomonas; species Pseudomonas sp. A25(2017). Next base: position 72,531 of record NZ_MUOA01000090.1, on the reverse strand, counting down.
AGGGCACTTACCTGGCTTGGCTGGATTGCTCCGGGTTGGGACTGGATGACCCGCAGGCCTTCTTCCTGAAACAAGCCAAGGTCGGGCTGAGTGCCGGCCTGGATTTTGGCGACGACGCCGGTCAGTTCGTGCGCTTGAACTTCGGCTGCCCGCGGGCGCTGCTGGAGGAAGGCATCGCGCGGATGGAGCGCAGCCTGAAAGCCAGGGGCTGATCCAACAGGCGACAACAATCCCCTGTGGCGAGGGGATTTATCCCCGTTGGGCTGCGAAGCGGCCCTAAAAACAGATCACTCGTTGTGTCAGGTTGACTTCGTGCGCTGTTTATTGGGGCTGCTTCGCAGCCCAGCGGGGATAAATCCCCTCGCCACAACAGTTACTCATGCATATCCGGCGCATGGACAAAGCACAGTTTGTTCCCCTCAGGATCACGGCAATACGCCCCGAAATAGCCTTCGCAATACTGTGGCCTCGGGCCGGGTGGGCCTTCGTCGATACCGCCCATGGCCATCGCCTGCTCCCAGGCGGCGCGGACGGTTTGCGGCGAGTCGGCGGCGAAGCTCACTTGCATGCCATTGCCCCACGTAGCGGGCAGGCCATTGAAAGGCAACTGGACGAAAACCTGTGGCCAATGCTTGCCGGGCCGCTGCCAACCCTCCCCCGGCGGGCCCGAATCGTGTTCACCCTCGATGCGCTCCAGTCCCAGGCAGCCGAGGACTGCGTCATAAAAAGCGACCATTTTCGGCAGGTCACGCGCACCGATCTGTATGTGGCTGAACATTGTCCCGCTCCTTATCGAAACCCCGTACTGACATAGGAGAATACAGGTTCATCCAATGTTCGCCGGTGTCCTTTGTTCACCGACGAAACGCCCATTGTCACGCTCATCGACTGACAAGAAAATCCGACCGAACTCTGTTCGAAACCCCAGAGTCCACCCTCCATCGCAACCAAGCCTGGAGAACGACAATGGTCGACTACCCTTTCCCGCCTTTCCCGAAACAAAGCCAACCGGTGCCCGGCAGCCAACGGAAAATGGACCCCTACCCGGACTGCGGCGAACAGAGCTACACCGGCTCCGGACGACTGGCGAACAAGATCGCCCTGATCACCGGCGCCGACAGCGGCATCGGTCGCGCCGTCGCCATTGCCTTTGCCCGTGAAGGCGCGGACGTGGCGATTGCCTATCTGGACGAGCATGAAGACGCCAAGGAAACCGCGCGCTGGGTCGAGCAGGCCGGGCGCCAATGCCTGTTGCTACCCGGTGACCTGGCAAGCAAAGACCAGTGCCGCAAAATCGTCGATGACACCGTCGCCCGCTTCGGGCATATCGACGTCCTGGTCAACAATGCCGCGTTCCAGATGACCCATGAAAGTCTTGAGCAAATATCCGACGAAGAATGGGTGCGTACGTTCGATATCAACATCACGGCGATGTTCAGGATCTGCCAGGCTGCCGTGCCACACATGAAGCCGGGGGGCTCGATCATCAACACCAGTTCGGTCAACTCCGACATGCCCAAACCGACGTTGCTGGCGTATGCCACCACCAAGGGTGCCATCGCCAACTTCACCGGCGGCCTGGCGCAACTGCTCGGCCCCAAGGGCATCCGTGTGAACAGCGTGGCACCAGGACCGATCTGGACGCCGCTGATCGTGGCGACCATGCCAGAAGAGGAAGTACAGAACTTCGGTTCCCAGACCCCGCTTGGCCGACCCGGCCAACCGGTTGAAGTGGCGCCGATCTATGTGCTGCTGGCCTCGGACGAAGCCAGCTACATCTCCGGGACTCGCTACGGGATTACCGGAGGCAAGCCGATACTTTAAGCAAAGCGCAGTGTTTTACCTGTGGCGAGGGAGCTTGCTCCCGCTGGGCTGCGAAGTTGAATGTGCTGGCCTCATCGCGAGCAGGCTCGCTCCCGCAGAAGAAACGCGTTCACCCGCGCCAAGGTCGTCTATATGGCCGCCTTCTTCAGCCCCTCACCCACCCCTCCCGCCGACTCGGTTCAGGCTTTTTTAAGAAAACCTTCTGCGGCAGCAGCAACCAGGCCAAGGCCGGCAGCAGAATCAAGGCGCCAAGCATGTTCACCAGGAACATAAAGGCTAACAAGATTCCCATGTCAGCCTGAAACTTGATCGGTGAAAACGCCCAGGTCGACACCGCCACTGCCAATGTCATGCCCGTCAACAACACCACTTTGCCGGTGAACAGAAGTACCTGGTAATACGCCTGGGCCAAAGTGTCGCCGGCACGCATTCGCGCCAGGATCACGCTCAACACATAGAGCGCGTAATCAACGCCAATGCCCACGCCCAGTGCGATAACCGGCAATGTCGCGACTTTCACCCCCATGCCCAGCCCCACCATCAACGCCTCGCACAGGATCGAGGTGAGCATCAGCGGCAGCATCGCGCACAGGGTGGCGCGCCAGCTGCGGAAGGTCACCAGACACAGCAGACTGACGGCGCCATAGACCCAGAACAGCATCTCGCGCATGGATTTTTTCACCACGATATTGGTCGCCGCTTCGATCCCCGCGCTGCCGGCCGCGAGCATGAACTTGACCTCCGGCATCTGGTGCCCAGCGATAAAGTTTTCGCTGGCCTCCACCACCCGGCTCAGGGTGTCGGCCTTGTGATCGGCCAGGTAGACGTACAGCGACAGCATCGAGCAGCCCTGATTGAACAGTTCTCGCGAGGCACGGGTTTGCACGGCACCCAGTGCGCCGTCGTTGGGGATCAGTTCATACCATTTGAAGTTGCCTTCGTTATACCCGGCCGTGGCGATCTTGCTCAGCGCCGCCATCGAGGTGGTCGATTCCACGCCGGGCAATTGCTCCAGTTGCCAGGCCAGCGCGTCTACCGCGGAGAGGCTGGCGTAACGGGTGCATTGATCCTCCGGGGTCTTGATCATGACCACGAAAATATCCGAGCTGGCCGCATAGTTCTGGGTCATGAACAACGCATCGCGGTTGTAGCGCGAGTCGGCACGCAACTCCGGAGCACCGGGGTCCAGGTCGCCGATTTTCAGGTGCAGGCTCACGGCAAAACCAAACGCGGCCAACAGCAAGCCCGCCAACATGGCGCCAATCGCCCAGCGCCGTTGGGTGAACAAATCGAGCACACGCCACAGGGGATGCTTGATCTGCGCCTGTTGCTCGGTGGTTTCCGCACTCAGGCTGCGTTGCGCCGCCGCCGGGCTGACGCCGATGTAACTGAGCAGGATCGGCAGCAGAATCAGGTTGGTGAAAATCAGCACCGCCACCCCGAGGCTGGCGGTGACCGCCAGGTCCTGGATCACCCGAATGTTGATCAGCAGCAACACGGCAAAGCCCACCGCGTCACAGAGCAAAGCGGTGATACCGGCGGCGAACAGTCGGCGGAAGGTATAGCGCGCGGCGACCACCCGGTGGGTACCGCGACCAATGTCCTGCATGATGCCATTCATCTTCTGCGCGCCATGGCTCATGCCAATGGCGAACACCAGGAACGGCACCAACGCCGAGTAGGGATCCAGCTCATAACCGAGCAGCGCTAGCAGCCCCAGTTGCCAAAGCACCGCCGCCAGTGAGCAGGTCACCACCACCAGGGTACTGCGTGCGCAACGGGTGTAGCCAAACAGCACCAAGACCGTCACCAGCACCGCCACCACGAAGAACAGCAGTACCTGGGTCATGCCCTCGATCAGGTCGCCGACGATCTTGGTAAAGCCGGTGATATGAATCCGCAGGTCATCGGTCTGGTACTTGTCTCGCAACGCCTCCAGTTGCCGGGAAAAATCGCCATAGTCCAGCGCCTTGCCCGTCTGCGGATTGATTTCCAGCAACGGCACGAAGATCACGCTGGACTTGAAGTTGCCGGCGACCAATTGTCCGACTTCCCCGGAGCGGGCCACGTTGGTCCGCACCTGCTCGAGGCTGGTCGTCGAGCCGTCGTAGTCGTCGGGGATCACCGTGCCGCCGTCGAGCCCCTCCTCGGTCACGGCGGTCCAGCGCGTGGTCGGGGTCCATAACGATTTCATGTAGGGGCGGTCGACACCGGGCAGCAGATAGAGCTCGTCGTTGAGCTTGGCCAGGGTGTCGAGGTAGTCCTTGGTGAAAATACTCCCCTGCTTGACCTCCACGGCGATGCGCAGCGAGTTGCCCAGGCCGCTCAACTCTTTGCGATTCTCCAGGAAATTGGCGACGTAGGGATGTCCGGTGGGAATGGTCTTCTCGTAACTGGCGTTGATGCCGATGCGCGTGGCTTGCCAGCCGAGCACCAATGTCACTAGCAGGCACAGCAGGATCACCAGCGGTCGATGGTTGAAGATCGCCCGCTCAGCGAAGTTGCCTGACGCCCGGTCGAAGTCTTCCTGGCGGCCGATCACGGTTTGGGTTCTGTCGTCTTTCAAGTTTGACTCCTGTTGCACGAGCCGTGGCTCGATAGCGCTACACCGTGAAGTTTCAAGGTTTACCGGAGGCCCGCGGATCCTGGTCAGCGGCCACGCCGGTCAAGCCGACGCTGGCCAGGCTGCCGTCGACCGCCTGTTGCACGGCAGCGAGCGTCCCGCCGCTGCGGCTCTGACGCTTGTCAAAGCTTCGACCCTGGTCATGACTGAATAAAAGTTCACCACTCTGGCTGGCCAACAGCAGGCCGCCGTCGCGCAGTTCGACGGCGCTCGCCAGTGTCGACTCGATACCGGTATCAAGGCGGCGCCAAGTGTTGCCACGGTCACCGGACCACCAGGCGTTGCCGCGCAAGCCATAGACCACCAAGGCCCCGTCGCGGGTGCCGAGCAGGCCGAAAAAGCTGCCCTCGTAAGGTGACTTCAAGGCCTGGAATGACTGCCCGGCGTCGGTCGAGCGCAACAGCAAACCGCGCTCCCCCACCAACCACAGATCGTTGCCCAAGGCGCGGATGCCATACAGGTTCAAGCCCTGCGGATTGTCCACATGCCGCATCCACGGCTGCCAGCTTCGCCCGCCGTCGTCGGTACGGAAGATCTGGTTGTAGGCGCCCACGACGTAGCCGTGCAGGCGGTCACTGAAGTACAGGTCGAGAAACGGCTTATCCGGTCCGTCATCGAGCATGCGCCGTGCCTGCGCCAAGTGGCTGGCACCGTCGGGTTGATTGACATCGCGCTCAGCGAACTGCACCGCCGAGGCGATGGCACGCTGACCGTCGAGTTGCTTCTGCCAGGTTTCCCCGCCGTCCCGGGTGTGCAGCACCACGCCCAGATGACCGACCGCCCAGCCCTGCTCGGCATCGACGAATTGCACCGCCGTCAGGCTGACGCTGACCGGCACCTTGGCCTGGCGCCAGGTGACTCCTGCGTCATCGGAGAGCAGCACGATCCCGCGCTCACCGACCGCCACCAGACGCTCGCCGGCCCGGGCCAGCCCGAGCAACACCGAGCGCTGGGCCTTGGCGGTCGGCAATGCCGGCTGTTGCAGCACGGCCAATGTCGTGGCCTGTGCAACCAAGGGCAGGCTCATCAACAGGCTCCCCACCAAGACACAAACACCCCATAGCGGACTGCGGCGCGCAAAAAATTTTTCAACATTCATATCGTTATTCCGCCCGGAAAATCGTAAGCGACCGCGACGAACCGCCTCCTCGCCACGGCCGCCACTGGTTCAACGCATGTTTTCGTTGGCCATGGCATCCGGCGTGTAATAGGACGCCGAAGGTCTCGCGATCTTCTGGTACTGAACCGCCAGGTCATTGCTCGATGCGTTGAGGAAGTAGGCCCCGGTGTCGAGGTTGTAGCTGCCCCACATGACCTGTGCGGTGAGGGCCGGCATATCCGGCGCCAGCAGCGTCAGCGAATACATCTGCCGGCCGAGCTTGCCCTGAGCGTCATAACCGTCGGCCATCAAGATCTGCCAGGAGTCTTCATCGACGTAGTAGGTCCGACGCGGCACGACATGGCGCTTGCCGGATTTGAGCGTGGCCTCGACCACCCAGACCCGATGCTTCTCCCAACGCACCAGATCAGGATTGAGGAAGTTCGCTTTGACCAGATCGTCGCTCTTGGCCAGCGCGGCGCGGTTATTGTTGTAGCCGACGATCAGTTCTTTCTTGCCCACCAGCTTGAGGTCATAGCGATCGGTAGGCCCGAACAGCATGAACGCTTCGTCGAACAGGCCGACGCCGGAGGTCACGAAGTCCGGCGTGTCATAGGCAATGTTCGGTGCCCGGCGAACCCGGCGCTGGCCGACCAGATACTGCCAGGCCGCCCGATTGGCCGGGTCCATGTCCCAATGGGTCATCAGGCCTTCGCCGGCCTTGGATGACGGCAACTCAGTCAACAGCTTGCCCACCTGGTACTTGCCCGCATAGTTTTCCAAGCTGCCGCCTTCGAAGTAGTAGGGAAACTGATAGGAGAACTGGGCCCGGGTCGCCTGGACTTTCTTGCCACCGGCGGTCATCAGCCAGGTATCGAAAGGCGCGCTGATGGTGTCGCCACCCTGCCAGGACAACCGGTAATTCCACAGCACTTGGGCACCGTTTTCCGGGATCGGGAACGGAATGCCGCCGTAGGCGTTGGAGACCTTCTCGCTGGCCACGTCCAGCGCGGCGCGGGTGGCGTTCTTGCTGGTGTTGTCATACACCCATTGCGGGGCGGCGGCCGAGCGATGGGTCGGGTACACGTCCAGGCGATAGTCCGGGTATTTCTTCAACAGCAGCTTGGTCCCTTCGGCCAATTCGCTGGCGTACTGCTCCATGTTCGAAGCTTTGATCGAATACAGCGGTTTCTCGCCGGCGAATGGATCGGGACGCTTGTCACCCGGTTTATAGCCGGGCGTGACCTGGGTATAACCGCCCTGCCAAGCCGGGATACTGCCATCGGCATTGCCGGCACGCTCGCCACCCAGGGGGGTCAGATCGGTTTTCAAGCGTGCGGCCTGTTCAGGCGACACCGCCGCCTGCGCCAGCCCCATGCCAGCAAGGGCCAGGGTCAGGACGCAGGTGTTCAGGAATGTTGTGTTCTGCATGGCGAATCCACCTTATTAGAATGAGGTTTTCACGTAGAGCGAGACGAAGTCGCGGTCGGCCAACGACTGTCCGTAACTGAAATTGCCGTCCTCGCGCAGCCCGGCTTTCGGTGCTCCGAAGAAGTTCACGTAGTTGAGGCCGACATCCCAGCGTTGCAGATAGGTGGCTTTGAGCCCGACACTCCAGTCACCGGAATGGGTGTTGCCGAAGCCGGATTTGTTGACCGCCGATGAGCGCCCGTCGAGCACTATCCCCATGCCAATCGGCACGGTCAGGTCGATTCCGTCGACAATCTGGAAGTACGCCGGCTCGATCAATACCCGCAGCGCCGTGGCATCGCGGGTGGTGTTGGAGTCCAGCGCGGCAGCGTTCTTGGTCACACTCAGGGTGCGGTTCCAAGCCAGTTCAGCCAGGGCCGAGCCGCCGTCCCAGAACGCGGTGGGCGATAACAGGTAGATGGCCGACAGGTTGGCGTGGGCGGTCTTGCCCCTGGCGAACAACTCATTGTCGCCACCATCGGCCGCCATGCCGGGGGTCACTACTTGCAGATTGCTCACCAGCGGCGCGTTCCAGCGCAGCGACGTTTCACCGGCAAAGTTGAACGGGCCGTAGGCGGTGGAGAAGCTGACGCCGGCGGTCTTGATGTCTTCGGCGTAGACCTGACGATAGGAACCCAGGATCGGCAAGCCAGTGGCCGCAGACGCCGGACCGTCCAGGTAGGCGTACAACCCGATCGGCGCTTTATCGTGATACTGGGCCGCGTAGAAACCCAGCTCCAGCTCGGTGCCGGTGGGTTTGTAGCGGATCTGCATGCCGCCCTGCCCCGAGTTGCGCGGTTTAAGATCACCGCCATTCACCGTGTCATTGCCGAACACTTCGCGCAGTGGGCCACTGCCGTAACCGATGGCATCGACGTCGCTCAGGTAGCTGCCGGCGCCGGGCAGATTGGAACGTTCCCACTCAAACTGATAGTAAGCACCCACCGACAGCTGCGGGTTGATCTGCAACTGCCCGGAGATCTGATTGACCGGGCGCAGGATCTCCTTGAACTGAGTCCCCGGCACGCTGAGCAATTTGACAACGTCGGTCGGGCCCTGGGCATTGGCAATGCCGTTGCCACCGTAGAACAGGCTTTCCCCGTAGATCAGGCTGTGTCGGCCCAGGCGTGCCACGCCCTGGGAGTCTTCACCGAGATCCCCGCGCAAGAACACGAAGGCATCGAGAATTTCCGCGTCGCGACCGTGAAGCTTGCGAGTTTCACTGAGGAAATTCGGTTGCTCGCTGCTATCGGTGTCCTGGTTGTAGATATCGTCGTACCAGGCTGCACCGCTCACGCGCAGACCATAGTTTTGCCGGCTCAAGTCCATTTCGGAAAACAGGTCCAGGCGGTTGGAGACCAGGCCACGGCTGAAATTCTTGTCGCCCTGGCTCTGGATCGAGGGGTACAGGCCGTTGGCGGTTGGCGCATTGACCAAGCGGCTGTCCTGTCCCTGCAGGCGCCAGGCCTGGCTGTACTTGATGGTGTTGTCCCAGCGCAGTTTCCAGTCGGAGTCACCCAGGTCCATTTGCATGGCCTGGACCCTTTCGACCATCACACCGGTGCTGCATAACGCCAGGAACAGGGCGCAATGCTTGAAACCAAAGCAATCTTTGAGGTTATCCATGGACGCTTCTCATTATTGTTATTTTTTGGCATGGCTTTGCAGCCAACACGCTCAGGTAGCGGCTTGCACCGCGTTCTACGGCTGCGCATTCAGATGTAGGTGGAGGCCAATCCACCATCGACCGGCAGGTTGACGCCGTTGATCCAGCGCGACTCGTCGGCACACAGGAAAGCGATCACCGCCGCCACCTCATCGGCGTAAGCGGGACGTTTCATGCGATGGGCATCGGCCTGGGTCCGGGCCTCGCCGAGCATGCTCACGAAGTCGTCGAGGATGGGCGTGAACACCGGGCCCGGGGCGACACTGTTCATGCGCACCGAATGCTCAAGAAACCAGGGTTGGGCCTGCAGATAGGTCCAGACGATCAAGGCTTCCTTGAAGTACTGGTAGCAGGTCTGGTCCGGCACCCGGTGGTCGGCCAGCCAGGCTTGCGCGGCGGCAAAATCTTCGATGCGCGCCAGCGCCTTGTGCTGTTCCAGGCGCAACGGCCATTCGGCGCCGAGGATCGAGGCGATATTGACGATGCTGCCGCCCGCGTTGATGCGCGGCAGCAGCGCACGGCTCAAGTGGCGCAACCCAAGGTAGTTGACCCGCGCCAGCAGTTGCGGGTTGGCGGTGCCCGGCACCCCGGCGATGTTGCACAGGCTGTCGAGCCGTGCGGGTAGCTGCGGCAGCAACCGTTCGATGTTTTCGGCGCTGCTCAAATCGCCCTGCACAAAACCGTCCAGGGTCATGTGCGGCGCCTTGAGGTCCACGCCAATCACTTGGGCGCCATGGGCGCGCAGCAGGCTCGCCGTGGCAGCACCAATGCCTGATGAGACACCGGTCACCAGCACAATCTTGTTGTCGAGTTTCATGTTGAGTCCTCTTATTATTTTTGTGTACTCGCAGGGCCCTCAGCTCATCGGGCCCTGTAAACCTGCCGGTCAGAACGGGTAGACCGGCGCCTGATCCTTGACCGTCACCCACTGCCATTGCGTGTATTCGTCCCAGTCCGCCGGGCCACCGACGCTGCCGCCATTGCCCGAGGCGCCGCGCCCGCCGAACGGGTTGATGCACTCATCGGCGACGGTCTGGTCATTGATGTGCAACATGCCGCACTGCAATCGCTCACCGATGGCCATGGCCCGACCCACCGACGGCGAAATGATCGCCGCCGCCAAACCGTACTCGGTGCGGTTGGCCAACTCGACGGCCTCATCATCGGTGGCGAAGCTGACCACCGTTGCCACGGGTCCGAACACCTCCTCATCGAAGGCCCGCATGCCGGGTTTCACGCCGCTGAGCACCGTGGCCTGATAGAACAGCCGATCGTGCTCGCCACCTGCCTCCAGTCTAGCCCCGGCGCGCACGGAGTCGCTGACGATGTCGTGCACCCGTTTCAGCTGGCGCTGATTGATCAGCGGCCCCAACGCAGCTTCGCCCTGGGCGGCGTTGCCGACGGTCAAGGCCTGGGCTTTTTCCACCAGTTTGCGGGTCAGTTCTTCGGCGATGGATTCATGGGCGAGGATCAACCCGGTGGCCATGCAGATCTGCCCTTGATGCAGCCAGGCGCCCCAGGCCGCGTTGCGGGCGGCGAGGTCGAGGTTGGCGTCTTCAAGAATGATCAGTGGGTTCTTGCCGCCCAACTCCAGCGCGACCTTCTTCAGGTTGCGCCCGGCGACTTCAGCGACCTTGCGACCGGCGCCGGTGGAACCGGTAAAGGCGATCATGCGTACGTTCGGGTCGCGGCACAGCGCCTCACCGGCATCCGCCGCGCCGGGCAACACTTGCAACAAGCCCTTGGGCAGCCCCGCTACCTCGAACAACCGAGCGATGAGGAAACCGCCGCTCACCGGGGTCTGCGGATCCGGCTTGAGCACCACCGCATTGCCCGCCGCCAGGGCTGGCGCAACGGAGCGCATGGACAGCACCAGGGGAAAGTTGAAGGGCGAAATCACCCCGACCACGCCATGGGGCTGGCGCCGCGCATAGGACAGGCGCCCCGCCTCGCTGGGCAGGACCACCCCATGGGCCTGGGACAGCAGGCCGGCGGCCTGGTGCAGCAGCACGATGGCTTCGCGCACTTCATGCTGGCCCTTGAACAGCGCGGCGCCGGTCTCCCGGGCCACGTACAGCGCCAGTTCGTCGAAGGACTGCTCAGCCACGTCAGCGGCCTTGCGGAAGATCGCCGCGCGTTGCCGCGGGCCCAGCGCCGCCCACCCCGGCTGCGCCACGGCGGCGTCGCGGCTGGCCTTGGCGATGTCGGCAGAGTCGGCCGTGGCACAGCGCATCAGCCGCTCACCGGTGGCCGGTTCAATGATCGATTGCAGCGGACCCGACGCAGGCACCCAGTCACCGTTGAAGACACATTCCGACTCGATCACCTGGGACAACAGGTGGCTTTTGGATGCAGACATTTAACACTCCCGGCTCTTTGTTGTTGTCATCGTTTGCCGCACCTGGAAGGTATCGACGCAAACGCCGTACTCGTGCTTGAGCAAGCGCTGTGCCGGTTTTGCCTGCGGGCCTTGATAAACCTGGCGCAGGGCTCTGGATCAATGCTCTGCATCGAGTGCAAGACTGATGACGCATCTGCCGACGTGGCCGTTGGCCAGCTGCCGCTTGTTCATTTGATAAAGTTATGCTTAATAACTATCTCGCCAGATGATCATTTCGATCACCCGCCATCAGGGGCATAACAATGAATAATCCCCACTGCCAGTTGCCGGATCACCGGATCGCCACCGAGCATTTCCGTCCACGGGGTGACAGCAACGAGCTGACCGACAGCAGTTCGCCCACGACGGCAGAACTCACCGCGTGCCTGTTTTTCTCCCCCGACGACGGCCGTATCTGGCTCAACGACCAGCGCATGTTGCTGCTGCACAGTTCATCCTTCGGTGCGTTGCGCCGGGAAATCATCGAACGCCAGGGGCTGGAACAGGCCCGTGGCATGCTCACCCGCACCGGCTATTCCTCCGGTGCCCGCGATGCCCGGCTGATTCGCGAACGCTGGCCCCACGCCGATGCCGCGGCGGTGTTTCGCGCCGGCACGCATCTGCACACCCTTGAAGGCATGACCAAGGTCGAGCCGCTGCATTTCAAGTTCGATGCCGACTCCGGGTTCTATGAGGGGGAGTTTCTCTGGCATCACTCCTGTGAGGCCGACGAGCATGTCGCCGCCTATGGCACCGGTCAGGATCCGGTGTGCTGGACCGAACTGGGCTACGCCATCGGTTTTGTCAGCGGATTGTTCGGGCAACTGGTGATCTTCCGCGAAGTGGAATGCCGAGGCATGGGGCATGAACGCTGCCGTGTCGTCGGCAAGACCGCCGAGCAATGGGGCGATGTCGAGCAGGACCTCAATTACCTCAACGCCTCACCGCCAGCGGTCGTCGCGCGCACCGACAGCCAGTCCGACAGTGTTGCCGGAACCGCCCCGCTGCCGGACAGCGAACAGCCGCTGATCGGTGCCAGCGCCGCCTTCAACGCCGCGACCCAGGCCTTGCAACGGGTGGCCTTGACCCCCGCCACCGTGCTGGTCAGCGGCGAATCCGGCGTCGGCAAAGAGATGTTCGCCCGCCAACTGCACCAGCTGAGTCGCCGACGTGATGGTCCGTTCATCGCCCTCAACTGCGCGGCCATCCCCGACAACCTGATCGAGGCGGAACTGTTTGGCGTCGAACGCGGTGCCTATACCGGGGCCACCCATTCACGCCCCGGGCGTTTCGAGCGCGCCCATGGCGGCACGTTGTTTTTGGACGAGATCACCTGCCTGAGCCTGGCCGGGCAAAGCAAGTTGCTGCGCGCCTTGCAGGAACGGGAAATCGAACGGGTCGGTGGCGGCCACGGCATCAAGGTCGATGTGCGGGTCGTCGCGGCCACCAACATCGACCTGCGCAAGGCCGTGGCGGACGGCGCGTTTCGTGAAGACCTGTTCTACCGGCTCAACGTCTACCCCATCGCCCTGCCGCCCTTGCGCGAGCGCCGCGATGACATACCGCTGCTGATCAATGCCTTTCTCAAGCGCTTTTGCCAGGAATACGGCCGCACCCCGATGGGCCTGACCATGCGCGCCTTGAAGGTCCTGCTGCGCTATGACTTTCCGGGCAACGTGCGGGAATTGCAGAACCTCATCGAGCGCGGCCTGATCGCCAGCGAAGAAGGCCAGGCGATTGACCTGGTCCACCTGTTTCGCAATGAACAACTGCCGGTGGACGCGTATTCCGTGGACCTGCACGGCGGTCTCTCACCGATGGGCCTGGCCGCCAACGACGCAGCGGAAAAACCGGCCCTGCTCCAGTCCCTCAGCCAACTGGACTCGGACTTCTCCATTGACGGCCTGGAGTCACGGCTGATCAACGAAGCCCTGCAACTGAGCAGCGGCAACCTGGCAGCGGCCGCACGCTCATTGGGGCTGAGCCGGGCACAATTCGCCTATCGGTTGAAGAAGCATCAACGGGGTGTCCCGGACTAATCCCGAACCTGGGGGCCACCACAAATCCCCTGTGGGAGCGAGCTTGCTCGCGATGGCGGTGGATCAGCTGACATTGATGTTGGCTGTGCTGACGCCATCGCGAGCAGGCTCGCTCCCACACTGGTTTCTGGGTGACTGCAAGGTCTGTGTCCGACACAAATCCCCCTGTGGGAGCGAGCCTGCTCGCGATGGCGGTGGATCGTGCTCGTCGCTGGCTGTCCCGTCGAGGCCTCGGCGGGCTCACATGACCGTCTCCATCAAACAGGGGAAAAAGCGCCCCGCCGGTACTCGCTGGGGGTCTGGTTCATCTCTATCCGAAAATGCCGGTTGAAGTTGGACAAGTTGTTGTAGCCCACTTCAAAACAGATGTCGGTCACCGGCATCTCGCTCTGCAACAGCAAGCGACAGGCACGCTGGACCCGCAGCTTGCGCATCAGGTCAATGAAGCCGTGCCCGGTGATGCGCTTGAAGAACCGCGAGAAGCCCGGCTCGCTCATGTCCAATTGGCGGGCGATCACCGACAGGCGCAGGTCGCCGGTGAGTTCGGCTTGCAGGTATTCGAAGGCTTTATGGATGCGCTCGGAGCTGCGCGCATCGAGGGTCGGCGCGTAGCAAGGGCTTGCCAGGCTCAAGACCTCGTCGCCAGGGGCTTGGTTGAGGGTGTGCAGCAGTTCCAGGAACAGCGCCAACCGCGCCAGTCCCTGGGCCGGGCCGATGGCTTCCAGCAGGTACGCGGCCTGCCGCGCGGTGTTGCCGTCGAAGGCCAGGCCGCGGCGGGCGCGTTCGAACAGGCCCTGCAGATCGCCCAGTTCGGGCAGGGTTCGGCGCAAGGTCAGCAGCGTCGCACCATCGAATTGCAAGACCACGTCACGCCCGGGCAGGTGCTCGCCCGGCGCCAGGTCGCCCATCCAGTCGTGGGGCAAGTCCGGGCCAATCATCGCCACATGGCCAGGGCCAAACGGGCCGATGTAGTCGCCCGCCAACAGTTTGCCGCTGCCCTGGCGGATCAGGTGGATTTCAAATTCAGGGTGATGGTTCCAGCGCGCCATCGGGTACGGGTAGTCATGCTCGTACCAGCGAAAACTGTGTTCGGGCTCAGGCAGGATGACTTCCAGTTCAGCGGGTCGCTGCTCGAACAGGGGCGTTCGGTGATCAGGCATGTCGCGCCTCTTTTATCGTTATAGCGGGCACCTTACGCCGAGTGCGCAGCGCTTCGCCAGCCTCGGTCTGACCGGCCACTGATACTTTTTTAACCCGCACCTGCCGCACTCAAGGGCGTTAAAAAAGTACCAGCACACGATCCTCCCTGCGTTTGTCGGCCTCCACGGGCGCTGCTGTAATCGGCCTGCCATTGGCGACGAACCGCTCAGCCCGACGCCACGGCCCCCACAACAATAATAATTCTGCGCCCAGGCGCAGCTCTGGAGAAGCTCATGAAAACAGTGCCCAAGGCGCTTGTCATGTTCGCGGAATTGTCGTTTGCCCTGGCCGGACAGGCCACCGAGACCCTCACCATCGCTACGGTGAACAACGCCGACATGATCCGCATGCAAAAACTCTCGAAAACCTTCGAGAACGAGCACCCGGACATCACGTTGAACTGGGTGGTACTCGAAGAAAATGTCCTGCGCCAGCGCCTGACCACCGACATCGCAACCCAGGGCGGGCAGTTCGACGTGCTGACCATTGGCACCTACGAAACCCCGCTGAGGGGGGCCAAGCACTGGCTCGAGCCGATGACCCACCTGCCTGCCGAGTATGACCTGGAGGACATCTCCCTGCCGTTCGCCAAGGCCTCTCGGTCAACGACACGCTTTACGCCCTGCCCTTTTACGGCGAAAGCACCGTCACCTATTACCGCACGGACCTGTTCAAACAGGCCGGCCTGAGCATGCCCGAGACCCGGCCCATCCCACCGCAGAACCGGTGCCGTACGTGGGCATCCAGTACGTGACGGTTCCAGAGTTCCAAGCCATCGGTACCTCCGTCGGCAAGCTGTTTACCGCCGCCATCACCGGACAGATCACGGTGGAACAGGCATTGGCCTCGGCGCAATCGAGTACCGAGCGGGAGATGAAGCGGGCCGGGTATCCAAAGCAATAACGATTGGCACCGGCCCCGTGGCTAGAAGGTTTACCCCTCTGTGGGAGCAAAGCTTGCTCGCGATACAGGCACCTCGATTTCTGAGAGACCGCATTGGCTTCATCGCGGGCAAGCCTTGCTCCCACAGGACTTTTTTTGTACTTCGAAAAGGACAACCCCATGAAACGACTGGAAGGAAAAAGTGCCCTGGTGACCGGTGCCGCCCGTGGTATCGGCAGGACGTTCGCCCAGGCCTATCTCAACGAGGGCGCCACAGTGGCGATCGCCGATATCGACCTGGAGCGGGCCCAGGCCACCGCAGCCGAACTGGGCGATAGCGCCTACGCGGTCAAAATGGAGGTGACGGACCAGGCTTCGATCGACCAGGCCATCGCGGCCGTGGTGGCACGGGTGGGCAAGCTGGATATCCTGATCAACAACGCCGCGCTGTTCGACCTGGCGCCCATCGTGGAAATCACCCGCCAGAGCTACGAGCGGCTGTTTTCCATCAACGTCGCCGGCACGCTGTTCACCCTGCAAGCGGCGGCGCGGCAGATGATCCGCCAGGGCCATGGCGGCCGGATCATCAACATGGCCAGCCAGGCCGGTCGGCGTGGCGAAGCGCTGGTCGGCGTCTATTGCGCCACCAAGGCAGCCGTGATCAGCCTCACCCAGTCCGCCGGGCTGGATTTGATCAAGCATCGGATCAACGTCAACGCCATCGCCCCCGGCGTGGTGGATGGCGAGCATTGGGACGGTGTGGACGCGCTGTTCGCCCGCCACGAAAACCTGCCGCTGGGGGAAAAGAAGCGCCAGGTCGGGCTGCAGGTGCCCTATGGCCGGATGGGCACCGCGGAGGACCTCACCGGCATGGCGATTTTCCTGGCCTCGGCGGAGAGCGAATACGTGGTGGCGCAGACGTATAACGTCGATGGCGGTAACTGGATGAGCTAATAATCTGGTTTTTTATGGCCTTGAAACGACGGAAATGGACTTATTCGCTTGAAAATTGATCCCACTACTGAGGATTGTCCCGAACGGTACCCGACGGTGCCGTTCCAAGGGATTTCAAGAGAGCGTGAATACCGTTGCCCCAGCGGGGCAAAAATTGCGCATCATAGGCGCCGTCCGCTCAAGGGAGATTTACATGCGTGCCATTTCATCCGTCGTGGGTCTTGTTGTGCTGTCGCTGGGCCTGGTGTTCTCCACCAGTGCCGCGGCCACCGAAGAGACGCAACTGGTCGAGTCCATCAATCTTTACCGCAGCCAGTCCCAAAGCTGTGCCGGCCAGGCTTCGCTGGAGTTGCCACCGCTGGCGATGGATTCCCGGCTGATCCTGTCGGCCAATGGCATCGGCGACCTGCAGCAGGCGCTGGCGCGGGCGGCCTATCCAATGGTCAATGTGCAGGCCATCAGCCTGTCCGGGCCGCGCGATGCGCAATCGGCCATGAAAGCCGTCCAGGAAAGCTTCTGCCAGGTAGTACTCGACCCGCAGTTCGTCGACATCGGCGTCAGCCGCCTGGACCGCGAATGGCGCATCGTGCTCGCGCGCCCACTGTTGTCGGCGCGCCTGGGTGATTGGCAAGCCGAGGGCCAGAAGCTGCTGAAGCTGATCAACAGTGCCCGCACCCAGCCGCGTCGCTGTGGCACCGAAACCTTCGCCGCCACCACTCCGCTGGCCTGGAACGCCACCTTGGCCCTGGCCGCTGTGACCCACACACGGGCCATGGCCAACAACAATTTCTTCGACCACAAGGACCGCGACAACCGCATGCCGGGCGACCGCGCCGAACTGGCCGGCTATCTGGGCCAGTTGATCGGCGAGAACATCGCCGCCGGACAGGACACCGCGCTCAAGGTGGTGGACGGCTGGCTGGCCAGCCCGGGGCACTGCGCCAACCTGATGAACCCGCAGTTCCGCGAATTGGGCGCCGGGTACGCGACCGATCCGAAAAGCGATGCCGGGATCTATTGGACGGCGATGTTTGGCACTCAATAGCGCGATAGCCATTGCCCGATCAACCTCAGTGGCTGACATCGTCCTTGTGCAGCACCTGCCGCAAATGCTGCATGAACTGGCTCAACGAAGGTGATTGGGCCAGCGGCTTGCGTTGCAACAGGCCGATCGAGCGCTTCGCCGGCTGGTCGATGGCGGTGACAGCGCACTGCTCACCGATGTTGAACACCGCCGTGCAGCTGGCCGGCAACAGAGAAAATCCCAAGCCTTCGCGCACCAGGGCCGTGGCCGTGCTCATGTGCGCCACTTCCCAGGCTGGCACAGGATCGACGTTCAAATAGCGCAACGCAGCGTCTGCCAGGGGCCGGATGCTGGTGTCAGGCGTGAGGGCAATATAGGGTTGCCGCTTCCAGTCGTCCTGGCCGTCACGCTGCGGCTCCTTGTGGCTCAGCAACACCAGATTGTCATCCAGCAGGCGCACAAAGCTCAGTCCGGACAGATCGTCAGGCAACGAACTGATGCCGGCGTCCACCTCTCCTCGCTGCACCCAGCCCATGATTTCCCCGGCGCGGCCGTCCAGCAAGCTCACCGTCACACCAGGGTTTTCACGCTGGAAAGCAGCAATGGCGATCGGCAGGAACGACGCGGCAGCGGTGGGCAAGGCTGCCAATCGGAGCGTGCCACGGCTCAGGCTCAGGGTGTCGCGAGCATCGCGCACGGCGTCGTTCATGTCCCGCAGCATGCGCCGGGCCTGGGGCAAGAAGTGCTCACCGGCGGGCGTCAGCTCGACGCTGCGGGTGTTACGCGCGAGCAACTGCAACCCCATGCTCTCTTCCAGTTTGCGGACGCTATAGCTCAGCGCTGGCTGGGACAGGTGCAACTGTTCGGCCGTGCGGGTAAAGCTCGAAGTCTCGGCAATAAGGATGAAGGCACGAAGCTGACGAAAAGAAACGTTCATGACCCACTCATAAAATTAATGAATCAATTGATTCTATATTTAAAATTCACAGAATAATCCAGTCTCTCCACTATGGGGCCACCCTTCAGTGCCACCCCTCAGTGGAAAGCGACATGACAAAAACAATTCTCGTCGGTTGCGGCGCCGGTTTTGCCAATGATCGACCCGATGCCGCCCTGCGCCTGGCCCAAGACCTGGCACAACGCAGCGGCCAGCGCTACATCATGCTGGAACTGCTGGCCGAACGGACCCTGGCCGAGGCGCAGCTACGCAAGCGCCTGGACCCGCAGGCGGGATACTCCGCGCGCCTGTTCGATTTCCTTGAGCCCATGCTGGATGTGTGCATCGAGGCCGGCATCCCGATCATTACCAACGGCGGCGCCGCCAATCCCAGGGCGGCCGCGCAACGACTGCGCCAGACGCTGGCGGGCCGCTTCCCTGCACTGAAAATCGCCTGCGTGCTGGGTGATGACCTGTTGGAAGAAACACCGCCCCGTTACGAACGCTGGTTGTCCTCAGGTCCCGAGGAGCACCCGGTTTCAGTGAACGTCTACACCGGGGCCGACGGTATCGCCCAGGCGTTGGCCGAGGGCGCTGGCATCGTGCTGTGTGGCCGGGTCGCGGATCCGTCGTTGGCCGTGGGGGCGATCCGCCATGGGTTGGGTTGGTCGGCCGACGATTGGCAGAAAATGGCCATCGCCACCACAGCCGGTCATCTGCTGGAGTGCTGCACCCAGGTCACCGGTGGCTATTTTGCTCATCCTGGGATGAAAGACGTTCCGGACCCGGCCAATCTCGGCTGCCCCATTGCCGAAATCCATCAGGATGGCCGCCTGATCATCGGCAAGACCCGCCACTGCGGCGGAAGGGTCAGCGAACAGACCGTCAAGGAACAACTCCTTTACGAAGTACACGACCCTCGACGCTATCTGACGCCGGATGTCGTGCTGGACCTGGGCCAGGCCCGTGTACAGGACTTGGGCGATGACCGTGTTGAAATCAGTGGCCTGCTGGGTCATCCGCGTCCCGACACGCTCAAGGGCTTGGCGGGTGTGCGCGGCCTCTGGTTCGGTGAGGCGGAAATATCCTACGCAGGCCCCGGCGCCGTGGCGCGTGCCGCTCTGGCGCGGGAAATCCTGCTGCAGCGCTTCGACCAGTTGGCACCCGGGGTCCAACCCTGGATCGACCTGTCCGGGATCGCCAGCCTCTTCAACGATCAGGGCGGCCGTTATCTGCAACAACAACTGGCCCAGGCGCCCGCCCTGGAGGATGTGCGCGTGCGGATCGGCCTGACTCACACCGATCGACGGCTGGTGGAGGCCCTGCTGGCAGAGGTCGAGTCGCTCTACACCAACGGGCCGGCGGGTGGCGGTGGCGTCCGCCGGCATCTCACCGAGACCGTGACCACCCGCAGTTTCCTGCTGCCGCGAGATGAAATCCATACAACCCTGGAGTGGTACTGATGAACCTGGTCACCCTCGCCGACTATGCCCATGCCCGTGCTGGCGACAAAGGCAACATTCTCAGCATCGCCCTGTTCCCCCACGATCCGGCCCACTATCCATGGCTGCTACGGGAATTGACCTGCGCCCGAGTGGCCGAGCAATTCGCGACACGACAGCCCTCCAAGGTGCATCGCTATGAACTGCCGAACCTGAATGCGCTGAATTTCGTGCTCGAGGACGCCCTGGAGGGCGGTGTGAACCGCAGTTGCGGTCTTGATCGTCACGGCAAGAGCCTGAGTTACCTGCTTCTGGCCTTGCGCCTGCCCGGACCGCAAGGCTGATCGACTCACCGCCCACGAACCTTCGACAACAATAAAAAGAGAGGCTGCAACATGATTACAACCCTGGGTTTCCTGATGATGCTCGCCATTATCGGATTGATATTGCTGCGCAGGATCAGTCCGGTGGTGGCGTTCACCACCCTTCCCGTGATCGTTTGCCTGTTGGCCGGCTTCAATCTCGGGCAGATCGGTGAATTCATCAAGGCCGGCCTGATCACGGTGGCCCCGACCGCAGCACTGTTTCTGTTTGCCATCCTGTTCTTCGGCATCATGCGTGACCGGGGATTGTTCGATCCCTTGGTCAATCTGCTGATCCGCAGCACGGGCGGCAAGCCCCTGGCCGTGGCACTGGTGACGGTATTGGTGACGTCAGTGGTCCATCTCGACGGCGTCGGCGCCGCCACGTTCTTGCTGACCATCCCGGCCCTGCTGCCCTTGTATAAACGCCTGAACATGAGCCCGGCGATGCTGTTGTGCCTGGTCGGCACCACGGCCGGCGTGATCAATATGGTCCCTTGGGGGGGCACGACTGCCCGCGCCGCCGCCGTGTCGGGGCTGGATGCCACCCAACTGTGGCTAGGCTTGCTGCCGGTGCAGATGGTGGGCCTGACGTGCATGCTCGTTGTCGCGACCGTATTGGGCTTGCGCGCCCAGCGTCGCCAACCGATGTCGCTGGGCGCGGCTGCAACGTGTGACATGGACAGCCTGCAACCCCAAGACCGTGAATTCGCCCTCTCCCCACGAGAACTGCGCTACTGGCTGAACGTGGCGCTGACCGGTGGGATCCTGGCGTGCCTGTTCACCGGCATTTTTCCCTTGTATGCCTGCTTCATGGTGGGACTGGGCATCGCCCTGCCCCTGAACTTCCCGTCCCTGGACGCCCAGGCCGAACGCCTCAAGGCCCATGCGGCCGATGCGCTGCAAATGGTCCTGGTGATGATGGCCGCCGCCGTCCTGCTGGGCGTGCTCTCCGGCGCGAAGATGTCCGATGGCATGGCATTGGCACTGATCGATATCATGCCAGCGGGCGCCGCCCAGTATCTGCATGTGATCGTCGGCTTCTTCGGCGTTCCGCTGGGGATGATCTTCTCACCGGACGCCTACTATTTCGCCCTGCTGCCGGTGATCAAGGACGTGGCCGCTGCCGCGGGTGTCCCCCTCGAGGCCGTGGCCCGGGCCATGCTGATCGGCGAGAACACCGGATTCTCCATCAGCCCAGTGGTGCCCAGCGTGTACCTGGCGCTGGCGTTGTCCGGCGTAGAGCTGCGCAAGCACATCGCCTATACGTTCTTCTGGGCCTGGGGCGTCAGCCTGGTGATGCTCGCCTTCGCCGTGATGACTGGAGCGGTACAGGTGTAATGCTCAAGGGCAAGCCTCAATGTGCATCGAAGATCAGTGATCGATGCACCCCCGAGCCCGCTCTCACCCCATCGCCAACAGCCAACGCAACCGAGCCGAACGGCATCGCCGCATCGCCACAGACAAATGCACCTGGGACGCTGGTTGCCCTCGTCATGGGGTCGGCCTGGATGAAAGCCCCGAGCGGGCCGTCTTCAAACGCGCAACCCAAGGACGCCGCGAGTGAACCGGCAACCTGGATACGCGGCAAGACAAACAGGCCGTCAAGGGCGATCACATGTCCGTCGGCCAGCACCACGTCGGCCCGTTCGCCTTCAATACGCTCGACACGTTCCGGCACCAGGGTTACGCCACGTCGTGCCAGGCTGTCCAGTTGCTCAAGGTCAGGCTCGAACACACCATTGGTGAAGAACGTCGTCGGGCCCCAGTCGGGCAGCATCAAGGCATGGTGGAGCGACATCGACGAGGTCGCCAACACCCCGATGGGGCCTTGTTCCAGCTCGTAGCCGTGGCAATACGGGCAATGGAATACGCTTTTCCCCCAGCGTTGCGCCAGCCCTTCCACGTCCGGCAACTCATCGATGACTCCGGTGGCCAACAATAGGCGCCGGGCACTGTAGCGTTGCCCGCCGAGGGTTTCCAAAGTGAAGCCACCCGCGTCCTGGCTGGCTTTGACCGCCGTGTTCGATACCCATTCCACCGTCGGATAGGCCATTAGCTGGCGACGGGCATCATCGGCAATGTCCCCAGGGGCCCGACCGTCCTGCCCGAGAAAACCATGGGAGCTGGCAGCGAACCGGTTGCGGCGCTGGCCGGCATCGATCACCAGCACGGTGCGGCGGGCACGGGCCAGTTGCAAGGCCGCGGACATACCGGCGTAGCTGCCGCCTGCGATGATGACGTCGTAGCGCATGATCATTCTCCAACGTGGTTTTGGTGGAATTGAAAAGTCTCGACACATCGTAAGTTCCTTGAAAAGCAACTGTCAACGATCTCGTAACTTTTGCAATTACAGGCGATACTTACGCCCGTCTCCGCCACAGAACGCTGCAACGCTCATGAGAACCGACACCCGTCTGTCCCGCATGCTCCACGTGCTGATCCACATGGATCGCCACCAACAATCCGCCACGTCCGACACCCTCGCGCAGATGCTGGGCACCAACCCGGTGGTGGTGCGCCGGACCATGGCGCTGCTCAAGGAGCAGGGTTATGTCACTTCGGAAAAAGGCCATCGCGGTGGCTGGAGCTTGAGCAAGCCGCTGTCGCAGATGACGTTGCTGGATATCCACCAGGCCTTGGACAGCACGTCGATCTTTGCCATCGGCCTGTCCACCGATCATCCGCAATGCTTGGTGGAACAAGCAGTGAATGCGGTGCTGACGGATGCGTTCGACGAGGCCCAGGCATTGCTGCTCAAGCGTTTGGGGGCAATTACCCTGGCGCAGTTGGCGGAGGATTTTGACGCGCGGTTTCGACAGGTTTACGCAGAGGACGGGGCTGACCTTTCGCAGGTGGGGCAGATCGGGCATTGATGTTGGTGGGTGTACCGCTATCGCGAGCAGGCCCCTCCCACAGTCAGATCGATGTACAGCCGCCAGAGACAGGTCGGCTGTCAGGCCGTCTTCGCGAGCAAGCTTTGCTCCCACAGATCTGATGGGTGTACGACCAAGAGAACCAGGTCGGCTACCAGGCCGCCTCGCTTTTGATCTTGATCTGGGGCGCCCCGTTAACCACGATGGCCGAACGCAGGCATTGTGCAGTGGGCACCTCGGCATGGATGCCGAGGTAGCCGCGCTGGGCCATGGATGGCCCTTCGCGGCGGCCCACGGAGCAATGCCTGCGTTCGGGCATGCCGAGCCTAAGCGAGGCACCGAGTGGTGGGGCAAAGCGTTTTTGGTTACTTTTGGCGCTCTTCCAAAAGTGACCCGCCGTCAGGGCGGAACCCTAAGCCGCCGTTACCGCAGCAAAGGATATGTACCCAATCCAATCCAATCCAACCCAATCCAACCCAACACCAACACCAAAGAAAACGGCGCCTTCCCCTCCCTCGGAAAAAGCGCCGTATCCTTAAGTGAACAGCATTACGCTCAATGCGCAGCGTTCTTGTACTTCACCAGACAGCGTCCGGCTTACAGCGCCATGTCAGCCGCTGGGTTGGCCTCAGGGGCTGCGCCCGGCTTGGCCGGTGCCACGTTAGCGCCTGGCTTGCCGATTGCCGGTGGCGGGTCCAGTTGCAGGACCTCGCTGGTGTACGCCCATTCCTGGGCAACACGCTCAGGGCTATCGTTGAGCTTGGTGCCGTAGCTTGGCACGATCTGGCGCAGTTTTTCCTGCCAGGCCGGGCTGGCAACCTTGTCCTTGAAGACCTTCTCAAGCACGGTCAGCATGATCGGTGCAGCGGTCGAAGCGCCTGGCGAGGCACCCAGCAGGCCGGCGATGCTGCCGTCCTGGGAGGCGACCACTTCGGTGCCGAGTTTCAGCACGCCGCCCTTCTCTTCGTCACGCTTGATGATCTGCACGCGCTGGCCAGCCTGCCACAGGCGCCAGTCTTCTTGCTTGGCCTCCGGGAAGTACTCTTTCAGGGCGTTGAAGCGATCTTCATCCGACAGCATCAGTTGACCGGCCAGGTACTCGACCAGTGGGTACTGTTCGATACCGACCTTGGTCATCGGCCACACGTTGTGGGTGGTGGTGCTGGTCAGCAGGTCAAAGTACGAACCGTTCTTCAGGAACTTGGTGGAGAAGGTTGCGAACGGGCCAAACAGGATCACGCGCTTGCCGTCGAGCACACGGGTGTCCAGGTGCGGAACCGACATCGGCGGTGCGCCCACCGAAGCCTTGCCGTAGGCCTTGGCCAGGTGCAGCTGGGCGACGGTCGGGTTTTCGGTGACCAGGAACGAACCACCCACCGGGAAACCTGCGTATTCACGCGCTTCCGGGATGTCGGACTTCTGCAGCAGGTGCAAGGCACCGCCGCCGGCGCCGATGAACACGAACTTGGCGTCGGTCTCGGTTTCGGTACCGTCTTTGAGGTTCTTGTACGAAACGCGCCAGGTGCCGTCTTCGTTGCGGGTGATCTCTTCCACTTCGCTGGACAGCTTGAGGGAGAAGTTCGGCTTGGTTTGCAGGTAAGCCGCGAACTGGCGGGTGATTTCGCCGAAGTTCACGTCGGTACCCAGTGGACTCCAGGTGGCCGCGACTTTCTGGCTCGGGTCACGCCCTTGCATCATCAGCGGAACCCACTTGCTGATCTGCTCGCGATCTTCGGAATACTGCATGCCGGCGAACAACGGGCTGGCCTGGAGGGCTTCGTAGCGCTTCTTCAGGAACGCGATGTTGTCATCACCCCATACGAAGCTCATGTGCGGCGTGGAGTTGATGAACGAACGCGGGTTCTTCAGCACACCGTTCTTGACCTGCCAGGACCAGAACTGACGGGAGATCTGGAAAGCTTCGTTGATTTCAACGGCCTTGACGATCTCGACCTTGCCGTTCTTGTCTTCCGGCGTGTAGTTCAGTTCGGCCAGCGCAGAGTGACCCGTACCGGCATTGTTCCAGCCGTTGGAGCTCTCTTCGGCAACACCGTCCAGGCGCTCGACCATTTCCATGGTCCAGCCCGGCTCCAGCTCATTGAGCCAGACGCCGAGTGTCGAGCTCATGATGCCCCCACCAATGAGCAAGACATCCACTTTTTTTGGCTCGGCGGCGTGCGTGGTCGCAAGACCCATCGCCATCGCCAGGCCCAGTAGCGCCGTGTGTGTTTTCTTCAACATGTGTGTATCCCTAGGATGAACGCCATTCCGCCCACCTGTCCTGGTCAAGGATAGACCACATCCGCGAGCGGCAACGCCAGCAGGATGGGTATCGAGACGGACTGGAGGATGGACCTACAGGGCCGAGCAATACGTCGGCCTCTCGTTTATGTCTCTCCGGCGCTGACTTCTTGTAGGTTTTGGCTTCAGCTGGGGTGAGGGCCGCTGCAAACGGTGTTCATCGGGCCTGGCGCGGCCGTGCCCGATTGTCGCAGCGAGGGGAGTTTACATAAGGAAATAAACAGATCGAAGCGTCTTTTTACATTCCGGGCAAAAACGCCGACCAAATGACGGCATTTTGCTGGCTCTCAGCTCCTACACAGCTCCTACAGAGTATCTACAGCACCAACCTATCCAAGCATCTGACTCAACACCGCCCGCAACTTGCCAGGCTTGACCGGTTTGTTGAGCAGCGGTGCATCCAGCTTGCGCAAGGCGCGGCGGCACTGGTCGCTGCGGTCGGCGGTGATGATCACGGCCGGGATCGCCTGGTGGAAATGCTCGCGCAGGTGCTTGACCACTTCACACCCCACAACCCCATGATCCAAGTGGAAATCCGCCAGGATCAACTCCGGCGCTCGCCCTTGCAGCACATCAAGGGCGCCCGCTTCGTCGGTGGCGGTCAAGACTTCGCAGCCCCACTGCCCCAACAGCGCCGCCATGCTTTGCAAGATGCTCAGTTCGTTGTCGATCACCAATAGACGGCGCCCCGGCAGCGGGTTGCCGGCGACCGCCTGCACCGGGACCTGGGACACGGGCAAGGGTTTTTCGCTGGACAGCGGCACCTCGATACTGAACACCGAGCCCCGTCCCGGCCGAGAGCGCACCTGGACCCGGTAACCGAGGATGTGGGCGATGCGTTCGACAATCGCCAACCCCAGGCCCACGCCTTTGCGATCCGCCGCCCGGCCAACGTCGAGCTGGTTGAACTCCAGGAAAATCGACTCCAGGCAATCGGCCGCGATGCCCCGCCCTGTGTCCCAGACCTCAATGCTCAACTGCCCTCCCCGGCGCCGGGCCGCCAGGAGAATACCGCCCTGAGCGGTGTAGCGGCAGGCATTGCTCAGCAGGTTGCGCAGGATACGGCTGATCAATCGCAGGTCGGTCAGCACCGCTTCATCGCCAAACCGCACCCGCAATTCCAACCCCGCGGCGCCGGCCACCGATTGAAACTCGGAAACCAGCGGCCCCAACAACTCATCCAGCCGATACGGTGCCAGGTCGGGCTTGACGGCGGCCTGGTCCAGCCGGGAAATGTCCAGCAGGTCGGTGAGCAGGTCCTCGGCCCCTTCGAGCGCCTGATGAGTGCGTTCGACCAACACATGCTCGGCGGCAGGCAATTGGCGTTCACGCAAGGTGGCGATCAGCAGGCGTGCCGCGTTGAGTGGCTGCAACAGGTCATGGCTGGCGGCGGCCAGGTATTTATCCTTGCTGCGGTTGGCGGCCTGGGCGACGTCACGGGCATCGCGCAATTGCTGTTCGACCAGCTCGCGCTGGGCAATCTGCTGCTGCAGGTTGTGGTTGGCTTCCAACAGCGCATCGGTGCGCTCGGCCACCCGCTGCTCCAGTTGGTCATTGAGCTGTTGCAGGTGTTGCCGGGCCTGTTCCAGCTCATCGAGGCGCGCCGCCAGTTCCGGGTAGTGACTCTTGCGCGTCGAGTGATTGCCCAGCCCCAGCAGCCCTTCCAGGGCTTTTTGCTGCTCGTCAGAGGGCTTCGCCATAGACGACCTCGACATCCCGCTGGCTCGACTCCCGAGGGTTGGTGAGGATGCATGGGTCGTGCATCGCATGTTGCGACAGGAACGGAATGTCCGAGGTGCTCACGCCATGCAGGCCCAGGGTCTCGTGGAAGCCGATGGTGCGCTTGAGGGCAATCAGGTGTTCCACCAGCCGAGTGCGGATCTGCCGGTGGTTGAGCCCCCGGCAGTCGATGCCCAGCGTCTCGGCAATCACCTTGAAACGCTCCGGCGCCGAGTTGTAGTTGAACGCCACCACATGCTCCACCAGCACCGCATTGCACAAGCCATGAGGCAAATCGAGGAAACCGCCCAGGCTGTGGGACATCGCGTGCACCGCGCCCAGGATCGCGTTGGAAAACGCAAGCCCGGCCTGCATGCTGCCCAGCATGATTTTTTCCCGCAGGGCGATGTCCGCCGGGTTGGCGATCATCTGCACCAGGTTGCCGTTGATCAGGCGCATCGCTTCCAGCGCATGGGGATCGGTCAGCGGGCCGTGACCGGTGGACACGAACGCCTCGATGGCATGCACCAGGGCGTCGATGCCGGTACAGGCCGACAGGAACGGGTCCATGCTCAGGGTGGTTTCCGGGTCGATCAACGATACGTCCGGCACCGCCGCCTTGCTGACGATGGAAAACTTCATGCGTTCTTGCTGGTTGGAAATGATCACGAACTGCGACACGTCAGCCGACGTCCCCGCCGTGGTGGGAATCAAGATCAGCGGCGGGCTGGGTACGTGCAGGGTGTCGACGCCTTCGAACTCGAGGATGTTGCGGCCGTGGGCAACGACAATGCCGATGCCTTTGCCGCAATCCATCGGGCTGCCACCGCCCACCGCGACGATGACATCGCAATGGTTTTCCCGGTAAAGGTCGGCACCGAGCATCACTTCCTCGACCCGCGGATTGGGCGAGACCGCGCTGTAGACGCAATAGTCGATGCCTTGGGCCTGGAGACTGGCTTCGACGTCAGCCACCCAACCGGCGGCGATGACCCCGGGATCGGTGACGATCAGCACCTTGCGTGCACCGAAGGTCTTGGCGTAGTTGCCGACATTGTGCCGACAACCGGCACCGAACATGATTTCAGGGGAAACGAACTTGCGCAGCGGGCTGAGGCTCATCTTTTCAGGTACGTGGCTCATCGGTAAGCCTGTTGTTATTGTCTTGGGATACCTTGAGCCTAAAGCATCCCACCGTGATTGCAATCAGACCAATGGGTAGCCCGGCCTGAACGCGTCAGGCCGGGCCGGCACTCATCGGTTGGCGAAGTACATCGTCACTTCAAAGCCAATACGCAGGTCGGTGTACGCGGGTTTAGTCCACATGGGTCTTTCCTCTTCTTGTACCGGGCGATTCCGGCAAGGTCATTAATGCACGCCACGCCTGGGGCTCGAATGCTACTTTCGAAGCGGTGGGTGGGGTGCGTTGGTAGCGATTCAGGAGAGCTACAAAACCCATTGTGAGGGCAAGGCTTACTGTGGGAGCAAAGCTTGCTCGCGATGAGTCGCCTCGGCCTGGCCGGAGACCGAGTTGCCTGTATCGCGGGCAAGCCTTGCTCCCTCAGCAAGCTCGCTCCCACAGGGTGTCGTGCTGTGTTATCGGGTTAGAAGAACCCCAGCGGATTGATGTCGTAGCTCACCAGCAGGTTCTTGGTCTGCTGATAGTGGTCGAGCATCATCTTGTGGGTTTCACGACCCACGCCAGACTTCTTGTAGCCACCAAACGCGGCGTGCGCCGGGTACAGGTGGTAGCAGTTGGTCCAGACGCGACCGGCCTTGATCGCCCGGCCCATGCGGTAGGCGCGGTTGATGTCGCGGGTCCAGAGGCCGGCGCCGAGGCCGAACTCGGTGTCGTTGGCGATCGCCAGGGCTTCGGCTTCGTCCTTGAAGGTGGTCACGCCCACTACCGGGCCGAAGATCTCTTCCTGGAACACGCGCATTTTGTTGTGGCCCTTGAGCAGGGTCGGCTGGATGTAATAACCACTCGACAAATCCCCCTCGAGTCGCTCGGCAGCACCGCCGGTGAGCAGCTCGGCGCCCTCTTGCTGGGCAATTTCAAGGTACGAGAGGATCTTGTCGAATTGCTGCTCGGACGCCTGGGCGCCGACCATGGTTTCGGTGTCCAGCGGGTTGCCACGCTTGATCTTGGCGATCTTTTTCATCACCTCGGCCATGAACGGCACGTAGATCGACTCTTGCACCAGGGCGCGAGATGGGCAGGTGCAGACTTCGCCCTGGTTGAAGAACGCCAGCACCAGGCCTTCGGCGGCTTTTTCGATGAAGGCCGGCTCGGCCTGCATGATGTCTTCGAAGAAGATGTTCGGCGACTTGCCGCCCAGTTCCACGGTGGACGGGATGATGTTCTCGGCGGCGCATTTCATGATGTGCGAGCCCACCGGGGTGGAACCGGTGAAGGCGATCTTGGCGATGCGCTTGCTGGTGGCCAGGGCTTCACCGGCTTCGCGACCGAAACCATGGACGATATTCAGCACGCCGGGCGGCAGCAGGTCGGCGACCAGCTCGATGAAGACCATGATCGACAGCGGCGTCTGTTCAGCCGGCTTGAGCACGATGCAGTTACCCGCAGCCAGGGCCGGGGCGAGTTTCCAGGCGGCCATCAGCAGCGGGAAGTTCCACGGGATGATCTGCCCGACCACGCCCAGCGGCTCGTGGAAATGATAGGCCGTGGTCAGTTCGTTGATCTCGGCCGCCCCACCCTCTTGGGCGCGGATGCAGCCGGCGAAATAACGGAAATGGTCGGCCGCCAGCGGCACGTCGGCATTGAGGGTTTCGCGCACGGCCTTGCCGTTGTCCCAGGTTTCGCTGACCGCGAGGATTTCCAGGTTCTGCTCGATACGGTCGGCGATTTTCAACAGCACCAGGGAACGGTCCTGCACCGAGGTCTTGCCCCAGGCATCGGCTGCGGCGTGGGCGGCATCCAGGGCCTTGTCAATGTCGGCGGCGCTGGAACGCGGGAATTCGGCAATGACTTCGCCATTGACCGGGGAGGTGTTGGTGAAGTATTCGCCGTTGACTGGCGCGACGAATTCGCCGCCGATGAAGTTGCCATAGCGCGGCTTGAAGGAAACGACGGCGCCTGGGGTTCCGGGTTGTGCGTAGATCATGATGGGGCCTCTGCCTGGTCGATGCCTGTCACGGGACAGGCGATAGGCCGATGGTAGAGAGCCCCGGCTGCCGGACGAATGCGTCGTTGGCAGGGGGGACTCTCGTTATTTGGTCGTAGATTTCAAGCATTGGGACGAGGATATTTGGCGAAACGTCTGTGGGAGCAAGGCTTGCCCGCGATGAAGGCGATGCGGTCTCCCTGGGAACCGAGGCGACTGCATCGCGAGCAAGCTTTGCTCCCACAGAGTCGTCGCCACAAGGGCGACGCCCGGCTCAATAGTTACTTAGCGTTTTGCCACCAGCTCTTTCGGCAACTTGAAGGTCCAGAGCATGCCGCCCTGGTTGAAGTCCTTCACGCGCTTGGCCACCTCGCCACCCCACAGCGGCACCGCGCCGCCCCAGCCGGAGACCACGGAGATGTATTGCTCGCCGTCCATTTCCCAGGTGATGGGCGAGCCGAGCACGCCGGAGCCGGTCTGGAATTCCCAGACCTTTTCCCCGGTCTTGGCGTTGAATGCCTGCAGGAACCCTTCAGGCGTGCCGGTGAACACCAGGTTGCCCTTGGTGGTCAGGACCCCACCCCACAGCGGCGCGTAGTTCTTGTGGCGCCAGACTTCCTTGCCGGTCTTGGGGTCGATGGCCCGCAGCACGCCGATGTAGTCCTCGTTCAGCGGCTTGATGGTGAAGCCGGCCCCGAGGAACGCCGCGCCTTTCTTGTAGGCGATGCCTTCGTTCCAGATGTCCATGCCCCATTCGTTGGACGGCACGTAGAACAGGCCAGTGTCCTGGTTGTAGGCCATCGGCATCCAGTTTTTTGCACCGAGGAACGCCGGTGCAACGAACACCGAACTGCCCTTGGCTTCGCTGCCCGGCGCACCCGGACGGCTGGCCTCGTTGTAGATCGGCCGCCCATCCTTGTCCAGGCCAGTGGCCCAGGTGATCTTGTCGACAAACGGGAAGCCGCGGATGAACTTGCCGTTGGTGCGGTCGAGCACATAGAAGAAGCCGTTACGGTCAGCAGTCGCTGCCGCCTTGATGTCCTTGCCGCCTTCCTTGTAGTTGAACGAGATCAGTTCATTGACGCCGTCATAGTCCCAGCCGTCGTGAGGCGTGCTCTGGAAGTGCCACTTGATAGTCCCGTCGTCCGGGTTCAGGGCCAGGCGCGACGACGAATAGAGGTTGTCGCCAGGACGCAGGTGAGAGTTCCACGGGGCCGGGTTGCCGGTGCCGAACAGCAGCAGGTTGGTTTCCGGGTCGTAGTAGCCGCCCAGCCAAGGTGCGGCGCCGCCGGTTTTCCAGAGGTCGCCCGGCCAGGTCTTGCCGGCTTCGCCGCCGGAGATGCCATTCTCGACCGCCTTGCCGTCCTTGTAGACGTAGCCCATGTGGCCTTCCACGGTCGGGCGGGTCCACAGCAGTTCGCCATTTTTCGGGTCGTAGGCGCTGATCTGGCCCACCACGCCGAACTCGCCCCCGGCCACGCCGGTAATCAGCTTGCCGTTCACCACCATGGGCGCGGCGCTGATGGAATAACCTTCCTTGTGGTCGGCCACCTTCTTGCTCCACACCACCTTGCCGGTGTCCTTGTTCAAGGCCACCAGCTTGGCGTCGAGAGTGCCGAAGAACACCAGGTCGCCATACAAGGCCACGCCGCGGTTGATCACGTCGCAGCAAGGGCGGATGTCATCGGGCAGACGCGCATCGTATTGCCACAGCTTCTTGCCGGTGCGTGCATCCACTGCGAATACCCGCGAATAGGAACCGGTGAGGTACATCACCCCGTCCTTGATCATCGGCTGGGCTTGCTGGCCGCGCTGTTTTTCACCGCCAAAGGAGAACGCCCAGACAGGGCGCAGATCCTTGACGTTATTGACATTGAGGGTATCAAGCGGGCTGTAGCGCTGGCCCTGGACACCCAGGCCGTTGGTCACGATCTGTTGCGGGTTTTTCGGGTCCTGGAGAATTTCCTGATCGGTCACGGCTGCAAGGGCCGAACCGGACAGCAGCATGGCACTGAGCAGCAGGCTCACGGCGAAGGGTTGGCGACGTGCGGGATGACTCATGACGGCTACCTCTGCGGTTATTGTTATACCCGGGAATTTTTCCCGGTCTGCCACAGATTCTTGGGCTCGGGGCCGTTGCCAACAATTGCCCGCTGTGTTGAGTTTTCTAGTTCCTTGGTACACATGGGACGGGGGTTGGCAGTGCCTGCCCACATTCCTTGTGGTGTGCACATTCCCTGTGGCGAGGGGATTTATCCCCGCTGGGGCGCGAAGCGGCCCTCTGTCTTTTGCTGACTGTTGGGGTGACTGAACTGGCTCAGGGGCTGCTTCGCAGCCCAGCGGGGATAAATCCCCTCGCCACAGGAGGTGTATTCAGCCAGGGTTGTGGGTGTCCACCCGTTTCATTGCGACGCGTTCGTAGCGCGGATAGAGATGACTGACGCTACGAATCAACTCATACCGACTCAAACTGATCCCGGCAAAGCGCTCGGGAATGGGGCTGCGGATCATCTCGGCCATGTCGTCGCCCCGCGCCGCGCCGTCGCGCAGCAGTTGGTCGAGCCAGCCCAGGTAGTCGCGCATCTGCGCAAAAGGCCCGGCGTCGGTCGCGACCGGGCCGTGGCCGGGCACGATCTGCTTCCAGGCCAAGGCCTGCAAGGTGTCCAAGTCCTGGAGCCAGGCTTCCAGACCGGGGCTGTTCGGGGTGGTCAGGGCCCGTTCGTAAAACACCAGGTCGCCGGCGAACAGCACGCCAGTGGTCTCGTCGAGGACCGCCAGATCAGCCCCGGTGTGGCCGGCCAATGCCAACAGACGCAACGAATGATTGCCCACATTCAACGTCCCGGCCGCCAGCTCCCGGGTCGGCAACACCACCTCGGTGCCGCGCATCCAGTCGCCCACCAGCCGGTACATGTTTTCCGCCAGCGCATCACCCTGTTGCCGCAACAGGTCGGTGGTGCCCGCCAAGGCGCCGATGGGCACGTCGCTGAAGGCCTGGTTGCCCAAGACATGGTCGGGGTGATGATGGGTCAACAAGACCTGGATGACCGGTTTATCGGTGGTCGCGGCAATGGCCTGGCGCAGCGCCTCGCCGTAGCGCTTCGACGGCCCGGTGTCGATCACCACCACGCCGGCATCGGTGACGATGAACGCCGTGTTGACGATGTTGCCGCCGTTGGCCTTGGCAAAATTCTCGGTGCTGCCTTCCAGCAGCCAGGTGCCTTCGGCGATCTGCCGGGGTTTGAGTGCATAGTCCGTCCCGGCCCACGTCGGCCAGCCCAGGCTCAGGAACATCAGCAACAACCAGCGCATGGCGCGCTCCTTGTGGTCAGGGAATCGCCGCCTCGAACGTATTGCCGCTGTTGTCGCGCAGCAGTAGGCGGGTCTGGCCCGGGCCTCGGATGTCGAAGCCCAGGTTGGGGTTTTCGCTGACGGCCGGGAACAGCTCCAGGCGCGCCAGCACCTGGCCGTCGGCGTCCAGCAGTTGCGCCTGGTTGAGGAAAAACTCCGGGATACCGCTCACCAGGCCGTTATCCATCGGATGGGCCACCTGCAGGCGCAGGCGGCTCGAATCGCCCCGGGGATAGCGGGCGCCCAGCACCTCGCCCAAGTGTTCCTCCCAACCCGGCTGGGTGCGCACCACGCTGGGGGCGGTGCAGCCGCCACCCGCCGCGTCGATCAGGGTCGAACCGACGTGCCACAGGCCATCGCGGGTCTGCACGGCGGCGCGCAACGGCGTGGCTTGCTCGATGCGAATGCGGATCGACAGCCAGGGCAGCACTCGCTCCCCCGGTTGGAAGTCGACGATTTTCGGCAACGGGTTCAGTTCGGCCCAGGCCAGCACCCGCACGACGTCGCCGGTGAAGGCCCGGGCATCGATTTCCAGTGGCACCTGGCGTGCGTCTTCGGCAAAGGGTGGTGCCAGCAGCCGCACCCGGTCGTCAAACACGAACGGCGCATCCGCGAGCAATTGCTTGTGATAAAAGGCCCACATCACCGACGGCACCGGATCTTTTCCTGGCTCGACCGCCGCCCACGTGGTCATCGGCAGGCCACACCACAGCAGGCACCACATCGCCCATTTCATCCCGGTGCTCCTATTGATACATCTCCGGCACTTCGTAACGCAGGCCGTAATGGGCATAGACGGTCTTGACGCTGCCGTCGCGGATCAAGCCTTCCAGCGCCTCTTCCACCGCATAGGCCAGCTGACGATTGCTTTCATGCACCGCCATGCCGATTTCCCAGCGTTGCTTGCCCATGTTCGGGTAGGCGTTTTCCGCCAGCGCCAGTTGCGGATCAGCCGCCTCGTGCACTTGCCAATCGACCTCACCGCGCATGGCCATGACGGCGTCCACCTCCCCGGCCTGCATGGCCTTGAAGGCCTGGCTGACACCGGGGTAATGGTGGGTCCTGGTCCGGAGCATGCCGTTGAACACCGACGTCAGGTAGAACGACGGCACGCTGTCGACTTCAACGCCAATGGGGTGCTGCTGGAACACCGCGACACTGCCCACCGAATCCAACCGGCGCCGGTCGTACGCCACCTGCCAGCACTCCTGCTGATAAGGTCCGAACATCACCACCTGGGCGTTTGCCAGTTCGCCGATGTCGTTGCGCTTTTGCGCATAGTCGTGGTCGTAAGGCACGCGCATCATCAGGTCGGCCAATTGCCGCTCGTGCAACGGACTGCTACGCCAGATGTAATCGCGCAGGTCGTCATCGAGTTTTTCTCCCGGCGGTGCCCACATCAATCGCAGGCGCACGCCAAGCGCTTTGGCCAGGGCCTGGGCCAATTCCACGTCCACGCCCCTGGGTTGGCCGTGGTCCTCGAAACTGTAGGGCGCGAAGTCCTTGTAGACCGCGACCTTCAACTCCCCGGCGGCGATCATCTGGTCGTAACTGCGCACCTGCGCCTGCACCGCCTGCCCCCACAGGAGCAGGCTGCACATTACCCACGCGAACAGGCGCATGGCCGTCACTCCTCGACGTGCACGCTGTCGAGATAGGTGCGCACCGCCCATAAGGCTTCCTGGCTCAGGTAGTCGGCCATTTTCGGCATGTAGACCCGACCGTCGCGCACCGCACCGTGACGTACGCGCTCGACAAACCACTCATCACCGACTTCGGCGGCGTCGAGCATGCGCAGGTCCGGGGCGATCCCGCCGGACTTGGCTTCCAGGCCATGGCAGGCCGCACAGTTCTGGTTGTAGGCCGAGGCACCGATTTCCACGGCTTTTTCACGCTCGGGGGAGTTGCGATACGGGTTCTGGGCAGCCCACCCATCAGCGTCCAACGGCAAGTTGGCGTCCTTGATCGGGGTCAGTCCCTTGGTTTCCACTGCCTGGGGCACTACGTTGCCATGGGCCCATGCGGAGCCTGCGCCGGTCAGCCCCATCAGCAGTGCGGTAGCGATGATGGCGTTGCGTTTTGTTGTCATTGTTATGCCCTCTGGATTGCACGCAAGACCTCTTTGCGGAGGCCGTGCCGTCATCTTAGGAACCCCCTGGCACAAGCCGAATGCTGCTTTGGTGGCCGGGGTCTAGTTCCTTGGTAGCAGGCCATCCGACGCAGGTCGTAAAGACAGGCGGTTCGGGAAGTCTTCCCGGCAAGGGCGGGACTTTTTCCGTATCGGCCAGGCCTTGGCGCGACTCACCCTAGTCAGGCCAAAACCTTTCACTGGGAACTGCCACCATGAGAATAAAAACGCTACCCGCCCTCTCCTCCCTGACCGTTGCCTTGCTGCTCGCCAGCAGTCTGTCGCTGAGCCCCTTGGCCCGCGCCGCAGCCCCAGGCGTCAGTTGGGAAGACATCGCCAACGACCACCTGACCACCCAGGACGTGCTGCAATACGGCATGGGCACCAACGCCCAGCGCTGGAGCCCGCTGGCCCAGGTCAACGACAAGAACGTGTTCAAGCTGACCCCGGCTTGGTCCTACTCATTCGGCGACGAGAAGCAGCGTGGCCAGGAGTCCCAGGCCATCGTCAGCGACGGCGTGGTGTACGTCACCGGCTCGTACTCGCGGGTGTTCGCTCTCGACGCCAAGACCGGCAAGCGCCTGTGGACCTACAACCACCGGCTGCCGGACAACATTCGCCCGTGCTGCGACGTGGTCAACCGCGGCGCGGCCATCTACGGCGACAAGATTTACTTCGGCACCCTTGACGCGCGAGTCGTCGCCCTGGATAAAAACACCGGCAAGGTGGTGTGGAACAAGAAGTTCGGCGACCACGCCGGCGGCTACACCATGACCGGCGCCCCGGTGCTGATCAAGGACAAGACCAGCGGCAAGGTCCTGTTGATCCATGGCAGTTCCGGCGACGAGTTCGGTGTGGTCGGGCAACTGTTCGCCCGCGACCCGGACACCGGCGAAGAAGTCTGGATGCGCCCGTTTGTCGAAGGCCACATGGGCCGCCTCAACGGCAAGGACAGCACCCCGACCGGCGACGTCAAGGCACCCTCCTGGCCTGACGACAAGACCACTGAAACCGGCAAGGTCGAAGCCTGGAGCCACGGCGGCGGCGCACCTTGGCAGAGCGCCAGTTTCGATCCCGAGACCAACACCATCATCGTCGGCGCGGGCAACCCCGGCCCGTGGAACACCTGGGCGCGCACGTCCAAGGACGGCAACCCTCACGATTACGACAGCCTCTACACCTCCGGCCAGGTCGGCGTCGACCCAAGCACTGGCGAAGTGAAATGGTTCTACCAACACACGCCCAACGACGCCTGGGACTTCTCCGGCAACAACGAGCTGGTGCTGTTCGACTACAAGGACAAGGACGGCAAGGTGGTCAAAGCCACCGCCCACGCCGACCGCAACGGTTTCTTCTACGTGGTGGACCGCAACAACGGCAAGCTGCAGAACGCCTTCCCCTTCGTCGACAACATCACCTGGGCCAGCCACATCGACCTCAAGACCGGTCGCCCGGTGGAAAACCCCGGCCAGCGGCCGGCCAAGCCATTGCCCGGTGAAACCAAGGGCAAACCGGTGGAAGTCTCGCCACCCTTCCTCGGCGGCAAGAACTGGAACCCCATGGCCTACAGCCAGGACACCGGCCTGTTCTACGTCCCCGGCAACCAGTGGAAAGAGGAATACTGGACCGAGGAAGTGAACTACAAGAAAGGCTCGGCCTACCTGGGCATGGGCTTTCGCATCAAGCGCATGTACGACGATCACGTCGGCAGCCTGCGGGCGATGAACCCCACCACCGGCAAGGTGGTCTGGGAGCACAAGGAGCCGCTGCCGCTGTGGGCCGGCGTGCTGGCGACCAAGGGCAACCTGGTGTTCACCGGCACCGGCGACGGCTTCTTCAAGGCCTTCGACGCCAAGACCGGCAAGGAGCTGTGGAAATTCCAGACCGGCAGCGGCATCGTCTCCCCGCCCATCACGTGGGAGCAGGACGGCGAGCAATTCATCGGCGTGACCGTCGGCTACGGCGGCGCCGTGCCGTTGTGGGGCGGCGACATGGCCGAACTGACCAAGCCGGTGGCCCAGGGTGGTTCGTTCTGGGTGTTCAAGATTCCGAGTTGGGATAAGGCAACGGCGCAGAAATAGCCTGAACCTGACCCACACCACAATCCCCTGTGGGAGCGGGCTTGCTCGCGAAAGCGGTGGTTCAGTTGATATGGATTTTGACTGTGCCAACGTCTTCGCGAGCAAGCCCGCTCCCACAATTGCCCGAGTTCATGCCATGAAACTATTGCTATTGCTGCTTCTGTTCATCGGCGCCGTTGCCCATGCCGACGACGCTGACACCCCTCTGACAATCAACGGCTGCCTCATCGCCGAATCCAGCCAATGCCCCGGCGCCAACCTGCGCGGTGCGAAACTGGCCAACCAGGACCTGCGCAAAATGAACCTCAGCGGGGCCGATCTGCGCGATGCTGATCTGCGGCACGCGCGGCTGGACCTGGCCAACCTTGAGAAAGCCCAGCTACAGGGCGCCAACCTGACCCGTGCCAGCCTGCAACAAAGCAACCTGCGCCTGGCAGACTTCAGCGGCGCCACGCTCAAGGCGATCCAGGGTTGGGGCCTGTTCGCCCAGGGCGCGCAATTCCAGCGTGCCGACTTGACGGCGGCCTACCTGCAATTTGCCCGCTTGTCCGGCGCCCGCTTGCACGAGGCCAACCTGCAGGCGGCAGACCTGGAAATGGCCTGGCTGAGCAAGGCCGACCTCAAGGGCGCCGACCTGCGCGACGCCAACCTGCAGGAAGCCAAGCTCGGCGAAAGCAACCTGGAACAGGCCAACCTGAGCGGTTCTCGCCAGCATTACGGGAATTTCCAGGATGCGAATATGCAAGGCTGTACCGGGTGCCCAACGTCCTGGGATCAGTGAAGGCCCTGGATCACACAAACCCCTGTGGCGAGGGGATTTATCCCCGCTGGGCTGCGAAGCGGCCCTAAAACCAGACAACTCGGTATGCGAAATAGATCTAGGGGGCCGCTTCGCGCCCCAGCGGGGATAAATCCCCTCGCCACAGTGGATCGTCATCGCCTGGGAATGAGAATTTTCACCCCGCCACCCGCACCACCCCCATGTCGATCCCCAAGTGCACCAGCTCGGCATGGGAACTGACCTGCAACTTGCTCTTGAGCAGCGTCAGGTGGTTGGACACGGTCTTGGCGCTGATGCACAGCTGTTCGGCAATGGTACGGGCGGGTGTGCCCTTGGCGAGCATGACGAAGATCTCCAGCTCCCGTTGGGTCATGCATTGCAGGCGCGGGTCGACATCCTGGCGCGAGCTGGTGCAGGCCAGTTGCGTGGCCAGGGATTGCTCGATGTAGACATGCCCGGCCAGCACTCGCCGCACCGCGTCCACCAGCACCTGGGGTGCCGAATTCTTGGTCAGGTAGCCCGCAGCGCCAGCGTCCAAGGCCTGGCGCACCAAGGGCAATTCATCGTGCATGCTGAAGAACAACACCCGCAGTTGCGGCAGGCGCTGGCGTAGGCGGCGGGTGGTTTCCAAGCCACTGATACCGGGCAGGCCGAAGTCCATGATCACCAGATGCGGCACCTGCTCCTGCACCTGGCTCAACGCCTCCTCACCGGTGGCTGCTTCGCGGACCTGCAAGTCCGGCATCAACACCCGCAAAAGGCTGGCATAGCCCTGCCGAACCACCGCATGGTCGTCCACCAATAAAATGTTCATCACGCCTCCAGGGCAATATTCAAGGCCAGCGCCCAACCGGCGCCAGGCTGGCTGATGATGCGCAGCTCACCGCCCAGGCTGCGCGCCCGCTCGGACATCGAGTGCAAGCCAACACCGGCGCGCGATGGTTGCGTCGCTCCGCAACCGTTGTCGCGCACCAGCAACCGCAGGCGCCCGGCGCGGTGTTGCAGGCGAATCCGCACCTGCGTGGCGCCGGCATGCCGGGCGACGTTGGTCAACGCTTCCTGCAACAAACGATACAAGTGAGTCTTGTCCGGACCGGACAAGGGCGGCAGCGTTTTGTCGATCCACACCTGACAGGTGATGCCCTGGCTGGCCTGCCATTGCCCGGCCAACAGCCTGATGGCCTCGCACAACGGCAGGTGCTGCAACACCACTGGGTACAAGTCATGCACCAGTGCCCGGAAACCCAATTGCAAATGCTCGCAATGCTCTTCGAGCTGGCTGACGGTCTGCTCCAGCGCCGGCGGTTGATCCATCACCAACCGCAGCAGGCAGGCGCGGGCACGAATGCCGGCCACGTATTGGCCCAGATCGTCGTGCAGGGCCTGGGCCAGTTGGGTGCGCTCCTGTTCCTGCACGGCCAACAAGGCCTGGGTAAGCCGGGCGTTATCGGCCTGGGCCTCGGCCAGGGCGGCGGTCATGCGATTGAAATGCCCCGCCAACTGCTGCGCCTCCGGGACACCCTCAGTGCCCAGGCGCACCTGCAGGTTCCCGGCTGACACCTGACGCAATGCATCCAGCAACTCATCGAGCAAACGCATGCCCTGGCGTACCCCCCAGCGAATCACCAACAGGCTGAGCGACAGCGCCAGGGCGCAGACGTACAACAGTTGCACCAAGGAATCGAGAATCTCATCGATTTCATCGCGAGGGTCGACGGCAATCCAGGCCCGCCGACCGTCCGGCAAATCCACCACCTGAGCCGCAGGGCCGTCATCGAGTAACCGGCGGCCGAGCCAGGCCTTCATCCCGGCTTCATCCGCCGGGAACAGTTGTCCAGGGGCCAGCCAACGGACCCGCACATGCCGCAGGCTGCCGGTCAATCGCGGCTGGAGACTGGCCGGATCACGCTCGGCGGTTTCGCGCAGGTAATGCACCACCGACTCGGCCGATTGCAGCTCGCGTTTCACATCGGCCGTGGCCTGGTGCAACAACAGGACCGCACAGGCCAGGGTGACCAGGGCGAAAAAAGCACAAACCCAGAGGTTGATGCGCCAGAGGGCTGACATGTTTAGTGACCCATTTCCGGAACGAGCTCGCAGTTTGTATGCACGCCACAGATCCCTTGTGGGAGCGGGCTTGCTCGCGAAAGCGGTGGGTCAGCTTGCATAGGTATCGACAGTACTGCCGCCTTCGCGAGCAAGCCCGCTCCCACATGGGGTTGTGGGTGTTTGCTGGTTTTGTGCTTGCCAGGTAACCGATCAACGCCAACTAAACTCAGGATCAGCAGAAACGGCAGCAGCAGCGCTTTGAGAATCCGCATGGTCTGTCCCCTCCTGGTCAATGACGATGCCTTGCATGCTAAAACCCCAGCCGCCAAGGTGAGTTACTACCTTGGTACTGCACCGGCGGTACTTTCTGCATATTTCCCCATGCCCCTGGGCTTTCTATGCTGGCGCTACCTGCAATGGAGGATGTCATGCGCCGGCTCGTCAGTTACGCCCTGGTTTCTCTGCTGGCAGCGGCAACCGCTCACGCGGGCGATGCCACGCCGCTGCAAGTGCGCATCGGCTACCTGGGTTACCGTCCCGATCCGGGCCCGTTGCTGTCCAACGTCATTGCCGAACCGGCCGATGCCGGGTTGCGCGGCGCTGAACTGGCGATCGTCGACAGCAACAGCACCGGGCGTTTCCTCAAGCATGACTACCGCCTGGAAAGCGCCAGCGTCGACACGCCCGAAGCGCTGCTCCAGGCCGCCCGGGCCCAACACGACCAGGGCTTGCGGTTGTTCGTGGTCAACGCACCAGCCGCCAGCCTGCGCCAACTCAGCGCCGCCCTGCCCGACAGCCTGCTGTTCAACGCCGGCAGCCCCGACGACAGCCTGCGCACCACCGATTGCCTGGGCAACGTGCTGCACAGCCTGCCCGACCGCGCCATGCTCGCCGATGCCCTGGTGCAGTTCAGCGTCGTGCGCAAATGGCAGCGGGCGTTGCTGATCGTCGGCCAGACGCCCGAGGACCAGGCCTAC
This sequence comes from Pseudomonas sp. A25(2017), assembly GCF_002001065.1. Lineage (NCBI taxonomy): Bacteria > Pseudomonadati > Pseudomonadota > Gammaproteobacteria > Pseudomonadales > Pseudomonadaceae > Pseudomonas > Pseudomonas sp. A25(2017). Next base: position 31,241 of record NZ_MUOA01000090.1, on the reverse strand, counting down.
GCCGCCGCATTACGCCGGGCCATGAAACGCTTCGGCATGAAGATCGTCGCCGAGAAGACCTGGCAGTTCGACAACGACCAGCGCCGCAGCGCCCAGGCCGACATGCCGCTGTTCACCCAGACCGCCGAGTACGACGTGGTGCTGGTGGCCGACGAGCGCGGTGATTTCGGTGAATACCTGCCCTACCAGACCTGGTACCCACGCCCGGTAGCCGGCACCCAAGGGCTGACCCCCACCGGCTGGCACAAGACCGTGGAAACCTACGGCGCAGCGCAACTGCAAAAACGCTTTGAAGCCCTGGCCGGACGCTGGATGAACGACCGCGATTTCGCCGCCTGGATCGCCGTGCGCAGCATCGCCAGCGCCGTGAGCAAATTGCGTCAGGACGACCCACTCGCCATTCGCCAACTGGCCCTCAGCGACCAGTTGCCCCTGGACGGTTTCAAGGGTCGCAAGCTCAGCTACCGGCTCTGGAACGGCCAGTTGCGCCAACCCATTGCGCTGGTCCAGCCACGGGCACTGGTGAGCACCTCACCCCAGGACGGTTTTCTGCACCCTTCCAATGAAATGGACAGCCTGGGTTACGACCAGCCCGAAGTGAGCTGCCGTTACCCCTGATCGATAACAACAATAAGGAAACCGCCATGCGCCGCTCCCTGATTCACCCGGCCCGGCTCTGCCCGACCCGGTTATGCAAAGCCCTCGCCCTGGGCGCGGCATTGCTCGCCGCTGGCCCCTGCGCCGCCGCCAGCATCGCCTGGGTCTCCAACGAGAAGGACAACAGCCTGAGCCTGATCGACATGCAGAGCCTGGAAGTCATCGAGACCCTGCCGGTCGGCCAGCGCCCCCGGGGCCTGCTGCTGTCCCACGACAATCGCCTGCTGTACATCTGCGCCAGCGACTCGGACCGGGTCCAGGTGATGGACGTCGCCACCCGCAAGATCATCAAGGAACTGCCCTCCGGCAAGGACCCCGAGCAGTTCGCCCTGCACCCCAACGACCGCTGGCTCTACGTGTCCAACGAAGACGATGCCCTGGTCACGGTGATCGACACCCAAACGTCCGAAGTACTGGGCCAGATCGGCGTGGGTGTCGAGCCCGAAGGCATGGCCGTCAGCCCCGACGGCAAGTGGGCGGTCAACACCAGTGAAACCACGAACATGCTGCACTGGATCGACACCAGCACCCAGACCCTGGCCGACAACACCCTGGTGGACCAGCGGCCACGTTTCGTCGAGTTCAATCGCGACGGTACGCAGCTCTGGGCCTCGGCGGAGATCGGCGGCACGTTGACCGTGCTCGACGTGGCGACGCGCAAGATCCTCAAGACCCTGACGTTCCAGATCAAGGGCGTGCATCCAGACAAGGTCCAACCGGTGGGCATCAAGCTCAGCGCCGACGGCAAGCTGGCGTTCGTCGCCCTGGGCCCGGCCAACCATGTGGCGGTGATCGACGCCAACACCTTCGAAGTACTGGATTACCTGCTGGTGGGCCGGCGGGTCTGGCAACTGGCGTTCACCCCGGACCAGAAACAGCTGCTGGCGACCAACGGCGTCAGCGGCGATGTCTCAGTGATCGATGTAGAGAGCCGTAAGGTCCTGAAGTCGGTGAAAGTCGGGCGCTACCCTTGGGGCGTGGTGGTCACGCCATGAACGCCCTGGAGGTCAGCGACTTGAGCTTTGCCTATGGCGCCCGCGAAGCCCTCAAGCAGATGAGTTTCAGCTTGCCGGCCGGACGTTTCGCCGCGCTGCTGGGACCCAACGGCGCTGGCAAGTCGACGCTGATCGCTCTGCTCACGCGCCTGTACGACCTGCAACGTGGCGAGATCCGCATCGGTGGTCATTCCCTGCAGAAATCACCAAGACCGGCCCTGCGCCAGTTGGGCGTGGTGTTCCAACAGAGCACCCTGGACCTGGACCTGAGCATTGAACAGAACCTGCGCTATCACCTGGCGTTGCACGGATTTTCGCGGCGCCAGGGCAGCGCCCGCATCGACGCCGAACTGACCCGCCAGCACCTGACCGAGCGCCGCCATGAACGGGTGCGCGACCTCAACGGTGGCCATCGACGCCGGGTTGAGATCGCCCGCGCGCTCCTCCACGAACCACGCCTATTGCTGCTCGACGAACCCAGCGTCGGCCTTGATCCGGCCAGCCGACTCGCCCTGGGCCTGCACATCCGGCAACTGTGCAGCGAGCAAGGCATCAGCGTGCTCTGGACCACTCACTTGCTCGATGAAGTCCAGCCCAGCGACGACCTGTTGATCGTGCACCAGGGCCGCCTGGTCGCCAGCGGACAGGCCGACGCGGTGAGCCTGGAACACGGCGGCAGCCTCGGCTCGGCCTTCACCCACTTGACCGCCTCGGGGGTCCGGCCATGAATGCGTACTGGCAATGTTTCAGCGGCATCGTGACGCGCGAATGGCTGCGCTTCGTGTTGCAACGCACACGACTGCTCAGCGCTCTGGTACGGCCCCTGCTGTGGCTGCTGGTGTTCGCCGCCGGTTTTCGCGCGGCATTGGGCATCGCGATCATCGCGCCCTACGACACCTACATTCCCTACGAGGTGTACATCGTGCCCGGGCTGGCCTGCATGATCCTGTTGTTCAACGGTATGCAGGGCTCGCTGTCGATGGTCTACGACCGGGAGATGGGCAGCATGCGCGTGTTGCTCACCAGTCCCCTGCCCCGGGCGTTCCTGCTGGCGAGCAAGTTGTTGGCGACGTCGTTGATCTCGCTGTTGCAGGTCTATGCCTTTCTCGCCATCGCCTGGCTGTACGGCATCCAGCCACCGGCCATGGGCCTGCTGCTGGCCCTGCCGGCCCTGTTGCTGGTGGCCCTGATGCTCAGCGCCCTGGGCTTGCTGCTGTCCAATGCCATCCGGCAACTGGAGAACTTCGCCGGGGTGATGAATTTCGTGATTTTCCCGATGTTCTTTCTGTCTTCAGCGCTGTACCCACTGTGGAAAATGCAGGAAGCCAGCCCTTGGCTGTACTGGCTCTGCGCGGTCAGCCCGTTCACCCATGGCGTGGAGTTGGTGCGTTTTGCGCTGTACGAGCAGTTCAACCTGCTGGCGATGACGGTGTGCGTGGGGTTGACCCTGGTGTTTGCGCTGCTGGCGGTGTGGACGTTCAATCCGCAGCATGCGGCGTTACGCAAGGCCGGCAGCTAACGCCTCATTGCACAGACAATCTGTGGGAGCAAAGCTTGCTCGCGATGGCGGCGGCTCATCCAGAATTGATGCCGACTGGCACACCATTATCGCGAGCAAGCTTTGCTCCCACAGGGTTCGGTGCATGTTCTCCATTTCGCGCGGGTCTTTAGCACTCAAATTACTACTTTAGTACTGGTTTTCCTGTCTATGGTCGCATTCACAAGACCTCGACCCTGGCATGTAATGGGCGCATAACAAAAAGGATAAATCCTATGCCCCGTTTACTGGCGATCCTCTTGCTGGGCCTGGCGCTGAATGTCGCGCAGGCCGATACCACGCTGTTTTCAGCGCAGGGTTATCGCATCGCCCAATACCGCAGCCCGACGCCCGCCACCGTCGACGGCGCCCAGACCCTCGACACCCAGGCCCTGCAACGTCTGCTTGGTCAAGCCCAGCCTCCGGTGCTGATCGACGTTTATCGTCGGCCGTGGCTCCAGGGGCGTTTCATCGACAACGAATCCCACGCCAACCTTCCTGGCAGCCTATGGCTGGCCAATACCGGTGACGGCGACCTCGATCCGACCTGGCAGGACTACTTCAGCCATCACCTGCGCACGGCCACCGGCGGGCGGTTGGATTCGCCGTTGGTCTTTTATTGCCGCGCCGATTGCTGGCTGAGCTGGAACGCGGTAAAACGCGCCGCCGCCATGGGCTATAACCATGTGTACTGGTATCGCGATGGCCTCGATGCCTGGGAGGCGGCCAACCTGCCCCTGCAAGCGGCCCGGCCCGAACCCTTTCCCTGATCTTGCAAGAAGTGCGTGCAACTGCCCTGCCCCACACGACAATAACGAGGTGAATGGCCATGTATAAAATCCTGATAGCCGACGATCACCCACTGTTTCGCGAAGCCATCCACAACGTCATCAGCGACGGTTTTCCTGGCAGCGAGGTCATGGAGACCGCCGACCTGGACAGTGCCCTGGCCTTGACCGCCGAGCACGACGACCTGGACCTGATCCTGCTGGACCTGAACATGCCCGGCATGCACGGGCTCAATGGCCTGATCAACCTGCGCAACGAGGCACCGACCATCCCCGTGGTGATTGTCTCCGCCGAGCAGGACAAGCAGGTGGTGCTGCAAGCCATCACCTATGGTGCGGTGGGTTTCATCACCAAATCCTCGCCACGCTCGCAGATGACCGACGCCATCGAACAAATCCTCAACGGCAACGTGTACCTGCCGCCCGACATCATTCGCACGCAAAAAAGCCCGATGGGCCGGCGCCTCAATGAAAACCCGAGTTTCCCGCCGGAAATGCTCCAGGCCTTGACCCGCAAGCAACTGCTGGTACTCGAACGCATGACCAAGGGCGAGTCGAACAAACAGATCGCCTACACCCTGGACATCGCCGAAACCACGGTCAAGGCCCACGTCTCGGCGATCCTGCGCAAACTCAACGTGCACAACCGGGTACAGGCGATCCTCAGTGCCGGGGATATTGATTTCGGGGCTTATTTGCGGCGTTGATCAACCGGCACAAATCCCTGTGGCGAGGGGATTTATCCCCGCTGGGCTGCGAAGCAGCCCCCTGGATCTATCTGGCATACCGAGTTGTCTGGTCTTAGGGCCGCTTCGCGCCCCAGCGGGGATAAATCCCCTCGCCACAACAGCGTTCGACTTAATGCCCCTGGGTCTGGCCTAGCAGATGACTCATCGCAATCTTCAGCTTCATCGGCCGCACCGGCTTGTGCATCAGGGTGTGCCCGCGTTCGCGGATCTGCTGCTTGAGCTCGTTGCTGTAGTTGGCGGTGATCATCATGGCCGGGATCGGTGAGGCCCGGCGGGCGTTGATCCGGGCCACCGCATCGACGCCGTTCTGATCGTTGTCCAGGTGATAATCGGCGATCAACAAGTCGGCCTCGGCGTGGTAGTTGTCCACCTGGCGGGCCAGGTCTTGCTCCGACAACGCCGTCACTACCTGGCAACCCCAGCCCTCCAGCAACGTACGCATGCCAGCGCAGATCGCCGCATCGTTATCCAGCACCCAGACCCGCGCCCCACGCAGGCGTTCGAGCATCGGCTCGCTCATGTCCAGGCACGGCAACGGCTTGGGCGCGGTGGCGCTCAGCGGCACGTCGATAGAGAACATCGAGCCCTTGCCCGGCCAGGAGCGCACCTGGATCCGGTGCCCGAGGATCCCGGCGATTTTCTCGACAATCGCCAGGCCCAGGCCCAACCCACGGTCCTGGTTCGGCCGCTGCACGTCGCCGCGTTTGAACTCCTGGAATATTTCCTCCAGGCGGTTCTCGGCAATGCCGATGCCGCTGTCCAAGACCTGGATCGACACGCGCTGGCGGTGCCGCCGACAACCCAGCACCACCCGGCCGCTGGGGGTGTAGCGAATGGCGTTGCTCAGCAGGTTGCGCAAGATCCGAGCGAGCAGTTGCATGTCGCTGCGCACCAGCACCGAACAACCGACAAAGTGCAGCGCCAGCCCTTCGCTGCGGGCGATCTGGGCGTATTCGGCGGCCAGGTTGTCGAGCAGCTCGCTGAGGGCGAACGGCGCGACATCGGCCTTGATCACCCCCGCGTCCAGCTTGGAGATGTCCACCAGGGTGCCCAACAGGTTCTCCACGTCCTGCAGCGAATGGCTGACGTTGCGCACCAGTTGCGCGTTGGCAACCGGCTCGCGGCGCTCGAGCAAGGCACTGGTGAACAGCCGGGCGGCGTTGAGCGGTTGCAGCAGATCATGGCTGACCGCTGCGAGAAACTTGGTCTTCGACAGGTTGGCCTGCTCGGCCTCGCGCTTGGCCTCCCGCAGGCGCAACTCCACCCGGCTGCGCTCGTCGATTTCGCGCAGCAATTGGTCGTTGAGCGTGGTGAGTTCGGCGGTGCGTTCCTGGACCCGCTGTTCCAGGTTCTGGTAGGCCTGGTGCAGCGCTTCGGCGGTGCGCCGGCGTTCGGTGATGTCGCGGATCAGCACGAAAATCCCCACCACTTCGCCGTTGGCCAAGCGGTTGGGTACATAGGAGCGCAGCATGTAGCGTTCCTGGCTGTTGATGTTGGTCTCGGCGAATTCGAAGGTGACGCTCTCACCCGCCAACGCCCGCGCCACGTAGGCTTCCAGGCGCTGGTAATGCTGCTCGCTATGGGCTTCGCGCAGGCTCTGGCCGAGCATCACGCCACGGGGCCAGCAGTACCACTGCTCGTAGACCTTGTTGGTGAATTCATAGACCAGGTCGGCGTTGAGGTAGGCGATCAGCGCTGGCACATGGTCGGTGATCAGGCGAATCCAGCGTTCGCTTTCGCTCAGCGCCTCGGCGTGCTGGTAGCGTTCGGTGATGTCGGTGAAGGTGTTGACGTAGCCACCCGTGGGCAATGGATGTGTACGGATCTCCAGGACCCGGCCATCCGACAGGCGCTGCTCGGATTCGTGGATCAGCCGGCCGTTGCTGTCGCGACTGGCTGGGGTCAGCAGTTGCAACTCACTGTCGGCAATCACTTCATTGAACGGCCGGTGGGCCGCTACCGGTGCCAGGCCACTGAGTTCGAGGAAGCGTCGGTTCCACAGCTCCAGCACGCCTTGGGCGTTGACCATCGCCACACCCTGGGACAGGTTGTCCACCGCCCGCTGCAACAGGTGGGATTTCTGCGCGATGGCCTGCTCGCGGCGCACGGTTTCACTGAGCTTGACGTCGGTGATATCGGTGAACAGGATGACCCGGCCGCCCTCCTGGGTCGGCCGCTCGCTGACTTGCAACCAGCGCCCGTTCTGCAAGCGATACAGCACGTGCTCATCGGCCTGGCCCCGGGGCTCTTCGCTGAACAGCCCGTTGGCGGTCATCAAGCGCTTGACCTCGGAAAGACGCATGCCGGCGCTGATGCGCACCCGGCTGTTGGCCCAGAAGGCCTTGAAGCGGCTGTTGAACAGGACAATGCGTTGCTGCTCGTCGAACAGCACAAACGCATCGGAGATGCTTTCGATGGCGTCGATCAGGTGCCGGTGGGCGGTTTCCGCCCGCAGCCGCGCCTCGCCCAGCAAGTGATTGCCGGCCTTGAGTTCAGCCATGGCCTGGTTCAGCGCATCAGTGCGCTCGCGCACCTGCTCGGCCAGCACCACCGAGTGCTGGAACGCCGCATACGGGTCGTTGCCCCGGGTGACGCCGGACTCCACCCGCTCGATCAGCGCCTCATTGATGCGCCGCAACTTGCGGTTTTCATGCTGCAGGGCAGCGAGCTGGGCCTGCAGCTCAGCGATGGCCGGGGACGCGATGTCGGGCAATGGCAACTCCGGTGAACGTCTGGTTGATGTGCATGCCATTGAACTGTTCTCCATAGGTGTTGAACCCCATCACCCGTTTTTCGCGCAGGAACTGGCCGATCTGCTCCAGGCCGCCGCGATCTTCCAGCTCCAGGCGCCTGAGGAAGCAATCGCAGCCGATGGTCAGCAACAGGTCACCGAGGCGTGCCTGCAAACCGTCAAACAGCGTTTGCAGGTTGTGCAGCAAGGGCCCGGGGGTCATGGCCGTGAGAACGATGCCGTTCTCCACCGCACAGTAGAAACTCAGGCTCAGGTCCGAATGCACCTGCTGGATCGCCCGCACGTAGTACTGGTCGTTGATGCGCACCGCCAGTGGATGGGCGGCGAAGACCCGGTAGTCGAGGGCGCTCACCGGCACGCCGATGTGCCGGGCGTATTCTTCGGCGGCAGGTTCGGCGTTGAGCTCGTAGACCCGTCGCGAAGCGCTGTCGGCGCCGGTCACCACCAGTTTCTCCTCCCGGGGCAGGATGTGATGGGTGGTGAAGACTTCGAATTCCAGCCAGGTGTTGATCAACACCACCACCGCCGCGCCACAGTGGAACTGGCCTTCGAAATACACGTGGGTGTGGGTCAGGTAGTTGTCATCGCCGGCCGACCCGCCGAAATGCGGGATATCCCCCAGCGCAGCGCTCAAGGCCGCCAGGACCATTTCCTCGCGGCTGGACAGGCCATCGAGCAGGGTCAAGGCGAAACTGTGGCCCTTGATCGGCGCCAAGGCGTTGCTGCGACAGCCGCTCGCCAGACGCTCGACCATTTGCTGGGCGTCGATCAGGCTGAAGTGCTCCATTTCGCCGATCAGTTCGGCGGCGATGGAAAAGTGCCGGTGATCGAACCCCACCGCCGTCACACAGTTGCGACCATAACCTTGCGCGGTGATTTCACCGGCACTGGTACAGCCCACCAGGCGAATCCCGCCGAAACTCTGGGACAGCGCCTGGCCCAGGGCCGGCAGGTCGTATTCGGCGGAACAGAAAAACAGCACGAAGCCCAGGTGCGGGTGCAACAACTGCCGCGCCAACGCCTGGGCCACCTGCTGGACGTCCGTCGCCTGGGACATGGCGCTCACCACACCTTCGCTCTGGGCCTGCTGCATCTTCGCCTCCGACGGGTGCGTGATAGGAGCCCTGAGTGTACGAAGCTGCGCCGGCTCCACGAATGCTACTTGGGTAGCGGGTGGCCGCTTCCATGGGATGAGATTGCTCCCTCTATGTGGGAGCAAGGCTTGCCCGCGATAGAGGCGATGCGGTCTGGCAGAATCGAGGCGCCTGTTTCGCGAGCAAGCTTTGCTCCCACAAGCGCCCCCGCCACAAGCGTGGTTTGCCGAACAGGCAATATCAGTGACTCATCGGCGCCATGGCACTCGCCTGCCCCAGCAGTTTCTGGTCGATGTCTTCCAGGCGCAGCACTCGGCCGCCGGTGTCGCTGGCGAGTTTTTGTGCCGCCTGGGGGTCGGAGAACGAGGCCAGGACAACGCCCATGGCGCCTTTAAGCCCGCTGCCAATGACGAAGTAGGCGGTCCGGGCGTCGATCAGGTGGGCGTCATCCGGCGTGTCCCAATGGCTGCGGCCCATGTCGTGGACATACAGCTTGACGTCGGCCCGATGGTTTTCCGGCTGCAACCACCAGCCCAGCATCTCCGCCGGCGAGCAGAATTTCTTCACGCCCCCTGCCCCGACCGCCGCGCCCTTGGGCCCGGGGAAGTCAGTGATGACCATGCCGCACGCATGGCACTCGTCACTGGGATGGAACGCCAGCGCCGCCTCGCTGGCCGCCGGTGGTTCGGCCTTGCCGCAGGCCGCCAGTGCCAGGCACATCAACACCGCGCCCCAAAGGCGACCGGCCTTGAAATACACCCTGTTCATCGTTGCATGCTCCCTTATCAAGATTGAAATTCACGGGCACCGGCGATTGAACAGCCGATAGGCCAACCACAACGGCACCGCCATCCACAGGCCCAGGCACAGCCAGAGCAAAGGCGCCGACACCGGCAGGTCGCTGCCCAAGGTCAGCACCGCGGCGCCGCTGGAGGTGGCATCGAACCCGGACAGGTTGATCAGCCGATACACGTCGGTAGGGTTGAACAGCAGCAGCCAGGGCAACAGTTCCGGGCTGAAGCGCCCTTCGCTCAGCACCAGCAACGCCAGCAAGGCCAGGTCGAACACCAGCACGAAGAAAAACCAGACCCCCAGCGCCAATCCGGCCGCGGTGGATTTCTCTGCCGACAAGCTGCTCAGCACATACGCCAAGCCGAGGAACACCCAGCCCAGCAGCGTGCTCGATACCATGAACCGACCGAAGGCCCAGAGCAGCAGGCTCAACTGGACATCGTCCACCCACAGGGCGATGGCCAGCATCGCGCAGCCAAAACCGATGAAGGTGGCCAGGGCCAGGATCAAGCCGTGCCCGACAAACTTGCCCAGCAGCAATTGGCCACGGCCCAACGGGTAGGTCAGCAACAGCAGCAAGGTGCCGCTCTCGTCCTCGCCGACAATCGCGTCATAGGCCAGCAGCAAGGCAATCAGCGGCATCAGGAAGGTCGCCAGGCTGGACAGGCTCGCCACCGTGGCCGGCACCGAGGTGAACCCCAGTTGACCGGACGCCGCCGCGCCGAGCCAGGCGATGCCGATCGCCAACACCGCGAACAACAGACTGATCGCCAACAACCAGCGATTGCGCAGGCCATCGCTGAATTCCTTGCGGGCCATGTTCCAGACCGGATTCATAGGCGGGTCTCCTCGGCCGCGGCACGGACCATGTAATGCCGGTACAAATCCTCCAGCGACGGCGGCTTGATCTCGACATCCGACGGATCATCCTGGGCCAGTAACTGGCGCAGCAATTTAAGCTTGCTGCCATCCGGCGCGGACACCTGCACCCCTTCGACGCCCCAGCCCTGGGTGGCGTGCCCTTCGCTGCGCCAATGCTGGCGAAGCCAGTCGGCCCGCGACAGGCCCGAGGCGCGGATCAGCGTCGGCAACCCAGCGTCCTCGCGCAGCCGGGCCAGGCTGCCCAGGGCCAACAGACGCCCCCGGGTGAGAATCGCGGCGCGGTTGATGTGCGCTTCCACGCCAGGCAAGACGTGAGAACAGAGAATGATGCTGGTGCCCTGCCAACGCAGGCGGTCGAGCAACTGATAGAGGTCCTGGGTAGCGATAGGGTCGAGGCCCACGGTCGGTTCATCCAGCAACAACAGGCGCGGTTGGCCGAGCAGCGCCTGGGCCAGACCGAGACGCTGGCGCATGCCCTTGGAATACGTTTTCACGCGCCGTGTCGCGGCAGCCGCCAGCCCAACCTCTTCCAGCAAACGCTGCACCTGCTCCGGTGCAGCGCCTTTGAGCCGGGCAAAATGGCGCAAGGTTTCCAGCCCACTCAACTGCGGATAGAACATCACGTTCTCGGGCAGATAACCGAGCATCTGCCGCACCCTCGGGTCGCTGGGCGCGCGACCGAAGACACGCACCTCGCCCTCGCTGGCTTGCAGCAAACCGAGGATCAGCTTCATGGTGGTGGTCTTGCCCGCGCCGTTGTGCCCGAACAGCCCGAGCACCTCGCCCTGGGCCAGGTTCAAGTCCAGCCCGCGCAGCACGGCGACATCGCCATAGTACTGGCTGACGCCTTCGATCTCGACGACGTTCAAGACGCGTCCTCCTGGGCACTGTTGCGTGGCGGGGGTTGGACAGGCGTTTCCATCAGCGGATGACTGTCCATCACCCCGGGGGATTTCATCACCGGGAAGGCTCGCTGCACCCAACGCAGCAGTTCGATTCCCGGGCTGTTCATCAACAAGCGCACCTGGGGGTACAGCCACAGCAGGCGATCGACGTTGTCGTTGGGTTCATAGGCGACATCGCCCAAGCCGTCGCCGTTGCGATCCCAGCCCAGGTAGTCGCTCCAGTAATTGCCGCGGCCATCCACCGACCATTCCTGCAACCGCGTGGCCACGTATTTGACCTGGCGCTGGTTGTGGACGAAGGCATTGCCGGCGATGCGGTTATCCTCCGAGCCGGCCGTCAGGTGGATGCCCACGGCGCTGCGCTCGAAATGATTGCCTTCGATACGGTTGAACAATGAGTTGTAGATGAACAGGGCCTTGCCCTCGGCGCCGCTGATCATGGTGTCGCCGGTGGACCCGTCGCGCACGTCGGTGACGAAGTTGTCGCGCAGGGTCGAATAGGTGATGTAGTTCATCAGGATCCCGTAGTTCTGATCCTGTTCGGAGCGATTGCCGATGACCGTCAGTTGGCGGCTTTGCATCAAGGCATAACCGGTGCGGGTACGCCGGGTGACGTTATCCAGCAGGCGATTATCGTTGGCGAACATGTAATGCACGCCGTAGCGCAGGTCCTCCAGGACATTGCCCTGGAGCAGGTTGCCGCTGGAGGTGTCGATGTAGATGCCGTCGCGGGTTTCGCGCACCTGGTTACCGATAACCCGGGCGCCGTGTACGGCATACAAATGGATGCCATTGCCACGGTCCTGGGAACGCAGGCTGGGGTCGCCCTGGATGCGGTTGTCGATCAGGCTGACGTCCCGCGTGCCATCGACCCAGATACCGAAGCCCTGGCCCTGCATCCGGTTGCCACGCACCACCGCTCCTTGGGCAACCGGCTGGATGAACACGGCGGCGTTCATGGCCGTCAGGTCGTGGCCCCAGTCCAGGAAGGTACAGCCCTGGACCTGGACGTTCGGGGCGCGAATGATCAGCCCATTGCCCTCGCCCTGCCCTTGGAATACCGCTTCCGGCGCACACGTGAGGGTCATGGGCTGGTCGATGCTGAACGAGCCCCGGTACTGGCCCGCAGGCAGGCGCCATTGCTGGTCGCCCTCGGCCTGCAAAGGCAAATCGGTGATCGGCTGCGGCGCACCGAGCGCGCCGCCCGACAGCAGGCAGAACACCAGGGCAATGACCGCTCGACGAACGTTTGGATGCTGCATATTCCCGGTCATTGCGCCTGTCTCCCTCGTGAATGACTCAGGCCTTTTCAACCAGCATGCGCCCGACCATTTCCATGTGCAGGGCGTGGCAGAACCAGCTGCAGTAGTACCAGTGCAAACCGGCCTTGTCGGCGGTGAAAGTGATCGATGAGGTCTGTTGCGGGCTGATCTCCATGCTCGCGCCGTGGTTGGTCATGACAAAGCCGTGGGACACGTCTTCGATCTGGTCGATGTTGGTGATAGTCACCGTCACCTCGTTGCCTTGCTTGACGGTGAACTCCGTCAGGCCGTAGGCCGGCGCCATCGAGGTCATGTACACCCGCACCTTGTTGCCGTCGCGGATGACCTTGTTGTCGGTTTCCAGGTTGATGCCGTCCTTCTTCGCCAGCTCCACGGTGCCGGCGAAGAACGGATCGTTGCGGCTCCAGATTTTCTGGGTCTTGATCTGGTCACGCCGGGCGAGAATGCAGTCGTGCGGTTCGGCGAACGCCGGGCCGTCGTGCACCAGCTTCATTTCTTCACCGGAAATGTCGATCAACTGATCGTTTTCCGGGTGCAATGGGCCGGTGGGCAGGAAGCGGTCCTTGGAGAATTTGCACAACACCACCAGCCACTTGCCGTCCGCCTCGCTGGTTTCGGTGAGGGACGCATGGTTGTGGCCAGGCTGGTACTGGACGTCGAGTTTCTGCTTGATGTAGTTGACCTTCTCGCCCTTGTAGGCACGGATGGCCTCGTCCATGTTCCACTTCACCACCTGGCTGTCGATGAACAGGGTCGTATAGGCATTGCCGCGCCCGTCGAACGTGGTGTGCAGCGGCCCGAGCCCCAGTTCCGGCTCGGCGACGATCACTTCGCGGGGGTCCTTGAAGCGGTCCGCGAACAAATCGTCCAGGCGGTCGATGGCGATCATCGAGACCGTGGGCGACAGCTTGCCGTTGGCGATGAAGTATTTGCCGTCCGACGAGGTATTGAGCCCGTGGGGGTTCTTCGGCACGGGAATGTAGCGGGTGAATTCGGAGTCCTTGCCATCGGTCTTGCGGCCATCGACCACCGGCACCTTGGAGCCGTCCAGGTTGATGAACTTGCCGGCCTTGATCGCCGCCTCGATCCGCGGGATGTTGAACACCACCACCCAGTCGCGCTCGTTGCGCATCATGCCGCCCAGGTCGTAGGCTTTCTCGGAGTTGTAGCAGGTGCTGGCAGCGTATTTGCCGGTGTAGTCAGCGTCGGAGTTGTCCAGGTTGCCGTCGACGATCACCTGGAAAGCCATTTCCATTTTCTCGGCATCGATGGCGTTGAACATCGTGAAGCTGTTTTTGTCCTGCAGGTCGAAGGTATGGCCGTCGTTGGGGTGCGGGATCACAAACTCAGCGTTGGCAAACACGTACTTGGTGTACGGCACCTTTTGCAGGCGCAGGCCGTGGATGGCTTGCACGTTGGGCACGGTGAGGATCTTGTCGCACTTCATGATGTCCAGGCGAATGCGCGCGACCCGGGAGTTGGCCTTGTCGTTGATGAACAGGTATTTGCCGTCGTACTTGCCGTCGGTCATGGAGATGTGCGGGTGGTGGCAATCGCCGTTCTGGTACTTGGCGCTATCGCCCAGGATGCGCTTGCTTTCGTTGGTCAGGCCCCAACCGGTGGCCGAGTCGACGTTGAACACCGGGATGCGCATCAGCTCACGCATCGATGGCACCCCCAGCACCCGCACCTCGCCCTGGTGGCCGCCGCTCCAGAAACCGTAGTATTCGTCCAGCTCCCCAGGCCCGACGTGAACCTTGGACTTGGCCTCCTTGGCCGCCGCCGCCCAGGACTCACGGGTGAACGTCCCGGCCCCCAGCGCCGTCGCGCCGGCCAGTACCGCACCGGTTACCGCGCCAGTGCCGAGAAAACTGCGCCGGCTGACACCCCTGGGTTCTTCCACCGAGCCCGGGGTTTGGTTTTTTTTGTCGCTCATGCTGTGTGCTCCATGAAGAATGAAACGGTCAAGGGACAGGCCATTGAGGTGCCTCAAGGCGCCGGGCTCACCTGCACCACGGGAATCAGTTGCGGATCGGTCGCGGTCGCCTTGCCGCGCTTCTTGCGCTTGTTGATCAGCGGCGGGCATTTGTTTTCGTTGTGCCAGGTCATCTGGCAGTCGAGGCAGTAATGGCATTCGTTGGCATTGATCCGGCCATCGGGATGAATCGCCTGGATCTCGCATTCCTTGGCGCACAGCTGGCAGGGGTTGCCACACTCCTTGCGGCGCTTGAGCCAGTCGAACAGGCGCAGCCGGGTCGGCATCGCCAGGGCCGCGCCCAGCGGGCAGACGTAGCGGCAATAGACTTTGCGGGTAAAGATATTGATCAGCAGTAGGCCCACGGCGTACGCCACGAACCACCACTGGCGGTCGAACCTGAGGGTGATGGCGGTCTTGAAGGGTTCGACTTCGGCCAGCCGTTCGGCGCTGGCCATCGACTCCAGCGAGACGCCGAACAGCACCAGCAGAATGATGTACTTGATCGCCCACAGCCGCTCATGCACGGCGAACGGCAACTCGTATTGGGGCACCTTGAGCTTGCGCGCCAGTTCGTTGATCAACTCCTGCAACGCGCCGAACGGACACAGCCAGCCGCAGAACACCCCGCGCCCCCACAGCAGGATGCTGGCGGCGGTGAACACCCAGAGAATGAAGATCAGCGGATCGGTGAGGAACAACTCCCAGCGAAAGCCTTCGAACAAGGCGTGGACGAAGGTCAGCACGTTGACCACCGACAACTGGGCCAAGGCGTAGCCGCCGAGAAAAACCACGGTGAAGACCAGGTAACCGCGGCGCAGCCAATGCAACAGCGTCGGCCGCCGGGCCAGTGAATCCTGGAAAAACAGGATCGCCGTCAGCACCAGCAACGCGGCCCCAAGCACACTGATTTCGACACTTTTCTGATACCAGAGCGTCAGCCACATCGGCCGGCTGGCTTCTTCGGCGGCCGCCAGTTGCTCGGCGGTGGGCAATGGCCGCTCCAGGTAGGGCTCCGGCAGCTGATAGGCCAGCTCGAAGCTGCTGAAGGTGCCGCTGACCGGTCCGGTCTGACGGCGCACCAGCAGCTCCAGGTTCCAGGGTGAGCCAGGGTCGAAACGGTGGGAGGCGCGGATGATGAAAATCGCCATTTCATCGAAGTCCGGCATGTCATCGAGGGCCACGTCATTCAGGCGCTGAAAATCCAAGTCGCGAAAGCTGATGGTGTCGCCGGACTGACGCAGCTGCACCCGGTCGAAGATGCCGCCACGCACGTATCCCGAGCCCTTGAAGGAATAACGACCGCTGCCCATCACCGCGATGGCCTGCTCGCCCGGCTTGAGCTCGGCCATCAGTGTGCGGTATTGCGCCTCGCCCAGCAGGTTGCGGCCGATGGTGGGTGGATTGAGGTGGGTGGCATAGAGGTCGATGAAGGTGTCATTCACCTGCTCGCCGCTGGCGGTCTCGACCTGTTCGGCTTCGGTGCCCTTGAAGGACGCATCGACCTGGCCGCGGGTCAGGAGCAGGCGCCGGATAGCGCCGTTGCCAGTCAGGGTCTTCCAGTCGGCGCGCTCGTAGATGTCCTCACGCACACGCGCCGGCGCCACGGCCAACCCCGCATCGCCCTTGACCAGGCCCAGGGACACCGCGACATCGTGGGCGGCACGCATGATGACCTCGTTGACCACCATTGCCGTCACGGTGGCCCCGGCGATGGCATCCACGGTCACGGCATTCGGGGCGCTGGAATGCCCCACCACCACCCGCTGGTTGACCTTGATGCCGCTGTAGCGCGCGCTGAACGCGTGGAGTTTTTCTTCGGCGATGCCGATCAGCAGAATCGGCTCATGGTGTTCGAGCACATAGGCATCGAGGATCACCCCCGCCGGATCGAGAATGACCTGGACGTTGATCGGCTTGCCGGAATAGGCGGGAATGTCCACCACATCCAGGCTCTGGAACACATAGCCCAGGACCTTGCCGGCAGCGGACAATTTGCGAACCTTGAAGGGCCCATCGGGCTCGGAGATCGCGTCGGTCTGGCTCAGTACGTGGTGGATGCGCTGTTGTTGGATGTTACCGTAGTCCTTGGCCTGGACAATTCCGGCGAAGATCAGCAGTAGAACGAACAGCCCGGGGAGCCAGGAGCGGGATGGGTACAACATCGCAGAGGAACGGGTCATGGACGCCAGGGCTTAAAGACAGGATCTTGGCGATCATGGTAGGGGCCGGCCCCTTCTTCGGCCCTTGATTGAAATCAACTTGGAAAAAACTTAAACCCGCCCCCCCAAAAACTGTGGCGAGGGGATTTATCCCCGCTGGGGTGCGAAGCAGCCCCAAAGCCTGTCCCTGTGGTGTGTCAGGTTGATTCTGATCAGCTTCATTGGGGGTGCTTCGCACCCCAGCGGGGATAAATCCCCTCGCCACAAGTTGGTGTCAGTTCAAATAACAGCGCGCGGTCCAATCCTCAGCGCAACCCATAGGCATAGAGACGGCCGTCATTATTGTCGTACCAATTGCCGTTGGCCCAGAACACCCGGTCCTGCGTCGGTTGAAAGCCGAGAATGCCCAGGTAACCGTCGATGGCGAGGCGCTGCCAGGAGCGGCCCCAATCCTTGGAGTAGAACACCCCATCGGCGGAGATGTTCGCGTCCGACCACCAGTAGAGCCAGCGCGGTGGATGGTGGTCGCTGGTCGTGTTGATCAGCAGGGTGTTCTGGCCCAGCCAGAGATTGTCGCCACGTACCTGGGTCTGCGATGCCAGGGGGGCGAACACACTGGGCAGGTCACCCATGGTCATCCAGGTCAGGGCGGCGGTGTCCAGTTCGGCGACAACATCTTGCCCGCGGTCACCCTGGTCAATCAGCCCAATCACCCGTCCGGCGTCGTTCTGTACCAGCTTGCTCACAAACAGGTTGTCGTCACGCTGTACGTCGACCACCTGCCACCGTCCGGCCTTGGCTTGCAACCGGGCCCGTGTCGTGACGTTGATCGCGATATTGTCGCTGACGCCATCCGGATGGACGCCCCAGAAGCGTTGGGACACCCAGATAAAGGCCGTCTGTGCATCCAGTTGCAGGACATTGGTCTGGATTTCCCCCTGTTCGCCTGCGTTTGTGCCCCAGTCAGTGATGTCAGGGCGTTTGCCGTGGGCGTATTTGGCGGGCACCAGCAGCGACTCGGGCGCCATTATCGGCGCGCTGTTCGCCCCCCGATCAGCCGAGTAGAAGACGCCGGTGGAAACGGCTGTCGGCTTCTCTTCTTCGCTGTCTTCATCCACCGCGTCCGGCGTGCCCACGGCCCAGACTTCATTCGAGCCGTGGAAATAAGGAGCCAGGCTCCAGGCCAACGATTCGGCCTGGGGAAACCAACCCTTGGTCAACCAGGTCCAGCGCTGGCCTTGATCATCAGTGCGAAAGACCACGGTCTGATCGGGGTCCTGGGTATTCGCCGTTTCAGGGCGACGAAGGCCCGTGAGCAGGAACACACTGGTGCCGTCGGGGCTGGCTACCATACAAGCGCTGCCGCTGACATGTGCCACGAGCTGAAATTGACCTTGGGCGTCCAGGCGGGAAATGAAGGTGGTTTCCTTGTCAGCGCGAGAAAACAAACCGGCAAAGGTTCCAGACTCTTCCGCTTCATTGGGCTGCTTCGGCTGGCCATAGACCAGCGCATCCAGGTCCAACACGTCAGCGGACGGTTCGAGCTCTCGGGCCTCCCTCTCCAGGCGCGCCACCAGCCAGGTTCCCTGTGGCGTCACCGTCACGCCCGTGCAATACGAGGACATCGCTCGCAACTCGGTGTCCTTCACTTCACCGACTTGTCGCTGGTCAGGACTGTCGCCGCCCAACTCCAGTTTGGCGCTGGCAATCATCCAGATGTACCAGAGCGCGGCACCGGCCAGCAGCGCGACAAACAGTGTGGAGAACAACTTCGATCGAGGCATGAGGCGTCCGTATCCATGGGAAAAATCTGCAGAGCTTTTCTCATCTCTTGCGCCCGGAGTAAATTTTTATCGCACGCGAACGGTTGAACCCGGTCGCATAATTGTCAGCGCTGTGATCCAGTCCACTCTGCCATCGCCATAATGCAGCGCCATAACGCCCTGAAGCGTTGCACCAACGTCCACAAGGAATGCCCGATGCCCCCACGCTCCGCCCCTGCTTCAACCGCCGACCTGCCGCAAGGCACCGGCTTCGTGCGGGTGCGTGGTGCCCGCGAACACAACCTCAAGAACGTCGACGTGGACATCCCTCGCGATGCCCTGGTGGTGTTTACCGGCGTGTCGGGGTCCGGCAAATCGTCGCTGGCCTTCTCCACGCTTTACGCCGAAGCCCAGCGTCGCTACTTCGAGTCCGTCGCACCCTATGCGCGGCGCCTGATCGACCAGGTCGGCGTGCCGGACGTGGACAGCATCGAGGGACTGCCGCCGGCAGTCGCCTTGCAGCAACAGCGCGGCACCCCCAGTGCACGCTCATCGGTGGGCAGCGTCACCACCCTGTCGAGCCTGATTCGCATGCTCTACTCCCGCGCCGGCAGCTACCCGGCCGACCAACCGATGCTCTACGCCGAAGACTTCTCGCCCAACACGCCACAGGGTGCCTGCCAGGAATGCCATGGCCTGGGCCGGGTCTATGAGGTGACCGAAGCGTCCATGGTGCCGGACCCGTCGCTGACCATCCGCGAGCGCGCCGTGGCCGCCTGGCCCATGGCTTGGCAGGGCCAGAACCTGCGAGACATCCTGGTGACCCTGGGGTATGACGTCGACATTCCCTGGCGCGACCTGCCGAAAAAGCAAAGGGACTGGATTCTCTTCACCGAAGAAACCCCTACCGCTCCCGTGTACGCCGGACTGACCCCAGCCCAGACCCGCGCCGCCCTCAAGCGCAAGCTCGAACCCAGTTACCAGGGCACGTTCAGCGGCGCCCGGCGCTACCTGCTGCACACGTTCATGCACTCGCAAAGCGCGCAGATGCGCAAACGCGTGGCGCAATACATGCGCGCCAGCCCCTGCCCGGTGTGCGAGGGCAAGCGCCTCAAACGCCAGGCGCTGACCGTGACCTTTGCCGGCCTGGACATCGCCGAGCTGTCGCACCTGCCATTGCTTGAGCTGGCCGACGTGCTCAAGGGCGTCCTGGCACCCGACTACCTGGAACAGGCTGAAGAAACCGGAGACGTCCTCAGCCACCGGCAAACCCGAGAAGCCCGCGAGCAACGCGCCGCCAGGGGCGACAACCCGCACGCGGGTGGACCCGACGCCCGCCACACCCCCAACCTTTCCCTGGAGAAACGCCTGGCCGCCCAACGCATCGCCGCCGAGCTGCTGGAGCGGATCGTCACCCTGATCGACCTGGGCCTGGGCTACCTTGCCCTGGAGCGCAGCACACCGACGCTTTCGTCCGGCGAACTGCAACGCCTGCGCCTGGCGACCCAGCTCAATTCCCAGTTGTTCGGGGTGATCTACGTGCTGGACGAACCCTCCGCCGGCCTGCACCCGGCCGACAGCGGAGCGCTGTTTGGCGCCCTGCAACGCCTCAAGGCAGCGGGCAACTCGGTGTTTGTGGTCGAACACGACCTCGATACCATGCGCCGCGCCGACTGGCTCATCGACGTCGGCCCGGACGCCGGCGAACAAGGCGGGAAAGTCCTCTACAGCGGGCCGCCGGCAGGCCTTGGCCAAGTGCCGGAATCACGCACCCGTGGCTACCTCTTTGGTGAGGAACACGTTATGGCACGCAGCCCTCGGACGCCCAGCGATTGGCTGCGCCTGGAAGGCATCACCCGCAACAACCTCGACAACCTGAGCGCGGCCTTTCCCTTGGGTTGCTTCACCGCCGTGACCGGCATCTCCGGCTCAGGCAAATCCAGCCTCGTCAGCCAGGCCCTGCTGGATCTGGTGGGCGCCCACCTGGGCCAGGCCAGCCCCAACGCCGAACCCGATGAGCAAGGCCTGGAAGACGAACCCGTGCAAACCAGCGGCGGGCGCGTTACCGCCGGGCTCGACGCGGTCAAGCGGCTGGTGCAGGTGGACCAGAAACCCATCGGCCGCACCCCGCGCTCCAACCTCGCCACCTACACCGGGCTGTTCGATCACGTGCGCAAACTGTTCGCCGCGACGGCGCAGGCGCAAGCACTGGGATTCGATGCCGGGCGGTTTTCCTTCAACGTCGCCAAGGGCCGTTGCGAGACCTGCGAAGGTGAAGGCTTTGTCAGCGTGGAATTGTTGTTCATGCCCAGCGTGTACGCGCCCTGCCCCACCTGCCACGGCGCGCGCTACAACCCGCAGACCCTGGCGGTGAGCTGGCAAGGCCTGGACATTTCCCAAGTGCTGCAACTGACCGTAAACCAGGCTCTTGAGGTGTTTGCCGAGCAAGCGGCGGCCAGGCGCTCATTGCAGGTGCTGCAGGATATCGGGTTGGGCTACCTGCGCCTGGGCCAACCGGCCACGGAGCTGTCCGGCGGCGAAGCCCAGCGGATCAAACTGGCGACAGAACTGCAGCGCAAAGCCCGGGGGGCGACGTTGTATGTGTTGGATGAGCCCACCAACGGGCTGCACCCCCAAGACGTGGATCGCTTGCTGGTACAGCTGAATCGCCTGGTGGAGGAAGGTCACACGGTGGTTGTGGTGGAACATGACATGCGCGTCGTGGCGCAGAGTGACTGGGTCATCGACATCGGCCCGGGCGCAGGCTCCCAAGGTGGGAACGTCGTGGCCTGCGGGCCTCCAGAGGAAGTCGCAGCCTGCCGGGAAAGCCGGACGGCGGAGTTTCTGAAAAGGGCTTTGCAGCCTGGGGAGTCGAAACGAAACCGCTCTCGATAGGGGAAACAAATCACTTGTGGCGAGGGGATTTATCCCCGCTGGGCTGCGAAGCAGCCCACAAAAAAAGCTGATTACATGAACCTGACACACCGCGACGTCAGGTTTCGGGGCCGCTGCGCAGCCCAGCGGGGATAAATCCCCTCGCCACAGGTATATCAGCTGATCGCCCCACCTCAGACCGTACGCGAATACTGGACCGTCTGGTCCGCCCCCAGGTACGCGTCGAAGGCCATGGCCACGTTGCGCATCATCAATTGCCCCTGGGGCAACAACACCAGCTCGTCGTCGCGAAGGTCCAGCAACCCGTCGCGCACCAGTTCCTGGAGCCGCTCCAGGGCATCGGCGAAATACTCGGTAAATCGAATGCCGTGGGCACTCTCGATCCGGCCGAAATCGATTCGCCCATGACACATCAGTTCGCTGATGACCTCGCGCCGCAGGCGATCGTCGTCACTCAGCCGATAACCGCGCTGCACCGCCAGCAAGCCTTGGTCCAGCCGGGCGTAATACTGGGAAAGCTCCTTGACGTTCTGGTTGTAGCTGTCACCGACCTTGCCGATCGAGGATACCCCCAGGCCAATCAGGTCGCAGTCGGCGTGGGTGGAATAACCCTGGAAATTGCGCTGCAGACTGCCCTGGGCGCGGGCGCGTACCAGTTCGTCATCCGGCAAGGCGAAGTGGTCCATGCCAATGTAGACGTAGCCGGCTTCAGTCAGGCGATTGATGGTCAGTTCCAGCAACTCCAACTTGCGCTCTGGCGGCGGCATGTCTTCTGGCCGGATCATCCGTTGCGCCCGCACCCGTTGCGGCAGGTGGGCGTAGCTGTAGGCCGCGATCCGGTCCGGACGCAGGGCGATGATCTTGCTCAAGGTCACATCGAAACTGGCGATGGTCTGCAAAGGCAGGCCATAGATCAGATCGACGCTGACCGATTTGAAGCGCGCCCGGCGCGCGGCCTCCACCAGCTCGACGACCTGGGCTTCGCTTTGCACTCGATTGACGGCGATCTGCACCTGGGCATCGAAATCCTGGACGCCAAAGCTCAGGCGGTTGAACCCCAGCTGGCGCAGGCCTTGGATCTGTTGCGCATCGATGGTCCGCGGATCGACCTCGATGGAAAACTCATGGGCGTCGCTGTCGTCCATGTCGAACGACTGGTGCAGGCAGTCCATCAAGTCGGCCAGTTGCTCATGGGTCAGGTAAGTCGGCGTGCCCCCGCCCAGGTGCAGTTGGGTGAGTTTGCGCGAGCGGTCGAACAAGGCCGCCTGCAGGGCAATTTCGCGCTTGAGGTAGGTCAGGTATTCGACGGCACGATGGGTCTTGCGCGTGATGATCTTGTTGCACGCGCAGTAATAGCAGAGGCTCTGGCAGAACGGGATATGGATGTACACCGATAACGACTTGGGCAGCGGCGCCTGGTTACTGCGCTGGGCAGCCTGCTGGTATTCGTCCATGGCAAAGGCCTGGTGGAACTGCGGCGCCGTCGGATAGGAGGTGTAGCGCGGCCCCGGGCGGTCGTACTTCTCCACCAGGGCACGATTGAAACCGGATGCAGCATTCATGATGGGTTCAACTTTTCAAAAGGGTGTGGGCCTGCGTCATCCAGTCCTGGGTCGAACAGATTGCAGATCGCATCGACGTTCAAACGCCCGGCGGGCAGGATGCCGATAAACCGGCTCGACAGTTCGATCAATCCCTGGTCATGCAACACTTCCAGCGACGGCCAGACGGACGCGAAATGCTCGCGAAACACCAGGCCGAAGCGTGCCTCGATGGCCACGATATCCAGCTCCAGGTCACAGGACAGTTGCTCGGTCACGCTCGCCTTGACCTGATCCTGCGCTTCACAGCGCCAGCCGCGACACACCGGCAATTGCCCGGCGTCCAACTGCTGGTAATAGTGAAGCAGGTCGTCGGTGTTCTGTACGTACAGGTGCTCGATCTGCGTGATGGCTGACAAACCGAAGCCCACGTGATCACAGCAACCGTGACGGGTAAAACCCTGGCAATTGCGATGCAGGCGTCCGTGCTCCTGGGCCACCGCCAGGTCATCGTCGGCCCTGACGAACTGACCCAGGCCGATGTAGTGATAGCCGGCGCCAATCAGCTGTTCACAGCAAATTTTCCGCATGGCGTCCTTGTCGGCCGGGCTGCAAAACTCGCCGGCCATCCCGGCGTTTTTCGAGCGGTAACGATACGGCGCGCGGGCATAGTCGAAAACGTGCAACCGGTCAGGTTCCAGTTCGATCAGCGTCGCCAGTTTCAGGGCGAAACTGCTCGGTGTTTGCCAAGCGTGGCCGTAGCCCAGGTCAATGTTGATGGAGCGAAAACCAAACGTGCGCGACGCATCGATCAACGAATGGATCGGTGCCGGGTTCTGATAGCAATCGACCGACAGATCGCTGTCGACGCCAATGTCGGGCACACCGATGCTGACATGGGAGAAACCCTGGTCACGGATCAGGCCCATGGTCGACCAATCCGTGTGGTGCAGGTCCACCTCGATGCTGTGGTCGCCGCCGTCGTATTCACTGAAGTCGAAGCGCTTGCGCAGCTCACTCATCAACTTCTGCAGATGAGCGATCACCGGTGTGCCACCGGTCAGGCAAAACTGCTCGACGCGCCGCCCTGCGCCCAGGTGACAACCGACCAAGCCCAACTCATAGGTCAGGCGTTGCAGGTAGCCCTCGATCTCGCCGCAGCGGCAGTCACTGGCCAGGGGCGAACACGACGCCAGCCGCAAGCGCGAAGGCAGGTGCACCGCAACGGATAGGGGTCGGCGTTTCTGACGGCTGCTGCGCAACCCTCGAAGCAGGTCGAGCGAACCGACACCTGCGTGGAATCTACGCGTACCGACCGGACAATCGAAATCAGCCACCACAGGGGCACGTCCCGAGGGGCGCTCACCGAGGGTATGGAACGGGTCGAACATGACAATCTCCGAGTGGCTGTGCGCGAGCAGTTTGCGGGGTAACCCGCCGGGCCACCTTGACCTGTATCAAGCGCCTTGGAACCACGCGCCAGCGCTTACCAGGTGACGTAGAACATGGCCTTGGCCAGCAGCACGATCGCGACCATGTGCAGGAACACGCTGGTATGGATGATGTGCACGTAGCGGGCGTTCATGCGCCCGCTCCTGAACAGCCACATGGCCCAGAGGAAATGCCCCAGCACACTGCCCGCCAACAGGATCTTGAGCCCCAGCAGCAAACCGAAGGATGACTGCAACGGTGACAAGAGCACCGGCCAATAGCGCAGCCAGACCAAGCCAATGCCTGCGCCGAACAGCACCAGCAGTACCCACGGCATCAACTGCCGGGCGCGTTGGCTGATGCCTTGCTCCAGCAGCACCATGACCTTGGCGGGCAGTTGCTTGCGAATGCTCTCCAGGAACAGGACTTCGAAGAAAACCGTGCCGATGAACACCAGCGCGGCAAACAGGTGCAAGGTCAGAAACAGCGGATAACTCATGAGCTTCCTCGGTCGCCCTCTTCAACGGGGCGATGGTTTATTCGAGGTTATCGCGCCATCCCAAAAGTGGGGTTGATGCCAATCAAGGAAAGCGCCATCAGTCGCCATAGAACCTGTGGGAGCGGGCTTGCTCGCGAAAGCGGTGTGTCAGTCACGGCAATGGTGGCTGATTCGCCGCCTTCGCGAGCAAGCCCGCTCCCACAAGGGGCATCGCTCGGCCTTAAAAGCGTCAACAGAACGTTACTCCTGCGCAATCCCCACACAACCGCTGATCAGTTAGTCCAGCTTTTTGACACTTTCCCCGATATGCGGTCACAACTTTTGCGCTGCGTTGGGTCATAACACCGAGGTCGTCGATGGAATGTTGGCGTCTACCGAGGTTTAAGCCTGATACGGAGATAAGCTCATGATTTTCAACGTACAAAATTTTGGCGCCAAAGGAGATGGCATCACCGACGACACGGCAGCCATCCAGAGTGCGATTGATGCGGCGGCCGCGGCCGGCGGTGGGCAGGTGTACATGCCGACCGGTACGTACATCGTTTCGGGGGGAGAGGAACCTTCCGATGGCTGCCTGATGCTCAAGAGCAACGTCTACCTGTACGGCGACGGCATGGGCGACACCACGGTCAAGCTGGCCGACGGCTCCGACACCAAGATCACCGGGATCATCCGCTCGGCCTACGGCGAAGAAACCCACGACTTCGGCGTCAGCAACCTCACCATCGACGGCAACCGCGACAGCACCACCGGCAAGGTCGACGGCTGGTTCAACGGCTACATTCCCGGCGAAGAAGGCTACGACTCCAACGTCACCCTCGACAGCGTCGAGATCAAGGATTGCTCCGGGTACGGTTTCGACCCTCACGAGCAAACCGTCAACATGGTCATCAAGAACAGCGTGTCCCACGGCAACGGCCTGGACGGCTTCGTCGCCGACTTCCTCAGCGACAGCACCTTCGAAAACAACATCGCCTACAACAACGACCGCCACGGTTTCAACGTCGTCACCAGCACCCACGATTTCACCATGACCAATAACGTTGCCTACGACAACGGCGGCAACGGCATCGTGATCCAGCGCGGCAGCGAGGACATCCCCTCCCCCAGCAACATCACCATCACCGGTGGCGAGGTGTATGGCAACGGCGCCGAAGGCGTGCTGGTCAAGCTCTCCAGCGAAGTGACCGTCACCGGCGTCGACATCCACGACAACGCCAGCGCCGGGATCCGTATCTACGGCAGCAACCACGTCGAGGTCATCGACAACACCCTCAACAACAATTCCCTGGGCAGTGCCGTACCGGAAATCATCATCCAGTCCTATGACGACACCCTGGGCGTGTCCGGCAAGTACTTCAACGGCAGCGACAACCTCATCCAGGGCAACATCATCAGCGGGAGCGACCTGTCGACCTACGGTGTCGCAGAGCGCAACGAAGACGGCACCGACCGCAACGCCATCATCGCCAACACCATCAGCCACACGAGCAAGGGCGCCACACTGGTGTATGGCGACGGCAGCTACGTCAGCGCCACAGTGCCGATGACCACCGTGCAAGGTACGGCGGGCAACGACACCCTGCTCGGCAGCGCCGCCGCCGAGATTTTCTACGGTGGCGCCGGCAACGACACCATCAACGGTGCGGCCGGTGGCGACATCCTGGTGGGTGGCGCAGGCCTCGATAAACTCACCGGCGGCACTGGCGCCGATACGTTCCGGTTCGTCGCACAGTCGGACAGTTACCGCAACGCGACCACCAGCTTCGATGACACCATCACCGACTTCGACGTTACCCAGGACAAGATCGACCTCGCCGGCCTCGGTTTCACCGGCCTGGGCAATGGCCGAGGCGGCACCCTGCAAGTCAGCTACAACGCCACCAGCGACCGCACCTACATCAAGGACTTCGACGCCGACGCCAGCGGCAACCGCTTCGAGCTGATCCTCTCGGGCAACCTGGCCAGTACCTTGACCGCCAGTAACTTCATCTTCAATCGCGTCATCACCGGCACCAGTGGCAGCGACTCGCTGCTGGGCAGCGATGCGGCCGACACCCTGCTCGGCCTGGCAGGCAACGACAGCCTCAGTGGCGGCGCCGGCGACGACAAGCTCGACGGCGGAGCTGGGATGGACACCCTCACCGGTGGCACTGGCGCAGACACCTTTGTGTTCGCCAACCGCCTGGACAGCTACCGCAACTACAACACTGGCGGCGCCAACCTGGGCGACCTGATCACCGACTTCGACATCAGCGCCGACAAGATCGACCTGTCGGCCATGGGCTTCACCGGCCTGGGGGACGGCAAGAACAACACCGTGTACCTGGTGCTCAACAGTGCCGGTACCAAGACCTACATCAAATCCCTGGAGGCCGACGCCAATGGCAACCGCTTCGAAGTGGCGCTGGACGGCAATTACCTCAACACCCTGACCAGCGCCAACTTCGTCTTCGCCACCACCTCGCCGACCAACCAGGCACCGGTACTGGCGACGCCGCTAGTGGATCAGAACGCCACCGAAAACACCCCGTTCAGCTACGTGGTGCCGGCCACCAGCTTCACCGACCCGGATAACGACAGCCTGAGCTACACCGCCAGGCTCGCCAATGGTAGCGCTCTGCCCAGCTGGCTGGTCTTCGATGCCGCCACCCGCACCTTCAGCGGAACGCCACCCGACACCGCGTCGGGCACCTACGCCATCCAGGTCACCGCGAGCGACGGCAGTAACGCCACCGTCAGCGACAGCTTTACCCTCGCCGTGCAGGACGTCCCCACCGCCATTGTGATCAATGGCACGCCGAACAACGACACGCTGACCGGCACCGCGGCCAATGAGCAACTGTTCGGTGGCGCGGGCAACGACACCCTCAACGGCGGCGCCGGCAACGACGTCCTGGTCGGCGGCACCGGGGTGGACAAGCTCACCGGCGGTACGGGGGCCGATGTGTTCCGCTACACCTCGAAGCTCGACAGCTACCGTACCAGCTCCACCAGCGCCAGTGACCAGATCCTCGACTTCGACGTGACGGCGGACAAGATCGATGTGTCGGCGCTTGGCTATACCGGTTTGGGCAACGGACTCAACGGCACCCTGCAGGTCACTTACAGTTCGTCGACCAACCGCACCTACCTCAAGGACTTGACGGTCGATGCCAACGGCAATCGGTTTGAGGTCTCGATGGCAGGCAACTTCGTCAGCAGCCTGACGGCCAGTCACTTTGTCTTCGCCGACCAAGGCACCCCCACCAATGTGGCACCGGTCGTGGCCACTCCGCTGCTGGACCAGAACGCCAGTGAAAGCACGCCGTTCAGCTACACCGTGGCGAGCAACAGCTTCACCGACGCCAACCAGGATGTACTGACCTACACCGCGACCCTCGCCAACGGCAGCGCCCTGCCCGCGTGGCTGAGTTTCAATGCCACCAGCCTGACCTTCAGCGGCACGCCAATCAGCACTGCGGCGGGCAACTACGACGTACTCGTCAAGGCCACCGATCCTTCTGGCGCCTCAGTCAGTGACAACTTCGCCCTGGTGGTGGCCGATGCGCCCGCCAATACCATCACCGGCACCAACAACGCCGAAACCCTCAACGGCACGACCGGCGCGGACCTGATCCTTGGCCTGGGCGGCAACGACACGATCAAGGCCGGCACCGGTGCGGACATCGTCGTCGGCGGTGCCGGACGCGATTCGCTGTACGGCGGCGACGGTGCCGACACCTTCCGCTACAGCAACCTCTCCGACAGCTACCGCGACTACGACACCGGGGGCGTCACGGCCACCGATACGATTTATGACTTCACCGTCGGCGTCGACAAAATCGATGTCTCCGGGTTGGGTTTTCTCGGTCTCGGCGACGGCACCAACAGCACCTTGTACATGACCCTCAACGCGGCCGGCGACAAGACCTACGTCAAGTCCGCCGAAGCCGATGCCGATGGCAATCGCTTCGAGATCGCCCTCAACGGCAACTACCTCAACACCCTCACGGCCAACGACTTCGTCTTCGGCGAGCGCGCCCAGCAGGATATTCTCTACCTGCCGACCCTCGGCCAATCCAACGCACGTCTGTTGCGCATGTCCGAGGACGACGACCAATCCGGCACCTCGATGCTGGTCAACGACCTCAACCGCTACACCACCTACGACGTGCGCAGCCAGTTCAACGATGCCGATGGCAACGGCATCGACATCGCGGTGGGCGGCAGCACGGTCAACGGCCTCTCCACACTCAGCGCCGAGGAGCTCCAGCTGTGCTGGTGGCTGACCGACACCAACCAACCCGGGCAGGCGCTGTTGCGCGCGGTGACATTGCTGCGCGACCAGCGCACCGAACTGCAGTCGATCGATAACGTCACCATGGGCATCATCTGGGGCCAGGGCGAGGAAGCCGCCCAGGAAATCGCCCGCTCCACCGACAAGGCCGCGGCTGCGGCGGCGTACAAGGCCGCGACCCTGAAGGTGTTCGATTACCTGCATGCCCAATTTGGCAATTTCAACGTGTACCTGATGGAAACCGGTCATTACTCGGAGGACGCGGCCCGGGCCCGGGGTTATTCGGAAGAGAAGATCGCGTCCATTGTCGAGGGCGTCGGTTATGTCCGCGCCGCCC
Organism: Pseudomonas sp. A25(2017); assembly: GCF_002001065.1. Classification (NCBI taxonomy): domain Bacteria; kingdom Pseudomonadati; phylum Pseudomonadota; class Gammaproteobacteria; order Pseudomonadales; family Pseudomonadaceae; genus Pseudomonas; species Pseudomonas sp. A25(2017). Next base: position 1,925 of record NZ_MUOA01000090.1, on the reverse strand, counting down.
AGGAAGCCATGGCCGCCGAGCGCGCCGACGTCAAGCTGGCGGTGGACTACACCGACCTGCCGTTGCGCTACGAAGTCGATCCACTGGTGTATCCCGATGACGTCTGGCACCTGCACGAGGAGTCGGCGGAGATCGTCGGCCAACGCCTGGCGGACTACATTGCCGATGACCTGGGCTTCCAGGGCAACCCCGACGACAACAACAGCGTGCAGGACATCTTCAACAAAGGCCAGAACCAGGGCGGGATGATCGCCGGCACCGACCAGGACGACACCCTGGTGGGCAGCTCGGGCAATGACACGCTGGATGGCGATCTGGGCGCCGACACCCTCACCGGTGGCGATGGCAACGACATCTACGTGGTCGACAATGCTTTCGACAGCGTGGTGGAAACCAACACCTCGACCGCGCAGATCGACACGGTGCAAGCCTCTGTCAGTTGGACGCTGGGGGCCAATCTGGAAAACCTGGTGCTCACCGGTGTGTCGGAGATCGACGGCACCGGCAATGAACGGCGCAACTTCATCACCGGCAATACCGCCAACAACGTACTCAACGGCGCCGCCGGGGCAGACAGCATGAGCGGTGCCGACGGGGACGACACTTACTTTGTCGACAATGCCGACGACAGCGTGATCGAGACCAGCACCAACGCGGTGACGGGCGGGATCGACAGCGTGCACAGCAGTCTGGCGGCCTACACCTTGGGCAATAACGTCGAGAACTTGTATGTCGACAGCACCGGCGCTGCCAATGGAACCGGCAATGCGTTGAACAACACGCTGTTCGCCGGTGCCGGCGACAATGTCCTGGATGGACGCGATGGCATGGATACGGCGAGCTATGAACGGGCACTGTCCGGCGTGACCGTCAACCTCTCGACGTCTGCGCAGCAGAACACCGTGGGGTCCGGGCTCGACACCTTGAAGTTCATCGAGAACCTGGAAGGAAGCGCCTCCGCCGACACGCTGTCGGGGAACAGCGCGGCGAACGTCCTCGACGGAGGGGCCGGCAACGATACGCTGGTGGGTGGTTCGGGCGATGACCGGCTGATCGGCGGCGCGGGCACCGACAACCTCAGCGGTGGCACGGGTGCGGACACCTACGCATTTGGTGCGCTGTCGGACATGGGCGTCGGGGCTTTGCGCGATGTGATCAGCGGCTTCAAGAGCGCGGAGTTCGACAAGTTGGACCTCACCGGCCTGGACGCCAACCCGCTGACCGCCACAATCGATGCCTTCACGTTCATCGGCAACAGCGCCTTCGATCCCAACAACGCCACCGGCCAACTGCGCTTCGTCGATGGCATCCTCTCCGGCAGTACCAACGCCGACGCCACCCCCGAGTTCGAATTCGAACTGGTCGGCGTCAAGGAGCTGCACGCCAGCGACTTCACCGCCTGATTGCCCCCTGAGCAGGCTTGCCCGCAATAGCGGCGGCACATTCAGCATGGATGCTGACTGACCCACTGCTATCGCGAGCAAGCTTTGCTCCCACAGGGGATTTTTGTTGGTCGGCAAATCGCAGGCTGGCACCCATCCAAACTGTGGGAGCAAAGCTTGCTCGCGATGACGGCGCCACATTCAGCGTGAATGCTGACTGACCCACTGCTATCGCGAGCAAGCTTTGCTCCCACAGGGATTTTTGTTGGTCGGCAAATCGCAGGCTGGCACCCATCCAAACTGTGGGAGCAAAGCTTGCTCGCGATGACGGCGGCACATTCAGCGTGGATGCTGACTAACCCACTGCTATCGCGAGCAAGCTTTGCTCCCACAGGGGATTTTTGTTGGTCGGCAAATCGCAGGCTGGCACCCATCCAAACTGTGGGAGCAAAGCTTGCTCGCGATGACGGCGGCACATTCAGCATCAAGGCAGACTGACCCACTGCTATCGCGAGCAAGCTTTGCTCCCACAGGGGATTTTTG